>JAFZWX010000239.1 GCA_017617145.1 Treponema sp. | reverse complement strand
TTTTTTTGGAGTGGCGATGGTACAAGTAAACTCTGATATCGCATTTTTGAAGTCCGAAAACTTTTCACAATTAATTGAATAATAAGTCCACTTCCCTTCTTTTCTGGAATTCACAAGACTACAGTCTGTCAAAATCTTCATGTGGTGAGAAAGTGTTGGCTGAGTAATATTAAAAGCATCAAGAATTTTACAGGCACACAACTCGCCGCCTGTGAGCATTTTTATAATCTGAACCCGGTTTTCATCTCCAAGAGCCTTACAGATTACAGCGATTTCTGAATCTTTCATAAGCAACCTCATATTGATAGTTATCTATGTGTTATAATATAAATGATATATAGATGATTGTCAATATGTTTGAGTTGTCGCAAATTAAAAAATAAACAAGGTAAATACCGCGCACAGGATTACACTTTCAATTATTAAAATCATTTATTTACTCCCAATATCAAGCACATAGCCTTCATCATCGTCACCCTGGGCGCCGGCTTTATTCTGGGCAAGAAGTTCAGAAAAAGAAAGATGATTAGGATTTGGAAATTTTGCAAGATACTCGCGGATTTCGGCGCGGTCTTTTTCCTGTTCTTCAACTGCATCAAAGATGGCGTCAACTTCGGCTTTTGTGTGGCGGCGGACGGGTTGTACACGGGATGAGTCGTAACCTATACTTGTTATTCCGGAAATCTTGCTTGGCATTAAAAACCTCTTTAAGTATTATAACACCTGCAAACCTTTTCCACTAGTTCTTCCTGACTGAAGAATTCTTTTTCTGAAGCTGTGTATTTTCCGCAGGAAGAAAAAGTTCCGGCAATACGAATATCCGGAGTCATTGTGTAAATAGTCTTTAGCGCTTCTTTTGTTGGCGGACAGAAGATAGCCTGAAGAAACTCATCCTTCTTAAGCTGCGCCAGACAATTTTCAAGCTCTTCATCTTTTATAGTGTGATTAAGGTAACCTTCGTCTGTAATAACATAAAACGGTTTGCCCCAGTAAAATAAACATGCCTCGCCAGTAACAATATCCATTTCTTCGTAGCGGCCTTGTGGCTGGTCCGGATGAATCATAAAGAATCTAAGATCAAATGGTGAAAACTTCTTAAGTTCCTGTGCTTTTTTCATAATTTCTGCTCCTTTGAAAATTTGGTTTAAGAGAGTAAAGTCATAGACTTTGTTAGAGTTTGAAGCAATCATTTATATCCTCCTCAAAATTAAAGAACTGCTGTAGAAACAAACTTAAATCTTCTTTTGTTTCGATTGTCTTAAAGGCGTTTTCTGCCTGCTTTTTGAGCTGTTCGAATTTGTCAGGCTTATTTGAAGTTATAAGCGACAAATCAACATCTCCTGTCTGAACCTGAATCTCGCGGGCCTTAAGAGCTGCAAGATCAAAATCAAACTTGAGTTCAGGATCACAAAACGGAACCTGTAGAACTTTTTCGAATGTAGACACTTTGTAAAGGTCTGTAGCAAGATTCAGGAACATACGCTTTTTGTTGTAAGGCAAAAGAATGCAAAGACGATTCCGAAGACCGGCAAAGGGAGACTCGGCAATAACCAGAGCGCCTGTCCTGCGAAGTCTGTTAGCAAGCTTTTTAGAAACACCCTGCATAAAGCGGTAGAGCTTTGTAAGCGCAAGATTATTTTGGCCAATGAATCGCTTGTATTCTGGAAGCAGTACTTCATGCAGAATCACAAATCGTCCTGCAAGACTATAAAGCATAAGCTTTGTGTAATCGTCTGTGTTGATTTTGTTCTTGTTCATTTCGTATCTCATAATAATATCTCCTATAAAAACGGAGCTCCAAAACCCTCAACTACTTAGATGGGAAAAAAGCTCCAGCTAAAACTCGTCCAAACCTGCTGCAATAAGGCAAACTAGGTCCGGGTGTCTATATTTTAGTTTCATTCTTTTTTTATTATGCCACTTTTTTATCTTTGACTTTTCGTTTTCTGGTATAAGTGCATCTGCAGTTACTGCATTTAGAGACAACATAAGTTATCTCCCCTTCAATGCTCATATAAGAGCGCAACGGATAAGTACATTCCGGACAGGCTCTGTACTCCATTCTGATTCCTTTCATATGCTATCTCCTTATAAATTTGCTAAATAATATTTACCCAAATTAATCCTTCTCTAATAATTTCAAAAAACCATTTATCTCCCCGCCGCAGGAAAAAAATATAGTGGGGAATTTGAAATCGTAAAGAAGAAATTTTTGGCCAAAATTTTCGCCAATTAAACTCATCAAAATAATGAGCTTTGAAACTGTGTTCATAAACGCCTCCTGTTAAATAAAAATTTGGTGTCAAATAAAACCTTCCCTGAAAATGTCAAAGAACATACCTAAATTTTTTTAAAATATAGGATTCATTAGATATATACGTAGATGAGAGGAAAAATTCAAAAATTTTGGAAATTTGTTAAAAAAAATCCAGCTTGATAGTTCAAACTGGATTTTCTTATAAAAATAGTGAATGTGTTTATTCAAAACTATCTAAAATTCTTAATGATTCCTTCGATAATAATCTTTGCACACGCTTCATTAAAATAAAAAAGATAGCCTTCATTTCCCTTTCCATTCTTATTGAATGGCGCAACTTTTTCTGGTTGTGCCGGATATAATGTATCTTTCAGGTTAAGTGGATCAATCTGAGTTTTAAGATTTACATACATTGTTTCAATTTTTCTGCCATGATCAGGGTCTCTCCCCTTATATGAATATGGTCTGATTGCATCCCTTGCTTCCGCCTGAACTTCACTTATTGCGCTAATGGTGTTACCACATTCATGGAAAATAATATCTCCCTTACGAACAGCATCTATGCTTTCCCAATGTACTACAGTATGATTCTCTGGAGAATGAGAACAGAAAAGACAGCTGGCCTTTTGTTCTTCCTGGTATGAATTATTCTGGAAAACAAAGAAATAATTAGGTTTCTGCTCACAAGCTGTCTTGTATGTATCTTCACCTATCTGGATTATTGATTTTGAAGCAAGCAATTCTGGAATTGTTTGCCGAATTTCCTCTCGTAATTTTTCATCTTTCTTTGCAAGAATTATCATTATCTTGTCTAAAGATAGTTCTTCGCCATAAGCTTTAAGAAGTATTCTGATTGAATCGGTCATGTTTGTCATTTTTTTGCTCCTGATAAATATGAATTATAACATATTTCCAAAATCTTGTATTCTTGAAATACATTTTATAAGATTAATTTATACTTTATTATAAAGAAATACAGTAAGCCTCATTCTTCTATTACGTACTGTTCCTTAAGATCTTTGAGAAAGATTTTATCTTCAAACCATTTATGATAATTATAAACTTTGGTTCCTTCAATTGTTTTCTTATAAAATATTTCCTGAAGTTTTTGTTTAATGGTATCCTTGTCTTTGTCTATTGTATTTAAATCTATGTCTTCTATTACATATTTCAAATCTATTGCGCAACCAATTAAAATTTCTTCATATTTATTTGTAGAAATAATAGTCGAAAGTAATTGTTTTATTGATATATTTGAATCTTTAAATTTAAAATCCTTAAAATATGAAAGAAGTTTGTTTAATTCCTCCTCATTTTTTTCTTGATTTTTCGATAATGCAAAAGATAGCAGTCTGCCATTTGCTTCATAAAACTTTTTTAACATATTCAATACATTAAATAATTCTTTTGGATTTTCAATCTTAAGTTCCTTTTTAGCAACGTCGTTATCATTATCAGATTCTTTAATCGAAATAAAACTACCAGAACCATTTCTAATATAAAATAGAAATTCTATTTTCCAATTTTTTTCATCTTTCAGATCAAAAATTTTTTTCATCTGTTCTTCATCTGTTAATGTATTACATATGTATTTTGAATATATAGGTATATACCCAGCTAATATATCAATTGTTATATGTTCACATTCAGCACTTGGTCCTACATAATCAATTGTTTGGAAAGGAATTTCATCTTTATTTCTTTTCTCGATTCCTTTTTCCTTTTTCATAACTTTCTTAAGGTTTTTAAATTTTTTGTCTAAAGAAATGTATTCTTCATCCTCTTTTTGTTTTTGTTCCTTTTTTATTTCAAACTCTTTAAACTTTGCTTCTTCTTCTGTTGTTCTTTCTGTTTTTTCAGTTAAATCTTTGTATTTCTTTTCCTCTTTTTCAATTTGATCTATTTTTGCTTTTAATTTTTTATATTCATCTTCTTCTTTTTGTTTTCTATCTGTTTTTTCTGCGAGATATTTTAATCTGTTTCTCTCTTTCTTTATTGATTCTTTGTTTGCTTTTAGTGATTTATATTTTTCTTTTTCAGCTTGGGTTATTATGTCTTTTTTTGTTAGTAAATATTCTTTATCTTTAAGTAATAATTCCTGGGCTTTAAATAAATAATCTGGTAAATAATTCGTAGACAAAAAATCTAACAAAACAGGAATAGTATGTGCATACATTTCTTTTTTTTGTCCATAATCACTCTTAAAGAAATCTTTATCCTGACAAATGTTCTGTAAACATTCCAATATTATTTTATCATTTTCATTTTTCTTTATTTGATAATAATTCTTTATAACATCTACAAATCGTTTTTCATCGAATTCTAAACTTTCATATTCTTCATCAGTAATAGCACAAATTTTCAATATTTTGTCTATAGTAAAGTTATTATCAAAATAATTTTTTATCTCTAAGTTTTCTTTCCTGCTTATATAAAGATCATTTAAAATTTCAATATATTGTGTAATAAAAGTTTTTTGTGGTTCATCTTTTATTTTATCTAGAAATCCATTTAATATTTCTTTTATCTCATGATATGAGATAAAATCGTAATTTGCGTAGTTTGGATTATCTTTAAAATCCTTAGGCATATGTATATCTAAGAAAACAAATTCTTTATCGAAGTTTTTATATTTTACCTCGTTTTCAACATAGTCTCTATAATCCTTACATTGTCCGTTATGTTCAGAAGAACCATATTTATTTTCAATAACATAGACAAAATCTGAACCTTCGATAAGAATATCAATTCTTCTTTTATCTTTTTTTTCTTTTATTTGTTTTTCACCATTAATTCTTTTCTCGAGTATAATATTCTGGATTTTGGAAGCATCAATTTTAATTTCTTTATTGTTTAATTCAAATACTTTATCAAAAAAAGCTTGAGCAAAATTACTCTTTATCCCATGGCTAGCAAATCGATTAAACAACCAGCCTAAAAAAATCGAATGTTTATTTTCATATGTTTCTTGATGAAGAATCTTGAAAATATTTTTTGTTGAATTATCATTTTCTTTTATTTTATTAATAATTTCTTTGAATTCAGTAAAATCGATAGATACATTATTTTGGTTTTCAGTCATTTAATATTCCTTACAAATTATTAAATAAAGTTTAAATATAAGTATAACAGTAAAATTTGAATTTTCAATAATTTTTGATTATCCCAGTAATTTATTTTAGTGGAAAATTATTTTATCACATCCCCCAACCTATAATACTCCCCTTCATCCTTCAAAGGCTTCACAGAAGGAAAAATCATATCGCGAAACCTTACAGCAGCCCGCTGAAGTTCTTCTGGCTTTATGGAAAAAATTTCTTCGGTAAAATAAAATCTCGGGTGTTTCTGGGAAAACAGAAAAGAATAAATCATATATTTTATTGAAAGCACATCTTTTTCAGTGAAATTGTAATCGGCAATTTCTTTAAAACTATATTTTATGTCTTCTATTGTTTTTTGCGGTTTGTCTGTTGAATCTGTGATCATGACAAAATCAGCAGGATACTGGTAGAAAAAGCCGCCGTTGTAAATTCTGCCAAGCTTTCGAAGTTTTAGAGGAAGATAATATTGCAAAAAGAACATCAAAGAATATTCAGCATAATATTCACGGCTTAACAATTGTGACGCTCTAAGATAAAGGCTGCAGGAGTTTTTATTAATTTCTGTATAAACATCAGGATGATATTTATCGCGTGATTCAATTGATCGTTTATGTTTTTCAAAATCTTGCCACAAACTTTCTTCGGGGTTATTAAGTTCAATTTCGTAATCAATAATATTATGGGGCTCCATTATTTTATAGGCTGTCTCCCTCACATTTCTTGACTGCCACTTATGAAGCTTTTCAAGTTTTTGCTGATATTCCTGCGGAGTAAACTTTGAAAGATATTCCGGAATAATTTGAGTTACAGTTTTTTTGGGAGGCACAGGAGCAGGTGTAAAATCTTCTTCTTCGTCACTCCAGAAAATTCTAAAGTCATCAGAAATTTCATCGTCTGCCATTTTCTTCAGAAAATCTTTGAGCGAAAGATTCTTTCTTTGCAACGTTTGTGGCGATTTGAATTTTTCTTCAAGCACCGGAATGAATTTATTCAGTTGTAAAAGAACATCATCTAAAGAAGCTGTTCCTTTATAAGAAAAAAGACAATTATCGGGCTTGTAATATTTTTTATGATATTCTCTGATTTTTTCATTTGTGAGTTCATGCAGTTTATAATAGATTCCACCAACACAATAAGTATTTGGAGCACGGGTTCTCATCTCATTATAAATAACACTGACGATATCTTTTTTTCGACCATCTCCTTTTTCATCAAACTCTACGCGGAAACCTTCCTGCATAAAGGCTTCTTCTGTAAGACTTGGAAAGAAAACATAATCTGCTAAAATGGGAATGAACTTAAAAACATCTTCTTCCTCAATTGAATTAAAAAAATATGTAGTACTGTATTCATCTGTAAAAGCATTGCTTGAAGTAAATAAAGAAAAACTCAATAATTCCCAAGAATTTACATCATACTTCTGTGATCCCGTAAGAACACAATGCTCCAGCACATGACTAGTGCCCAAATACTGATCTTCAACCGGAGTTCTGAAAGTAAATGAAAATCCTGATTCCTGAGTTTCGCACTGATGATATGCAATTTCAAGTCCGGTCTTTTTGTGGCGCAGGTAGGACCAGGTTTCTTTATCTTTTGTGAATGTTTCTAAAAGTTCGTAATCGTTGTTCACAGTTTTCCTTAAGCAGTAGCTCTTAAAAATTATATCACATTTTTTATTCCAATATCACTATTTGATATTGTCACCTTCTATAATTATCATAGGGGTTATTTATGGAGTTATATTTGAAGAATTTGAAAATTTTTTTTAAAAAAAAATTGACGATTGGAGAAAATATGCCTATATTATACGTTATGCAAAAAACCACTCTATTCATTCACACACTTTGTTCACGCTGTGAATCGGCAATCAGAGGCTTTGTTACATCGGCTTTAGATGTGACAATGAAATCACAAATCAAAAACATTAAGTAACTCCTTCTCAGTAAAAGTTTAAAGGTTTCTACGCAAATTTCCCGAGTTTTTGAACTTATCGGGTTACGTACGTATCTTCTATGTATATAAATTTCTTTAAAAATTTTTTAGGAGGCGTCTATGTTTAATAATCACATTTCTTGTTCTATGTTTACACTTTACAGTGCTTCAATTGACCCACTTTCAAAAGCAGAAGAGCTTTCTCTGGCCCAGAAGGCTGCTGCAGGTAACAAGAAGGCCCGCGAAACTTTGATTCGTGCAAATATCCGCTATGCTCTAAGTTATGCCAAAACCTTTTATGGTCTTGGCCTCACAAATGATGAGGTTGACGAAGAGGCAGTTATTGGCCTCATCAAAGCAATTGACCACTTTGATTTTTCTCGCGGTTATAAGGTTATTACCCTTGCCAAAATGTACATCATGAACGAAATTGTTTCTTCCCGCAATAAAAGCGGCTATGTTCAGCGCCAGAGTGATGAACGCCTTAGAATGATTCTGAAAATCAATAAGGCTATGAAGAAAATCAACACCGACTGCAGTCAGGAAGAACTTCATAAAAAGCTTGCGGCCAAAACAGGCTTGGATGTAAAGTTGATTGCCGAGCTCTTTGCCGAAACTACCCCTTGCCTTAGCCTTGATGAATCAACAGGCGGCGAGTTTGGTGAAACAAGACTTTCCTGCATTCAGGACACCGCTTCTTACACACCGGAAGAAACCGCAGTTTACCGAATCCAAAAGCAGTCGCTTTACGAAAATCTTGCAAAGCTCGACCCTATTGAAAAAGACATCATCTGTATGTCTTACGGCCTTTTGCAATACAAGCGCCCCTATTCTCTTGCCGAAATTGGCAAAGCTCTTGGTGAGTCAAAGCAGTACGTTCACTATGTAAAAGAACGCGCACTTTCAAAACTCAGAAATCAAATGGATGGAATGGCGGCGTAAAAACCCACTATATTAATATTGCGACACAACATAACAGGAGGATATTTATGAACAAACCAATTTTTCTTTGTAAGACAGATGCAGACTTTATTTTAAAAACCTTTTGTTTTAAGGACGGAATTGCTTACTTTTATGGCAAGATAAAAGATGGAGTAATCAACTATTATGTTCATGATGCTCAAGGAGAGTCAGGGCCTTTTAAGACAAAGCCTCATATCAATTTTTATGGTTCTACGTGTATTCATGAAAAGCCCCGTTTGGAAATATCAATAAAGGACTTCAAATGGAATGTAGATAAAGAGGATGATTCTGCTGATGATAAAAAACCTATGACTCAAGATGAAATTAGCCAGATATTAAATGCAATTGCACAAGCGGATGAAGAAGATTCTGATGAAGCTGATTCAAATAATAACGACCAGCCAGAATCCGAATACGATGAAGAAACTCATATCTTAAGATATCCTAAAAAAGATAGCCATTGTGAAGACTATTTTGTGACAGATTCAAAAAAATATGGACCTTATGATATTTACTTTGGTGCCTATAAAGACGACAACAATTTTCAGTTTGTCTATAATAAAGGAGGCAATTGTTATTCCGATAGAAAAATGGTCTACAATTATAACGGCCAGGAATTTGAACTTGGAAAAAGCTTCCCTCGGATTTTCTACGACATTGACGGCCACGCAATTTGTGACAACCTAGACAAAAATTATTTTTACATTGACGGAGTAAAAACAGATTACTTTAATGGTATGGGCACATATTATAATTACAACAAGGATGAAAATCATATTCTTATAGCCGCAACGACAACATATGATAAGGGCACAATCTATTATCTTTTGGATGGAGAGGAACATTACATCAATATCAAAGGAAACTATTTAGTTTATAAAGCAGAAGGTATTTATTATCGAACTACCGATTTTGGGCTAGAAACACATTATTACAATGAAACTCCAATTTCGGTTCCTGTTCCAAGCTCTTTTAATGAATTCGATTTTTCTTACATAATTGGTTCTGGTGTCAGCTATAATTTACAAAGTATTCCACAGATTCTCTTAGAAGGTAAAACCTACAATGGAATAACCTGCTGGCTCGATGAAGAAAAACAAGGCTTCATTTATCTTTACGATGGAGCACTTTATTTTCAGGAATACAAATATGCCCAAAAATATACTGATGATGTTTTGGAAAGCCTGAAAAGTCTGTATGATAATCACAAGCTGGCTGGTGAATAAAAATTCCGGCAAAGTTAAAGATATTTCATCATCCCACGCACAGTTTCTTTCCATTCTTCTACAAACCATTTTGGCTCAAGCGGAATTATATCCTCACCGTATGGGAAGAACTGGCGTTTGATTCCTATAGGCTGATTGCTGCGGAAGAATACAAGTACTGCACCTTCTTTGTGAGGAATGTCGCCAGTGTATGGTTCAACTGTTTTGGTGTAGGCAAATTCAGCTTCGGAATAATAAAGAGCGGTTCCTTGAAAAATGAACTTGTAGGTTTCTATCTGTTCAGTGGCAAGGGCGCCAAAGTATCCTACGGCAAAGGTATCTAACTGCCAGATTTTTTCTTCGGGTAACGAAAAATGAGTTGGCAAAATCTTAAGGTTTTGCATGCGTGGAACTACAAAGTTCCTGATTGATTTTCTAACAGATTTTCCATCCTGCGAAGCCAAGCCTCTTAAGTACCACTGTTCGTTATCGTAAATAAGCTGCCATGGTTCAATTGTGCGCGATTTTGTTTTTTTGTCGGATGTTACATTGGCATAATCAAACTCCAGCACCCAGTTGTTTTTAAGAGCTTCTAGAATTGTATCCCATTCTTCACTTCCAACCGAAGCAACATGGCGTGTTCCCATTACAATGCGGGTCTCAAACCAGGCTTTGTGTTCGGTTGGTTTGGCTGTTTTAAAATTGACATTTCCCCTGTAGTTCATTTGGGATTCAACAGGATTTTCAAAGGTCTGGAAAACTTTTAAAAGCGGCTCATAAAGAGGAGTATCCTGGAACATTTTATAAAGCTTACGGGCCATTGCATAAGCAGGCATTTCTTCTTCGGTAACAAAAACATGCGGAAGCTTAAAAAACTGCGAAGTATAATGATAGCCGCCGTTGTCCCTGTCCCATTCAAGCGGAGCATGCCAGTCTTCGCGCAGTCGTTTTATGTCGCGGTCTACTGTAGGAATTGAAACATCAAGCAGGTCTGCAAGCTGCTCTTTTGAATAATACTTATCGGTCTGCAAAAGCGCATCCAGCCTGAACAGCCTGAGCACTTCTTTTCCAGATTCTCGTTTATCTTCTTTACCCATATTTAGATTATATCACTAAATGATATTAATGCTAGTTATTATTATTTCCAGCGGTCCAGACGGTCCCTGAGCTTGTCGAAGAGGTCAAAGGGCCGCAAGGAGGCATGTCATGAATAACCCAACTTTAATTTGTAAAACCGATGCAGATTTTCTTCTGGAAACTTTCTGCTTTAAAGACGGAGTTGCTTTCTTCTACGGCAAAATGAAAAACGGAATTATTAAATACTTTGTAAATGACGGGCAGAAGGTACATGGACCGTTTGAGGTTTGTCCAAAGACTGAACAAAGTTATTACCCAAGTGATCTTGAAAATCTTTCAATAAAGCATTTTGAATGGTATCTCCCAGGCAAAGAATATGATGCAAAATCAGAAGAAAAATGGCACAAAACATTGGACTTACTAAAAGAAATTGCAGATGATATTGCCAAAATCACACCAGAAACTGAATATGATGAAAAGTATCATATTTTAAGAATTAATAATCCGGACAAAACAACAAAAGAGCAGTTCTTTGTTACTGAGGCAAAAAAATATGGCCCGTACGCGTATGTATTTCCTGCCATCTACCAGAATGAGAATAATTTTCAGTTCGTCTTTAAAAAGAAAACCAGAAAAAAACACGGCCTTTCGACAAGCTCAGGGACCACGGGGTATTATTACAACTACAACGGCAAGGAATATAAAATCGGAAAGGAAGTTCCATATATCTATTACGATATAAATGGACGCGCCGTATTGGAACAACCCGACCTTAACTACATCCTCATAGATGGCAAGAAAAAAGATTTCTTCAATGGTGAATGCACAAACTGTTCAATAAAAACAAACGGATTTCATACAATGATAGTTGGAAAAGATAAAGCCTCCGATAAAGTATTCCGCTATATCCAAGATGGTGTTGAACATACCATTCATACAAGTGCCGGAATATCTTTTTTTGACTGCGAATCTATTACTTATTGTTCAGAACATGGAATCTGGTATCACAATGAAACCCAAATCTCTGTGTCGGTTCCTGTTACGTATTCAGAAATAATCGGCTCGTCCCTAAGATATAAAAAACAAGGCATCCCATATATTCTTCATAAAGGCAAAACCTATAATGGAACAACTGGATATTTGAATGCCAAAACTCAGGGCTTTGTATATTTGGAGGGTAGCGCCCTTTATTTTACAAGACACAGTTTTCCAGAATTTCTTGCCCCAAGAGCTTCCGAAGAATCTAAAAAATCCTCAACAGAACTTGTAGAAGAAATGAAAAACAACATAAAAACCCTTGCCACCGAACACAGACTGGCAGGTGAATAAATGGAGTAATAAATGAATAATAACGAACCCATTCAACTATTAAGATCCGAAACAAATCTTCCCGCTAATATTTTAGATGTTCAGTATTATCAGACATTCGAATTTGGGTTGCTGGAATATATTGTTGTTCAGAATGACATGTTTGTAGATATTAATTATGAAAACACCTTCTGGATTTTGTTTACAGAAAACGCAGAAGATATTTTTTACGACCATTCTGATACCCGAAAACTTTGCCATCTTCATCCAGAGTTTTTGTATATTATGAAAGAATATGTAAAAAAATCTTACGCAGACAAAAACTCTGTTTTATCAAAACTTTTTGAACAGCGTAAACAGGAATGGGAACATGATCATTCAGAAGCAGAAGTTCTAGCACTTCGTACTGAAGGAATGATTCGTTTTATTAAGAATATCACTAAATGAGAATGATGCTCGTTATTATTATAGTTACGGAGGCATATTATGAAAGATCAAAAACAGAACAAATCAACAATGATTCACAAAGAAAATGACTGGGAATGGAAGTTTGTTGGTATCTGGGCAGACATGATTAATAATAACGAGCTGGCAGAAAAGCTTAAAGGTTTTATTCCTCAAGATACCTTGCTTCTTTTCAAGCCTTACGAAAAAGTACTTGAGATAATTCAGGATAATTTGCAACTTAGAAATCAATATAATCAACTTAAATCTGGTAACAAAGAAAAAGAATTATCAGATATGGATGCTACCATTAAAACCCTAATTGAATCTCTACCTCTTACACACCAATTATGTATCTACACATTAGGAGCAGATGATTGTATTACAATTCATGTTTAGAGTTGTCACAGAACAGAAAGTATCAAAGAAATAAACGGAGGAATATATGAATAAAGAAGAACCTATTAAAACCGGAATTGACATTATTGATGAACGAATTGAAGGATTTTATCCTGGGGAACTGACCGTCATTCAAAATAGTTACGGTTATCTATATCTTGCAAAGATGATTATAAATATAGTGCGTCATTCAGAAACACTTCATATACCATTTTTTCTTTCCCTTCTCGGTCTTTTAGAAAATGATATTATTAAATTGGCTTTGGGTTGTACCAATGATATCTTTTCTTTTGATATAGTAAAAAAGGAATTAAATGATGGGCCCTTAGAATTATTACTTTGTGACAATATGTTCGTTAAGAGCAAAACAAAACTCCCATTAGAAGACCTTTGTACACATATAAAAGAAAAAGTTTCTCAAAACAAAAATATTGATATTATTTTCATTGATGATTTTTATCAAATTCCCATTTCAGAAAATAAAGAAATTTCTGAAACAGACGATGTTTTGAAAACTATCAGTTCCTTTAAGGAATTAGCTATCCAACTGAATATTCCGATTGTAATAAATTGTTGCTGGTTTCACGATGCTAACAAAACACCAGTTGAAGAACTAAGCCGAATGATTGAAGCATATGCTGATATAATCATAGATACACAGCGAGATAGTGGATCAAGATACAGTCCGGCAGCCATAACAGTTTGCAGAAATCATAAAGAGACTCCTATTAATTATCCGCTGATTTATGACAGAATCAAAGAAGATTTATTTGAACCAAATATTACTCAAAGTGAACTAGAAAAAATATGAAATCTAAGAAATTACTTAAAAGAATCCAAATAAAACTCATTAAAAAACTCGATTCTGAAACCTGGCTTTTCGAATACGAAAATCGCTGATTACTCTGGGTATGATTTTGAGGCTTTAAAAGAGGGCGAGACCTTAACTGTACACCCCCTAGTTGGTGGAAGATGTAACACAAATTGAAATGATTAATCCCATTTATAATAAAGATTAAAATAAAATAGAAAAACCTCTATTTTATCTGGTAAATCCGAATCCTTTGCATCTATTTTTTCTGCCCATTCTTTGATTTTTCTCAAATAAATAAGATAGTCATTTTTGTTTTGTTTATATTTTTTTTCGTCATTTGCCAATTCTGAAAATTGTTTTCTATTGAGAGAAGAAACAATTTTTTGATCATAAATCAGACATTTATTACCTTCAATAGAATAATTGAAAAAATATAGTAACTTTGACCAAGTTGATGGGCCTAATCCTTTAATCTCATTCTCCCTAAATTTTTTTAATAGTTGATTAAATCTTTCTTCGGTAAGCTCTGCGTCCTTAGATAGTATTGTACTTAATTTCTCAATTTTTTTTAAAATATTCGAAATATTATTTCCACGCCCACCTGTAGGATATCCCCACATAAGAGTCATCATAATCTTTTTTTTAGGATTGTTTTCTTTTAGGATATCTTCGCGGGTAATTTCACCTTTATAAATTTCCTTAAATAATTTTTTATTGGCAGCTTGACCTTTGAGTTTTTTTTCCCAACTTTTTTTATTAACTATGCTAGCCTGCTTTCTAACAGGAATCGCTTTTATTAAGTTTTCTAGTTCTAATAACTCCATCAAAATATCCTTTAAGCCTATTATTGTTACTTTATAAAATTATATCACCAAATCCTATTAATGCTAGTTATTAAAACTTATGAAGATGAATAAATGGAATAATCAACATTATTTCAGATTACCTTTTCCCTTTAGCCATTACAAATAACCATGCCATAATCTATATCCAAAAATTTTTCTAGTTTGTTAGGGATATCGTCTGTAATATTCATAAACTCTTTAATATTGCGATCACAACAAAAACAACTATTCCAAAAAAACAATAATGAATAACAAACAGGTAACTCTTCTATAAAAAAAGATCCAGAATCTCTTTTCGCTGTTGATTCGAGAGATGTAATTGTAAAAATAGGTGTATCCTCAATTGCTTTATCTCTAACATAAAGAAGATGAACAATTGCATAATATTTTTTTAATTCTGGAACCCTTGCATGTAAAGTACAGAGATCTTCATATTTCTTCTTCAAGAGCAACTCGCACTCTGCTTCTTTCATCTTAAAATAAACATTTACTTCTTCAATGCGTTTTCTTTGGTCTGCTGTAAGAACAAATTTTTGTGACAGCTTTTCATTCTCACTTTCCACTTTTTTATAAGAGTCTATGAAATACTTATAATTTTTTTTACCAACATAGGCATCAACGGGCATAAGAACTGTATCCGGATTTTTTCCGGTTGCAAGATAATCCATACAGGTAGAAGCAATTTGAAGAGCGGTTTTTGTTTTTTTGCTGGTCCATCGACTCATGTATTTAAGAAGTTCTAAATTTCCTTCTGTTGAATACCAGGCATCTACAATAAAACGCAATAACCGAGATATAAAATCATCAACTTTTTTGTTAAAGATAATCTTGCCATTTCCAGTAAGACTATCACTATAACAATCAACCTCCAGCGCCAGAACTCCTTCGCGTTTTGCAAGAAACATTTCCTTAAGACAATATTCAAAAACAGTTAATAAAAAATTCCTGGTTTTCTTTGTCATGAACGCCTCCTGTACTTAAACTGTAGCAGAAGGGAATATCATTTAATGATATGAAAGATTTTAGATGATCAAAAACGACTAAATTTATGTAACACTTCTGTTATCCATTTATGTAACAGTTTGGTTATATTTGTCCACAAATGACGGTGGATAACCCTTTTTTGATGTAACAGTTCTGTTATATTGGCGGAATTTTATAAATTCTGTAATATATAGAAGAAAATGATACAGCAAAATTGGCTTGTCACACTCTTGTTATCCACCTGTCACACTTTTGTTATTCCTACTATTATATCTAATAATAATACTAATAATATATTAACTAATAATAGTACTGTGGAAACTGTGTAAAAACTAAGAATAGATAACAGTTCTGTTACATTATTTTGCAATGAATTTGGATAACAAAACTGTTACATAGTCAAAGAAGAAATAAGAGCATATCTAACATCATCTTTCAATACAGGAGTTGGACTTTTGTGTAAGGTAATTCCTGCTCCAGAAGAATCAATATCTACTTTAAGTTCAGGATAATACTTAGATTTGATTTCTCTTATCTGTTCAATAATTCTTGAGTAATTTACATTGGCAGTTTTTGGATCAGAGCCCTCCCCTACAGGCATAAACTGTTCAATAAGCTTATCGCGTGGAACAAATACAGGCTTGTCTTTTTTAATTCCATTATTCCTGTAAACAAGCCATGCATAAATATCTTTTCCGGCAGGACTTGCAATATCTTTATAAACAGTGTAATTAATTGGAACTGCATGCTGCTGACAAAAGCCTGCAAAGTTTGCAGAAAGAACGACTTTGAATTTTCCAATGCGGGTTGTCTTGTCATCAATAATTTCCTGGAACTGTACGCCTTCTGTAAACAAAATTGTTCCTGTAGAAGTTGTGCGTACTGTTACTTCACCCTTTGGAAGCTTTTCACCAGGGGCATATAAATTTTCAAACAAATGAGCCTGCTGCTGTTCTTCTACTCTGAGTTCAAAAGAAAAGGTTGCGCGCTTAAAGCATTCAAGCTGCTCTTTTATGTCTTTTCCTCGCTGGCGTGGAAGCTGCATTTCTTTAAGAAGATCTGCCATAGAATCAAACTCAATTACTACAGGAGCATTCTTTTCTTTTGAAACAACTGCATGTGTTGTAAAAACGCTGAGCAAAAGGCGCCCATAACGGCCATAAGGAACGTTTGTAGGTGAGTTTAAGAACAAAGAGATTCCGTTGCTGGCCTTGCGGATAAATTCTGTTTTATTAAGATTTTTAAACGGCAATGACGCTGTTGTAAAAAAGCTTGGTATGTAGCTTAGAGATAATTGATTGTTTCCTTTACTTTCTTCCAATGCTCCGAATAACTGATTTTCATAATCATCAATTGGAATTAAAGGATTTTCCTGTTTTATTTTTCTTCCCATGTTTCCCACCACATTCTGGTTTTTTAAATTATTTTTTTAGAAATGCCGCCCTTTGAAATAGAAATGTTTCCGGCTGCAGCTTCGCGGGCAAGGAACTCATAAGAAGATTCAATAAATTGTGTTACTGTTACTCCATTGCTTGAACAAAAGGCCTTTATTTCGTTTCTACGGCCCTTAGAGAGGCGGATATTCATTACGTCGGCATATTTGTCGGTTTTTACCGGAATGTCGCTTGTAGACGTTGTTTCAAAGGCTTTTGGAGGCTGAGTGGATATTGCGATCCCTGAGCTTGTCGAAGGGCCAGCTGATGTTTGCACATTTGTTTGTGATGTTTTGACAGTCTCTGCTACATTAGGTTCTTCTTCTACTACGACTGTGGTTTTCTTAAGATTTGTTTTCACCTGATTAAGAAAGTCTTTTGGAATATCCTTATCAATTTTTCTTGCTATTGGCATAATAAAACCTCCTATCCTTTTTATTTAACAAGTTTTGCAAGCTTTTTGAGGGCTTCAAGTGTTTCCGGTTTTCCACCCCGCTGCTGAATTGTCTGACGTGCAATAGTTGCATATTTAAAGTCCTGATCAACTGGAACATATACAACTTTGAAATCTCCGGCTTTAAGACCTTTTTGAATGATGTCTGTAAGCTTGATAGTTTTATTTATTTCATTAAGAACAATTATTTCGAACTTTGGATTCTGAACTCGCTTGCGTTTTTTGAAGCCATCAAGGTTTTCTTTGAAAATCTGAAGTCCGTCCTGAGAATATGCATCGGCCTTTATAACAACGATAACTTCATCGCTTGCGGTCATGATATTTTCTTCAAAAGCGTCAAAAGCAGGGGATGTATCAAAAATACAATAATCAAAGCCAAGCTTTTCTACTTCTTCACAAAGATCAACAAAAATAAAAGGCTCTTTAGAAGCTTCACTTGCTCTATAGGTCTTAAGAGAACGGCTTCCTTTTCGGTCGATTGAATTTGTTGGAATAATATAAAGATTATTTACAGAAGTCGGGCAAACAACTTCGTCTACTGTTACATCACCATAGAGAGCTTCTGCCAGGTCATGTTCAAAGGATTCAAGGAGTGTTCCGGTAGAGTTACCCTGAGGATCTGCATCTACAAGAAGTACCTTTTTTTTCTGATTTGCAAGTTCGGCTGCAAGGGATAAGCTCATTGTAGTTTTACCTACACCACCCTTCTGGATAGCCACAGCAATCTTTTTCATAATGTCCCACCTCAAAAATGTTAGTTTTTTTGTCCCTATATATATCTAATCATATTTTTTAGAAAAAAGCAAATAGAAAATGTAAGTTTTCTAATAATTCTAATATTAATCATTAGATATATTAGAAAAATGATAATAAAATTAGTTAGAAAAATACTTATAAGAAACATTAGAAAGATTAGAAAACATATTAGAAATATTAGAAAAAATCTAATCTTTTTAACCTCGCTCTAGGATTGCCGTAGACGCGTCCAAAAAAATTTTTTGAGTAATATGTCGCCCTGCCTCACTACCCCCTGTTTTTTCGCGTTATTTGCGATTTGGGGGATACTGTGAAAACAGCTCTTCGACAGACTTAGGGACCCCAAAATGGATAACAAAACTGTTACATATTTAGATAACAGAAGTGTTACATATGTGCGATTGTTATGGGAAAATATATTGTTCCTGAGATAATAAATGAAGCCTCAGAGATAAAATATGCGGTCCCAGAGCCTGTCGAAGGGCCAAAGATAACAGAACTGTTACATATACCTCCCCTATTATTGTAACAGATGCCTTTTTGTATCTGGATTGCCGCGCTTCGCTCGCAATGACGAGGGTTTGGATAACAGAAGTGTTACATTACGGTATCTTACCCTGCCCTTCGACAGGCTCAGGGACCACGGAGATAACAGAACTGTTACATACCCTTCCCTCTGTCATTCCGAACTTGTTTCGGAATCTCATATTGGTTTACATATAGATCCTGAAACAAGTTCAGGATGATGTATATATCAGTTCATAATGATGACATTTAGATAACAGAACTGTTACATATTTTTCCAGGAGAATATCATAAAATGAGAGGCTTATCCCATATATTATTATTATATGGCAGATTGCGATTCATATTTTATTCGAAGTGTAATCGAAGAAGAAAAGAATGAACTCATTAAGCAAGCACAGAGTGATTTATGGAAATGTGCATTTTGGCGGACTATTTTTTATGAACTTTTGGATAAGCATAGTTACCAGGAAGAATTTTATCTTGTTGGGAAAAAACCGACACAGTCAGAAGTAGAAGTATATTTGCACAATGTTTTAAAAAAACTCCGTGCTGAGTATAAAATTAAATGCAGAAGACTAACGACTAAAAATGATATTATTCTTGATTTGTGGTTATGTTATGATTTGAGATTTTCAAAAAAAGATTAGACTCCATTGCAAAACGAAATTTCTATAAGGGTAACTAAGGTTGGAATTTTCCTTGAAGTACTCCCTTACAATTCTATGACTCGAATTTTCCGGCTTGATGAATATCTGATTGTTGAAAAAATAATTATTGATTATTGTAATATAATATTAACATCTCCAGATATACATCTTACTGATTTTATAAGCTACAGAAAAAAACTTGAAGAAGATGTTCAGTATCTTACAGTAAAGACAATTGATATAGCGCAAAGTTCTATTAAAAGTCTTTATGAAAAATCAAAACAAAAATTTAAGCAAATATCTCAATCCTGTCTATTTTCTAAACTAATGATTGATGGTGAAGAAATTTGTATTCGGCATAAAGAATTCCTTGATAACCCGCAAATCCTCATCCAAAAACTTAAGAAAAAATCTGAATAAATTTTTCGCAATATCATTAAATGATAGTCGACCACACTATATTTAGGATGTATGAACAATAACGAAGAATCTTGTGTTGAAATTAACGAAATCATCTACCGCATTTCCGGGGAGTTCTGGAAAGAGGCTTATAATTCACTTTTGTATAAGCAGAAGGATTATGAGTGCGACCAGGAGCTTTCTGTGGGAGAAGCAATTTCTGGGCTTAAGAACGGGCTGCAAGAGCTTGCAAAAAAGAACCGCCTTAAGTGTACGGGCTTTTCTCATAACGACCATTATTACATGTCGCTTGTGCCTTTTCCTTTTTATATTGGCATAGAAAAAAACACCGGGGATTTTTCAATTTCGGCACCGCATATAAGTACTCAGCATTTTGAACATGGAAACTACAAGGCGGGGCTTAAGTGGATTCAGGATTATATTGATATTGACCTTAAGCCGCTCATTCAAAAAAACGAAAGTGTACGTGAAAAGTTTTACCTTAATAAAAAATCTGGGGAAATTGTAAGCACATCTATTAAAGCTTTGTGTGAGTCTGTTTTTGCAAAGAAGTTCTGGAAATATAAGCTTAATCAAAAAAGACTCAAGAGCAACATTGTTTTTCAGACATCAGACAATGATGTTTATGAAATTGAAATTTTCCATAAGCCGTTTGCATCCGATGCCTCTCTGTTAATAAACCTTTTGAATAATCCCTGCGAAATGAAAATTGAAGATAAGGTTTGTTGTTCAAAGAGGGAGGCCGCCCCAGATGGAATGGTTGCGGTCCCTGAGGCTCTCGAAGGGCAAGAGGTCCCTGTATGAAAAATGATGAGGATTTGCACTGGAAGCTTGTTACAGAAGAGAGAGAATTATTTGCTCTTGTCCATTCGGAATTCTGGCATGGAATAATCTGGGACCTATTAAAAAAGCATTCGCTTCAGGCAGATTTTTTTCTGGTGCGAGATAACCTTGAAATGGATGAGGTGGTGGAATATTTACGAAATGAAATAGGGGAGGTTTGCAAAAAATATGGACTTGGGTTTACAGAAACTGGACATCCTTACAGGGTGGAACTTAAAGTCCGTTTTCATAATTACGGATACGTTCAGTCGTTTGATGAGCTTTCTGTAGTTATCTGTAAAAACGATATTACCATGAGGATGCTGCCGCATTCACCAATGCTCAAACTTTTTACTTTGGACGAGTTTAAGATAGTCGGCAACATCGTAACAGATTTATGTAACACGCTTTTTAATGACAAGCTGGAGCTTTTTGTTGGCCTGCTTGAGCAATATAAAAGGGTAGAGGAGAGCATAAGAGGTTTGACGAGTAAGACAATAGAAATTGCACAGAATTCAATTCGCAGTGTGTACGATGCTACTGACGAAAAGTTTAAGAATCTGGTGCAACGCAATCTTTATTCGTCATTGCGATACAAAGGAAAAACAATCCGGATTTTGCATAAAGAATTTTTAGAAAATCCGGCTGTGTTGATGGAGGAATTAAAATATGGCAGTAAGAATTGATGGCAACATGCTTTTGGAAATTTTGGAAGAAACACCCGCTAATCAGAACATCATGCTCATGGGTAAGCATGGTATAGGTAAGTCGCAGATATTGGAAAAATTTTACACCGCCAAGGGCTGTAAAGTAGTGTCATTGTTTTTGGGCCAGATGAGTGACCCTGGAGACCTTATTGGTATTCCTCATAAAAACGAAGAAACCGGTCACACGGAATTTATGCCGCCATACTGGTTCCCGACTGATGATACTCCGGTTGTACTTTTTTTGGATGAGCTCAACCGTGCCCGCCCTGAAGTTTTGCAGACAATCATGGACCTTGCCTTGAACCGTAAGCTTGCAGGTCGTTCTTTACCAGCAGGAAGTCGGATTATTTCTGCAGTGAATAATGGTGAAGAATATCAGCTCACAGATTTGGACCCGGCACTTGTAAGCCGCTTTAACATTTACGAGTTTGTTCCAAGTGTTCAGGACTGGCTATTGTGGGCAAACAAAAATGGAATTGATGAACGTATTACAACTTACATTGCTGCTAATCCTAAAGCGCTTGATAATCAGATGGCCATTGAAGATATGGAAAACCTGGAAAAGACACCGGACCGTCGTGCCTGGGTTAGAGTTTCCGAAATCATCAGCGGAAAGGAAGTTTTGAAGCAAAGCCACAAAAGCATAATTGCTGGAATTGTTGGCGGCGTTACTGCAAATCGATTCTTTGAGTTTTTGGATCACAATCATCTTTTGACTGCAAAGGAACTCTTGCTTGGTAATTACGAAATGAACAGGCTCAAGCTTGAAACTTACAAAACACCTCAGCTTGCAACTATTAATGACGCAGTTTTTGTATACCTCGAAAGCGATAAGTATGGTGATGCCGACAAGGACCTTATGGCACAGAATCTCGCAGCCTATTTCAATTTCCTTGAAGAAAAACATCTTCGCGAAGCTATGGCCCATTTTGCCAACATGTTCAGCGGAACTATGTATCCGAATGCGCTTGTCTTCATTATAGGCGAGTGCCCTGAGCTTTATTCAAAGATGACACGTTTCGTTGCGGGGATTAAATAATGAGTATAAAAGACCAAATCAGCCGCGTTGTCGACAACTGGTTTTTGTACGAGCCGCTGCTTTTCAATGTGTACTGTACTCATAAGCTTGAAGAAAACACCCAAATAAAGTGTCCGTTCAGAACCGGAAAACGCCGCATAGAATATAATCCAAAGCTTCTCCAAAATTGTAGCACCGACGAAATTGCGCAGGGCCTCAAAAATGAAGTGACCCGCATTTTACTCAAGCATCCGTATCAGCGAGTACCACAGAATCCAAACCGGTCTGCGCTTGCTACTGCCAGTGATGTTACAATCAGCGAGCACTGCTATTTTGATTCTAAGCTTAAAAATGCGGAATACTATAATTTAGAAAAAGGTTTAAGTTATGAAGAATATTATCGAAAGCTTTATCATATTTGCCCGGATGTAATGCCAAGTGATGAAGGCCAGTTACAAGAATACCAAGCTGCCGCCTCATGTTCTGAAAACTGGGATGAAGATGAAGAAATCTGCGACAACGTAAACATGCAGATTCAAAAAGCCCAGAAAACAAATCAGTGGGGTAGTATAAGCGGCCAGTTCCAGGAAACAATTACCGCCTCTCTCAAAATCCCAATGGACTACCGCCGTATCTTGTCGCAGTTCCGTGCAAGCATAATCAGTCAGCGTCGCCTGCTTACAAGAATGAAACCTAATCGCCGCTACGGCTTTGAATTTATGGGAAGCAAGTTTGAACCAAAGACACATCTTCTTGTTGCTGTGGATGTAAGCGGCTCAATCGGCTCTGATGACCTGCAGCACTTTTTTTCAATCATCAACCGCTTTTTCAGTTACGGTGTAGAAGCCATAAATGTAATTGCCTTTGATACAGAAATCAAGCAGGAATTTGAACTTAAAAAAGCCACCGGAAAAATCAAAATAGTTGGCCGCGGCGGAACAGACTTCCAGTGCGCCATAGATTATTACGAAGCTCATCCAGAATACCAGGGACTTATAATTTTTACAGATGGGTATGCAGATGTTCCAAAAATCAAACTAAGAAAACAGATTCTCTGGATTTTAACCGGCAAAGGAGAATATGACGATGCCATTCATTGGATAAAAGATTTGAAGAATTGTAGGGCTACGTGGATACCGAGCTTACAATCGAAAGGGGCATAAAATGTCAGGGGAACCGTTTAGAGATTATGATGATGGAATTTATAAAAATTTTGGGGAACAACCATATATTTTTGAGCTTCACATTGGTTATGGTTTAATTCCTCTTTTAGGTAATGACGACAATAATTCTTTGTTGAGGGAAATTACTTATAAAAAAAATAAATTTGACGATGAGTATGGCATTCCGATTCCAAAAATACATATTCGAGACAACATGTCTCTTAATCCCGATGAATATCAATTTTTATTTAATGGATTAAAAGCTGGAGAATTCAAACTCGGTCCAAACGATTTTTTATGTATAGATAGCGGTAATGTTATACAAGAACCAGATGTTCCCTTTGTTCGAAAAACTAAAGATCCGTCTTATAATATGGATGCATATGTTGTCGAAAAAGAATATCGTGATGTGTATGAAAAAGCAGGATATGTATGTGTTCCAACATTTAAAGTAATTGCAGAACATTATGAAACAATACTCAAAAAAAATAGAACTAAGATTTTAGATCAATGTCTTGTTAATACCCTTGCCGAGAAAGTTCGTAAGATTAATCCGGATGTTTATTCTGATGTATTTTTCAAGAAAACATTTCCTGCATCAAATCTTAAAATAATTTTGAATTATTTACTGGAAGAACATGTTTCTATAAAAGATATGAATACAATTCTAGAAACGATTGCAGATTATACAGATGAAAAAAAGAATATATTATTTCTAGTTGAAAAAATCAGAGAAAAATTAGCACTTAGAATAATTTCCAGATATGTTGATGAAAGCAAGGTTGTTCATGTACTTATTGTTTCTGAAAGTCTTTGTACATTATTAGATAAAAATATTTGTGCTTCTGATTCAAAAATTGATATTCCTGAAATTTCTTTGGAACCTGAAATTAAAAGAAAGCTGGTAAATAAAATTTCTGAATTGCTTTCTAATTCTAAAGAACAGATTTCAAACACAGTATTGGTTTGTCCTCATGATTTACGATTATCGTTTGCAAAGTACATTCATAATTTTTTACCAGAAATTCCTGTTTTATCCGAAACTGAAATTTCAGTATTAAAAAACGAATTTGAAATTAAACTTGAAGGAGAAATATTCTTAGATGAAGAATCAGAAGAAAATACAATTTAAATCCTTGAACCATGATCTTTCTATCATCCGCCAATGTGATATTATTTTGACGAATGGGACAGAACAATTTGTAGGCCTTTATTATAACGAGCAATATTATAATTCACCTATGGTTTTGTGTAAGGGAAACGGAACTCTAAACTACTATCTTTCCAAAGTAACGAAAATGTTTGATATTCCTTGCATAGAAGAAAAACCTTTGACGCGTGAACTTTATGAAGGCGTCAAACAAGGCGAAGAGGTTCCTCTTGTATATTGGAAAATGGTAGCTACGATTTATTCAAAGCTAAAAGAATTAAAACCAGACAAAGAACATTCTGATTTTAGAGATAAATTGAATCGGGATCTCTGTCACCAAATAGATGCTTATGAGAAAAGAGTATATCAAAAAACAGATAGAAATTTTCTTAAGACACATGCTGTTTGTGATAATCTTTATCAAGGCGAAGTTGTTCGTTTGTTCCATACAGAACTGCGTGATTTAGCCGAAAAGTGTGGGGTGAATTTTCGCAGTAATTATAATACAGCTTTTAAAACAGATGAGTTTTACCTTGAATCCCGTATTGAAGAATATGATCTTGAATTATGGCAGATGGTTTTTGTAAATTCAGAAGAACAAGAAATATGCATATTCACAAAAAATCTTTTTAAGAAATTTCCTTTTTCGTCAGCAGATCTGGCTCTTGAATTTGTGAAGGCCTTAGTTGAGGTATGTAATAAAGACGTAAAACCCAGTGCCCTTGAGTACTGTACAAGTTCCGAAATCAATCCTAAATTATGCGAAATAGCTCAAACTACAATAAGAACAATGCTTGAAATGAATTTCAATAAGAAAGGAATAATCTATGGACTTTCTTATGATACTGTTGTCTGTGCAGTTTATCTGGAAAAGAAAGAGTATGATATTGTAAAAGAGATTTGTAGTATCTTGAATGATGAACAAAATTCAGATAATACCGAAAAACCTAGAAAGATGTATGAAATTGTAATTTCGAACACAGAGATTATTAAACATCCTTATCTTGTCAAAGAAGCAATTGAAGATCCAAAAGTCTTTAAGAAATATCATTTTTGGTGTAAAGAAAAGAAATTTAATCAAAAATATTTTGAAGAAAAATTTTGGACTATCGAACCGTGATAGGCTGGTGGTGTTATAGTTAATATAGATGCTTACAAGAAAACTGGAGGGGCAATGTCAAAACCTAAAGTAAAGAAACAATTCCTGAATGGACTCGAGCGCATTTTGAAAATTGACTATATGATTTCGCAGGGGAACTATCCGAGTGTAGATGATTTTGCACGGGAGACAGGATATTCAATTCCAACAATCAATAGAGATTTGCGTGACCTTCGAATGAAGTTTGGTGCAGAAGATATCTTACAATATGATAAGGTTCAAAAGGGCTTTTATTATACAAGACCCTCATTCCGCATCCCTGCAATGCTAACTTCTGAAAAACAGCTTATTGCCGCAAGCCTTATGACAAAGCTTTTGGAGCTCATCAAAAATACTCCAGTTTACAAAAAGGCAATTGAAGTCTTTAATTCTCTTTCCGATAACATTGATGAAAACTCAAAACTCAACGCCAAAAAACTTTCAAATCGTATTCTGTTTTTAGGAATGGATCCGGTAAAGATTGATGACGAAGTCTGGACCAAGCTTGAAGAAGCAATGTCGAACAACAATTACATTAAGTTCAATTACTTGAATTACGATTGCAAGTTTGTAGTCCAACCCTGGCAGTTAATCTACAGCGAAGGCATGTGGAGCTTGTATTCATACAATCAGAATCCAGATGTAAAGGAAATAAGATTTTTCAATCTTCCTGGCATCAAGAATCTTGAGGTGCTAAAGGACACTTTTGACCTGCCTGCCGATTTTGAATACACCAAGCGAGCCAAAGGAAACTTCCGCAGGTACATTGGTAAAGAAACATGGAACTATAAGCTCAAGATTACTTCTGAAAAGACTTTGAATTATATCAAGACATATAACTGGGCAGAGGACCAGAAGTTTGAACAGCAAGAAGATGGCAGCACAATAATGAGTTTTTCAAGCAATCAGGATTATCCAATTCTTGGCTGGACACTTAGTCATGGAATGTACGTGCAGCCGCTGGAGCCGGAGTGGTTGGTGGAGAAGTGGAAGGGGAATGTAAAAGAGATGAGCAAATTTTGCTGAATAAAATAAGCGGAGAATTGAAACAATGATGAAAGATGATAATTGTTTCGCAGACGTACCTGTGGGATATAATTTGATAGGCAGAGTTATTAATACAGAGGGTGAGGCCTGGGATGATTTGGGTGATATTATTCCTCAGGGTTATTATCCGGCTCTTGTAGATTCTTCAGATAAATTAAAAAAACTTCCTGTAAATAAAAGACTTCGTTCGGGTATTAGAGTTATAGATTCAATGTTACCAATAGGGCTTGGACAAAGCGTAGTACTTCTTTCAGGTACAGGAATTGGAACATCAACATTACTTTCAATGATTATTCATAATAACGATGCTGATATAAATGTGATAGGTATTATAGGAGACAGAGAGCGTGTCGTTTGGGATTTTCTAAAACGGAACCTTAAAAAAGAAGATTTTAGTCGTTCTGTTGTTGTGGTTGCAACATCACAGGAACCGGCTAAAAATCAATTAAGAGCTGCTTATATGTGTACTGCTATTGCAGAGTATTTTCGCGACCAGGGAAAGAATGTAATGTTGATTATAGATTCAATGACAAGAGTTGCATATGCACAGCGTGAAATTGATATGACGAATGGAAAGATGCCTATTGAAAGAGGATACACATCAAGTGTTTTAGAGATGCTTCCTAAACTTATGGCTCGTTCAGGAAATACAAAGGATGGCTCTATTACAGCTATTTATACAAGTCTATATGGGATAGATGATTTAGATAATCCTATTGTAGATAAATTCTATAGTATGTTGGATAGTCGAATTGTTTTATCACGACGTCTTGCAAACAAGAATCATTATCCAGCTATAGATTTATTCAAATCATTTTCTAAAAATTCAAAACAACTTAATGGTGAACAAATACAAAAAGCAGGTGAACGGATAAAAGAATTGATAACTCTATATAATAATTACGAAAAAACAATTGATTCTGGATATTATTCAGCAGAGCAATCTGACGAACTGAAATCTGCAATCAAATTACATGAAAAAATAGAAGAGTTCCTGACTCAAGAAGAAACAGAGTTCTCCTATTTTAATGAAACAATAGAAAAACTTTCTGAAATATCAGGGATTGAAATTCCTCGGAAAGAATATGAAGAATGATTGGTGAATTTGAAAGAGGCGTTGTAGAATAATCAAAGGAGAAAAAAAGGATGTGTTATTTAGATTATTACTGTGAATTGTTAAAGAACAAATTTTTGGCTACAGGAAAAATAACAGAAGAACAGATAAATGGAAAGCAGACCAAAGAATTAGAAAAGAATCTTTTTCATGAGATGTCTGATAAAACAAAAAATGAATATTTGGCTGGCGATGGAAATGAGTTGCGTAAAGGAAGAATTGATATGATTCGTTCTTCTGCTGCGATGATTTATAATCTTCTAGGAAATGAGGATGTTTTTCTTTCAAAAAATTTATTTTTACCAGAAGGAAAATATGTAAAAGAATTCGAGCTTCAGCTAGCGACTTTAAAAAGGTCTCCTAGAAAAGCAAATCTAGATGCATGGTTATCTAATAATGTATGTGAAATTTTCATTGAATCAAAATGTTTAGAATGGATTGAAAATAAACATGAAAAAGAATTAAAAGATTCATATTTTAATAACAGAAAATATTTTTATCCAGATATGGCAAATGTCTTTACAGATGCAGCAAAATATATCAGTCTTTCGCAATATGATTCTTGTCAAATGTTTAAACATACTTTGGCTATTTATAATTATCTGAGATATCATTCAATAAAAGAGAAAAAGATTTTTCTTGTAAATGTTGTTTGGGAACCTGATGCAGATGAAGTTGATGAAAAAATAAGAGATATTTATAAACTTCAATTGGAACTCGAACACAAAGAATTTAAATGGTTTTATGAAAAAATGCATGATATAATAAAAATGATATCAGATTCAGGAAATGAATTTGATATTCTGTATTTGTCTGTAAAAGATTTTCATTCCATACTTACCTACTCAGACGAAAATCAAGAGGCTTTTACTCAAAGATATTTATAAGGATTTTAATTATGAAAATTGTAAGTTGGAATTGTCATATGGGATTAACAATAGATAAGGTTAATAAGTTGCTAGAAAATGACAGTTTTAATGATGCAGATATTTATGCAATTCAGGAATGTGAGGAAAATGATATCACTCCTGAAATTGAACAAAAACTTGGGCATTTACAAAATAGCTGGTATGGAGATCATAAGGAATATGAGTGGTATCACAAAGGTGATTTGGGAATAGCATTGTTTTCAAATAAATTCAGGATTGAAAGAATAAATAAAAACGAAGAACGTTTTCGATATGTTGTTCCATATAAAGTTACTAATGATAAAACAAACGAGAGTTTTATTCTTGTTCATATATGGACAAAAACGAAAGATCGAGAGAATAATCCGAATGAAGACTATTTGATGTTTGTTTTGAATGCAATGAAAGAACCAGAATATTCTAAATATCTTTTTCCATCAGATAATAAAGTTATTTGGTTGGGAGATTTTAATTGGAGTCCTCAATTATCAAGTTATTTTGCTAAAAATATTTTTTCATTATTTGGAACTTCAATAAACAAAGCATTATATAGTACCTATCACAAGTATAATCAACTCTCTTTAGGAGAGGAAAAGAAAATGACTTTTTTTAGTACAAAATCAAAAGCATATTTTAATGATTATATTTTTGTAGGGAAAAAAGCTTTTACTATTAAACAAGTATATGTTGGGTCTAAAGAAAATTGGCAATATTCAGATTGTAATAAAACATATTATTCAGATCATTGTCCTATTATGGCTAATCTGAACTTAAACAATTAGAGCATTAACCAAGGGAGAATAATTATGTTGTCAAATTATAAAGTAATTAAAATTTCTCGTAGACGAAAAGCTGAAAAGAATGCTTCTTATATAGTTCAAAAAAAGGATACACAGATTTATGATCAGATTAAAGTTCCTCAAAATGAAATTTGCTATGAAATAGGTGATTACGTAGAAAAGAAATATATTGATTGTTTAAATAATGAAAAATTATATAAGGATTATCAGAAAATTAACTGTAATGAGAAACTTGTATATAGCAGTAATTTGAAAGAGATTGCGGATTTCATACAGGAATCTAATAACCATAAAGATATTTTAAGAAAAAAGCTTCTTTGGGATAAAATCCAAAAAGAAGAGCAGAATCCAGAACATACAAGTTGTGCAGGTAAAAAAAAGAATGATTTAAAAGAAAAAACAATTTGTCGTTGTATGTATCATCATAATTCTAAGAATTCAAATAAATCAATATGCAATAATTGTTCTTTAGAACCAAAATGGCGAAATGTATCAAGAGACGTTACTATACTAGAATATGAATATCCAACTACAAAAAAATATGAAAATGTTGGAGGCATGGATTTGATTCTCGAATATAAAAATCAAATTTATGCAACTGAGATAAAACCTGAGAATAGTAATGAAACTCTTGCGAGAATGTTTGCGGAAATTCTTACATATACACAAGACACTAATATGTTAGAAAAAGAAAACTTTATGAATGGGCGAAAGGCAAACCCTGCAATTTGTTTTTTTGAAGGTTCTAAGCAACATAAAGATTTCAGAAAATACAAATCTGAATTAGAAGATATAATGAATATAATTTGTAAAACAATTTCCGTTTTTATTATCAAGAAAAGAAATGAGGACAAGAAAATAATTGATTTTGAAATTGAATATTTAAATTAATCCTATCACTCCCTGATACCCCCTCCGTTTATACTTGTAGGTAAACGGAGGATTTTTTATGTATACTCTTGAAAACTTTTATGCAGACGATCCTAACTTTGTGAAATCAATGAAGAACATGCTGAACAATTATCAAAAGTATGTTCCCATTGTTTTGCGTGGGGATACAGGGACTGGGAAGACTCATTTAATGAGGGCATTTGAAAACTATTTACATGAAGCTTTTGGTCTTACAAATTACATTTATGTTTCTAGTGCAGAGTTTTTTAATGAGTATGTAGATGCAATAACGAAAAAAAAGTTTGTTGAATTCCAACAGAAATACAAAAGCCTGGATGCTTTGTTTATTGATAATTTCGAATTTCTTACACAGAGGTATAGTTTGCAAGAAGAGCTATTTAATATTTTTTCTGAATTGATTAACAGACAGGTTTTTATCTGTGTAGCTATAACAACTCCTTGTAATTATATTTTGAATTATTCCAAAAAGTTAGTCACTCAAATATTAAACGGTGCGCAAATTGATGTTCCTGTCCCAGGCTTTGAAGCAAAGCGTCTGAAGCTTACAGAGGTTTTTGCTGGATTCAATTGTTTCATAAATGGTAATATTATTGATTTTCTTGTAGGTCTTGATCTGAGTCTTAATGAACTTATTGGATTATCAAAAAAAATAATTGTCATGAAGGAACTTGATGGAAAGGGTTGTGTGAATCTTACGCCAGAAGAAATTAAAAGTCTTGTTGAATAAAAAAACGCCGCTTTCCGGTGAAGGAAAGCGGCAAGGTGTAAGGAGTGGGAGGTAAATATGGGTTTAGGAGACCTATAGAGTCGATTACGAATTACTCAATTAATTTGCCGACTGTCATTCGGGCTATGGAAATGTCGCCTTTATCTTCCAGCTGGAAAATTGTTCGGACGATTTTGGCCTGAGCGGCTTCTACGTCTTCAAGGCGGACAGGGCCCATAAATTCCATGTCTTCTTTTAGCATGGAAGCGGCGAGTTTAGACATGTTGCCAAAAATCTTATCCTGGACTTCTGTGTCTACACCTTTAAGGGCTTTGGCAAGCTCCTGCTGGTCAGTGTCGCGCAGAACCTTCTGGATGCTGCGGTTATCAAGCAGAACGATATCTTCAAAATTGAAAATACAGTTGTTCAGCTTGTCCTGGAAAATTGGCATGTCGCTGCGGAATTTTTTAAGGTTTTCTTCTGCAAAGTCCTGGCCTGTTAAAAGAAGGTTTTCCTTGATGATCTGATAGTCATGGTTAAACTTCATTCCTTCTTTTGTAAGTATTTGTTCAACTTCTTCAATAACTTCCTTGTCGTTTTTTTTGAGCTCTGTTGAACAATCAATAATTTGGTCGCGGATTTCTGGGTAAAATGAACCGAGGATGTCATAGGCCTGGTCATAACCAACTTCAAGGTATGCAATTGCTTTGGCAAAGTGGCGGATAAAGCTCCTAGAAAGATAATCAACCAGAACCTTCTTTGTTGCTCTGCTCATTTCTTCCATTGCACTTGCAACCATATACTGAGCTTTGCCGGTATCAAAAGATTTGTTTTTCTTCATAAGCGCTGCCTCCTTCGTGTTCTATCTATAATATAAAACATGGGGCTATCATTTAGTGATATTGGGAATTATTTTTCCAAAAAAAAAATTTCGAAAAAATGTACGATTTGTATAACTTTATACAGGAATTCCCTTGACTTTTGAAACATTAGGGTGTATATTATAATCATAGACCTTGTATAAGACTATACAGAAGTAGTGACGCCCACCAACAACAAGGCCTTGCGGAGGACTTATATGTCATTGGCAAAATACTTTTACGTAGACAAAGCAATGGAAAAGTTCAACTTTCCAACAGGAAAGGAATATGAAGAGGTTTGTAGAATTGCAAATCTTGTTATTCCTTTTGTGGCTTTTGTTGCAAAGAAAAATGAATTTAGTCTTTCGCTTGCAATTTCTGAAGTTGTTTCTCACAAAGGTGTTCCAGCTATTGTAAAAGAATATGTTAATGAAGATATTTTCCGCTGGAGAAACTGCACTCTTGAAAGCTTTGAAAATGTAAAGACAGAAGATATAAGTGCATATATTACAGAAAAGATTGAAGAATGGAATGCTCGATACGGTTTTCATGAATGGTTCATAACATTTCCTGAATCACTTAATGGTTTATGTTCACAGATTCTTGATGTTCAAAAAGATGATTCTGTTATGGATCTGGGGGCAGGGCGAGGTTCTTTTTTAATTCATGTTGCAAAAAACTATCACTGTAAGCAGCTTACTGGTATTGAAATTAATAAAAGGGGATGTCTTTTTGGCAGCATGCTTTCGTATCTTGAAAACGTTTTTGTGAATCTTGTTTGTGGAGATGTTCTTGAGCTTGATGAAAAAAACAAAGTTGAAAAGCTTCTGTCGTTCCCACCATTAAATGCAGAACAAACTATTCCTTTTATTAAAAAGGCTGTTGCGCTTATATCAAAAACAGGCCGAGGTGTCCTTTATCTTTCCAGGGGTTTTTTGAATAACGACAAAGAAGACTATAAACAAATCCGCAAATACCTGATTGATAATGGATTAGTTGAAGCAGTAATAGAATTTGCTGGCGGTGTACTCACATCTACTTTTGTACAAACAGCAATGATTGTTCTTAGTCATAACAACAATAGTGTTAGGTTTGTAAATGCTTCATCTGTTTATGAAAATACAAGACGTGGTCAGAGTGTGCTTACAGAAGATGGCGTCAAAGAGATTTTTGAAATGCTTAAAAAGGATGGCAAAGATTCAAAATTGATTGATGTTGAAAAAATCAAGTCGCAGAATTATGAACTTACTCCAGGTGCAAATATTCTTGAAGAAAAAATCATCTTGGGCGGAGTTTCTGATTATGCCAAGCTCAGCGATCTTGTTGAATCAAAAATCGTCCGTGGTGCTCAGATAAAGGCACAGGAGCTGGAAGAGCTTCAAAGTGAAAAGGACACAGGATTTTTCTATGCTTCTGCAAAGGATATTGTAGATAACAGCCTTGTTGCAGGTCTTAAGCCTATAAAGCAGATTGATAAGAAGTTTGAAAATCTTGTTCTAAAAGAAGGAGATATTCTTCTTGTAATGGCAATGACAGAAACAATCAAGCTTGCCTATATTGAAAATATTGGTGACAAGAAAATTATCCCTGCCGGAAACTTGTACATCATTAGGCCGGATAAGACTAAGCTTGAAGGGCTTTACTTAAAAATGTTATTTGAAACAAAAGAGGCAGTACCGCTTTTTACCGCGTTTAGTGGTGGAACTGTGCTGCGTGCTATAAGTGCAGATTTTCTGAACAAGCTGCAGCTTCCATTGCCGCCGCTTGAAGTTCAGAAAAAGCTTGCCAAAAAATATGCAGGAATTGAGGCCAAACGCGAGCAGCTCAAAAACGAGCTTGAATCGCTTGCCGTGCAAAAGTCCCAGATTCTTGACGAGTTGCTGGAGCCTGACCCGTAGGCTTTATAAAAACAGGTAATCTTTAAAAAAAGAACGATAATTTTTTTCTCTCACAATTTTTTGCACTGCAAAACAGCAGGGCTAGGAGAGTTGTCGTCGCTAGAGAAAACCGGGGTCCCTGAGCCTGTCGAAGGGCCCCCGTACAGGAGGAGATTATGAATATGAATTATGGTTTTGACATGGACAATGTAAAAAGAAACACTTACTCAGAATTTCTTGAATTCCGTCTTGCAGAAATAGTTTCTGATAACGTAAGACGATATATTTTTGAATCTGGTTATACCGCCCAGGAGTTGAGCACTAAAACAAATCTTTCAGTTCCTACTATCAATCGTCTTAAGGCAGGCGAGCATCTTTCCATCCGCGGAATCTGCGCCTTGGCAGAAGCTTTGAACAAGCAGCCTGAATCCTTTTTTGTAAGGGCAAAGTAGGGGGTGTTTATGATTTCAATTAATTTTCCTTCTTCCATTGCTCCCAGTATTTATTCCTAACACCCTGTTCGAGTTCCCAGGCTTGTGGATGGTGATACATTCGACCCCGATAATACCAGCATTCTTTTCCGGTGTGCTTTGAGGCATTCCGGATGTAAACTTTTGCTTCGGACATTATTTGTTCCGGCGATTTATGTGAGTATCTTTTCCTGAAGTTTTCGGAAAGTGTCAAAAGAGAAAGAGGAAATTCTTTTTTCAGATTCTTTGATTCTAAAAAGACATCGAGCTCGTTTTGTTTTTCTTCATCTGTAAGTTTTTTTTGATAAGCTCTATAACCATAAACATTACTAAACTGATCCCAGAAATTTTCTAAATCGTCTTTGGTGATATTTGGAAGAAAATAAAGACATTTTGTTTTGTCCGTTTTACCATAAATCTTTTCAAAATCATAATGTCCGCGTTTAAGCTCTGCTTCAAACTTTTCCTGCTCTTTTGTGTAAAAATCATCATTGTCTGGAACAAAAATTTTCCAGGCAAAAAGAAGCTCCAGGTCACAGGAAAACCATAGCTTATCAAGATAGTCACCAATTATTCCTCTTGCGTCTTTGTTTATTACTGCTATTTCATCTAAAATTTTAAATTTGATAGTGTCATAATCAAATTCTATTTCATCCTTCTGTTCTTCCAAAGGTTCTCTCATTTTTTGATATTCAGATTGGGTCAATTCTCCTGCTTTAAATTTTTGTCTTAATTCTCGAATCTGGCTATTTAAAGCTCCGAATTGTTTTTCCTGCTTCTTCTTTGTTATTGCAAACTCCGCCTTTACTGCTTCAAAAAAAACAGTTTGGTTAGTAATAATTTCTGCAGCTTCTTTAAAGCTTGCATATAATCCCTCTTTCCAAAAATTATTCTTAAGCCATTCTTCGCTGTATTTCATCGGGCACATTGCCATTATATGCCGTCCGCATTTTAGGGTGATATCGCCAACTTTATACCGTGCAGTAAAATCGTGATCCCACCAGGTGACCTCAAGCTTTACTCCATCTTTTTCTGTTGTGAAAGTTTTCCAGGGAATGTTGTTCACAAAGTGCCTCCAATATTAAATCTTGTATTTAATTATATTTTATTGGAATATCATAAAATGATATTTAACCGCACTATATTATTATTAGGCAAGGAGGTGCCATGCAGAGATTCTGGTCTTATGATATTAGGAAGAACAATTACATTCCAACAGACTCAGAGCCGTTTTCGACTTTTCCGACCATTGTTGATACGAAAAATATGAAGGTATGGTGCCGAGCTTGTCATCGTTGGGAAAACATAATTGCGTTTTCTCAGAATGTTCTTAAGACCGAATGCAAAAAGCTTTATGCAGGTCCGTTTACACCAGATAACAGTGAGTTCTCTTATGGCTTTGATGTTTCGCGAAAGGATAATATTTTTAATGTTCACATAAAATCGCAGGTTGTTGCTACTGATTACCGCCGGCTTTTGGAAAATCAATTTGAAGTTAATCTGAACAAAAAGAAACTTTACAAAAATGGCAAAGAAACTTGTGAACGCGAAGAGATTTCTGGTGTTCTTTGTAAAGAAATTACAGATCAGATTATTGATGCAATGGGGGAAGAGTATAAAAATCAGTTTGGTATTAAGCCTTCAGTTGCTTCTTCGCTTAAAGGATTTTCACTGGTACTTGGCTATATGCTTTGCCCGTTCAATATTAATTTTTTTATTATCTGCCAGCACTGGGGTTTGAATCCTTATGATGCCGATTTTACTTCGCTTTCTTCTGGCGATACTCCAAATGCCGAGAACGAAATGTTTGCCTGTCTTGGAATAAGGCCTTCAAAGAGTGTAAGAAAACTGTATCAGAAATTTCCTCAGGGAATTATAAGCTATGCGGCTGCAAAAGATCTTGGTATTACCGATGTGAATCTTTTAATGAAAAGTGCAAATTCTAAGTGGTATGCATTTTTTAAGTATTATATGATTTCCTGCAATAATGGCGATATAAGGTATGCTGTTCAAGAACCCCTCAAACATTTTGCACAGGATATGCTTGCTATTACAAATGAAAAAACATTATGGAATTCGCTGGACCGAACTGTAAATTATTTAGTAGATGAGTCTGTTCAAAATCTTTATATAACTGATGGAATGCAGATGTATATTGGATGTTCAGAACAACTAACTGAGCGAGAAAAAAAAGAAATTCTCAGCGAAGGATTTAACAAATACACACATGATTTTCTTTTACGACGGAATAATGAACTGGCAGAGGAACGCCGGCGGGATAGGGAAGCTTCATTCTGGCAAAAGGAAAAGGATACTAACGTTACCTTTGATCTTGAAAAACAATTTCTTGATCTTGAATATAAGGCAGGCCCAAACTTCAAGAAAAATTCCGAAGGTGACATGGTCCCAGTTTCAGATGAAGAGCGTTATTGTTTCTTTGTTGCCAAAGACAGTTACACACTCAAGGTAATTGGCAGCGAAATGAGTAACTGCGTAGGCTGGGGTTATAAAGAAGCTGTAAAAGAGCGACGTGCTACAATTGTTTATGCCATGCACCAGGGCAAATACAAAATCTGCATAGAAGTTACGCCAGAGTTTACAATACGCCAGGCCTTTGGCCCTCACAATAGTCATTTACGCGATGAAGCTTTTGAAGCTTATTCGGAATGGTGTAAGGAAAAACGTATTGAAAGACGGAATGCGTTTTCTGTCCATGCAGCACCGCGATAAAGGAATAGATTTCCTCTCCTACATTTTATTGACATCTCCTATTTATGGTATTAAAATAGGAGAGAAAGGAGATTTGTAGGAGATGCGCAGTTTCGATTATTCAAAGCTTTCGAATTGTAAAATTGATACAGAAATTCTTGGATACATTGCAAAAATCCATGAATACAAAGGACGTCAGGAATTATTTGTACGGCAAAAAAAAGACAAACTCGAAAAACTTGTCGAAATTGCAAAGATACAGAGTACTGAAAGTTCAAATAAAATCGAAGGCATTGTTTCTACAAATACTCGAATTAAGCAGCTTGTACAGGACAAGACAACTCCTCGCAATCGTGACGAAAAAGAAATCATGGGCTACAGAGATGTTCTGAATATTGTTCACGAAAACTACGAATATATTCCAATTACGCCAAATTTTATTCTTCAGCTTCATAAAAATTTGTATCAGTATGCGAATCCTGATTTTGGCGGAAAGTTCAAAAATTCCCAGAATTATATTGTAGCCACTATGAATGATGGAAGCTCTAAAACTCTTTTTACTCCGCTTTCTCCTGTTGAAACTCCAAATGCAATGCAGGAACTTTGTGACACTTTTAATAATGCAATAAATCGGGCCGAAATTGATCCACTTCTACTTATAATAAATTTTATAAAAGATTTTTTGTGCATCCATCCGTTTAATGATGGTAATGGCCGTATGTCCAGACTTCTTACAACGCTTCTGCTTTATCGTTCCGGCTTTGTTGTCTGCAAATACATAAGTCTTGAAAAGAAAATCGAAAAAACCAAAGACACATATTATGATGTTCTTGAACAAAGCTCAGAAAAATGGAACGAAGGCAAAAATGACAACTCACCTTTTGTGAAATATCTTTTGGGAATTATTCTTTCTGCTTACCGCGATTTTGAAGAACGTCTTAATCTTATTGATGACAAGATTTCTGCCCTCGAAATGGTTGAAAAAGTAACAAGCACACGTCTTGGGAAATTCACCAAAAGTGACATCCAGGAAGAGTGCCCGTCTTTAGCCCGCCAGACTATAGAAAAAGCACTTAAGCAGCTTTGTGATTCTGGAAAAATAAAAAAGCAGGGAAGTGGTAGCGGTACTTTTTATGTTAGGGTCCCTACGCACTAAACCCAATCTTCCCGCGCCTGTTATTGCCTTCTTCCTGCCACTGATTCTTCTTCTCCACCTGCATTTTCTTGAGTTCTTCAAGAATGTAAGAAGAGTTAATATCATCCTGATTCATAAATCGTATGCGGCTTGAAAGAGCACCAAAGTCTCCCGGGGTTACGCTTTCGCTGTCTTCCAGTTCATCAATTTCTTTGTTCGAAAGATGATAAGCCGGGAAGTAGCGTTCCAGCATTGTTTTGATGCCGTCAAACTTCATTGGCTTGAACTCGACCATAATGTGGAAGCGGCGCTGCATTGCAGGGTCCATGATGTTGCGGAGGTTTGTAGTGCAGATTAAGATACCCGAAAATTCTTCCATTTGAGTAAGGAACTCATTTACGGTTGAACGTTCCCAGCTTCTTTGGGCCTGGTTGCGGTTGTAAAAGAAGGTGTCGGCTTCGTCAAACAAAAGGATTGCGTCGGAAGCTTCGGCTTCGGCAAAGGCGTCGCGGATGTTCTGTTCGTTTTCGCCAACCCAGCAGCTGAGGATGTCGCTGGCACGCTTAAGGATAATTTGTTTTCCAAGTTGTTCCGAAATGTAGCGGGCAAGCTCTGTTTTACCGGTTCCGCTAAGTCCGTAAAAGAGCATCCTGACTCCGCTTTCGACACTCTTTTCCTTTTCTGCAAACTTGGCGGCATTTTGAACCATTTCCACAATTTTTAGTGGGTCCATGCTGGCGTTCAAAACCTTAGGGTCATATTCTGCTTTTACCGTGTCGCGCATTTTTGATTTTCCGTTCAAAAGCAGGGAGTTTTCTTTCATAACAATCTGAACTTTACGGAGCAAAGTTTCTTCTTCCTTACATTCCATGCCTTCAATTGTTTTTACAATGTTGTCTACGCTCTGGCCGGTAAGCTTGTATTTATCAAACATCTGAAGAATCTGGTCCTTGGTATTATCCGAAAGCTCCATTGGCGCAATTTTTGATTTTGCAATTGAGCGCAATTGTGCAGCCGGCATAGCTTCAAACTTAAGACTGAATGTAAAGCGGCGGCGGGTAGATTCGTCAATCTGCTGCTGATGATTTATGATGTAAATAACTTTATCACGGTTGTTTTCGAGCATCTTGTTTATAGTGCCCTTTGTTTTTGTTGGAATTGGTCCAAAGAACGAAAAGTCCAGAGTTTTAATGAGGGAGTCTGCTTCATCAACAATCAAAATGGAATCGTTGCGGTCCATAGAAAGAAGACATACCAGGCGGCCAAGAATAGGACGACCTTCTGTTTCGGCTTCATTCTTAAAAATAAAAACCTTTTTGCCGGTGTTTTTGCACACTGCTTTTGCAAGCTCTGTCTTTCCGCTGCCAGGTTTTCCGTAAAAAAGAATAGAAACAGGATTATTACCCTTCAACAAATCGGTACAGATTTCAAGCGAATCCTGCTTAACAGAAAAAGAATCAAGAGCATAAGCTTTGTCGCAATCAATAGGTTTAAGAAGATCGCTGAAGTAAGGCTCTATGCTTTCGTTTTCGATACATTCATCAAGCGAGCAGTTATAGTCAAGGTCATTATCAATAAAATCAAAGGTTTTAATTTTCTGGTCACTTCTGAGCATTGCAGAAAAATCCTTTGACGGAATACCAAGCATATCGGCATAACAGTTACGAATTTCATTACCAAAATTATTCTGTATACGATTCAAGTCTCTGTTAAGGTGGAATCGGCACATAAGCAGAATAAGACGAGCTTCATCTTTTGTGAGCTGAACCTGGTCTACAAGGAACTGTGTTTTTGAAATATCGAATACAGCCTTTTCCATATTTTTGGAGAGCTTGAGTTCTGAACAAAGCTTAAAGTCTTCGGAGTTAGAAAAAATTACGGTGTTTATCAACTGTGAAAAAATATTTTCCGAAGATGCATACAAGACTCTGTTAATATCAATCAAAACCTGAGTTATGGTATTGTTATATCTTATTCCGCGGTCAATTTTTCTGTCCTGTTCATAGCAATAAAGAATTTCGCAGTCATCAAAACACATATCTGCAGTTGCAGGTTCCGAAAGAGGAGTTAAACACTTTTGATGTTCCAGTTTTTTTATTTCCAAAGCCAATACATTTTTAAGACGGTCTGTTTTTTTAAGCTTTTCTGTCTGGTCAATAAAAGCATTGATTCCTTCATAATAATCAGAAATCATAGAATTGTTGCTTGTGTTTTGAAAAAGCACATAAAGATAATAACAAATAGCATAAGGTTCATCCTTTGTGTAAGTAATAGAAGAATCTCCTCTTCTACCAGGATTTCTGAATCTGCGGCCAAGTGATCTACTCATATATTTTTCTCCTTCAAAAGTTTACGTATATAAATATAGGTGCCGCGTCTATCATTTTGTGATATTTTGTGCAAAATTTTTGATTTTTTATCTCACAAGGCGTTCCCGCCTGCTCCAAATGCATAATAAAAACTTGAAGGAACTGCACTTTTTTGCAATAAAAAACTTGAAGAAACTGCACTTTTGGGCTAAAATAAACTTGAAGGAATGACACAAAATGGACAAGTTTAGAAGAAAGGCATTTGATTTATTA
>JAFZWX010000238.1 GCA_017617145.1 Treponema sp. | reverse complement strand
CGTATTGACGAAAAAATCTACACGCTGTTCGACAGCAGAGAGCCGGGTGTCAACGGAGTGCTTGATATTTTCGATTTCCGAGCCCTGTTTTTCAATCAACTGCTGTTGAACATGAACAATCTCTGCGGGAAGAGATTGGCTTTCGAGTAGCCGTCGGTTGATGCTGTAGCCTTTCAGCATATGATTTTTGAGAATCTGAAGAGCCCATTGCCGAAAACGAGTTCCTTGGATTGATTTTACGCGATACCCTACAGAAATGATGACGTCGAGGTTGTAGTATTTGTAATTTCGTTTGACATTTCTGTTTCCTTCGCGAGCAACTTGTAAAAAATCCTTACAAGTTGCAACCTTGAACAATTCTCCCTCTTCGTATATATTCTTGATATGAATCGTGATGTTTTGGGGCGCTGTTCCGAAAAGTTCCGCCATCTGCGCCTGCGTAAGCCAGACGGTCTCGTTTTCGACGCGAACTTCGAACTGTCAAGTATTCCTTGACAGTTCGTGGGGCTTGTAGAAAAATCGGAATTTCCGATTTTTCTCACAGATTGGCTTTTTTCAAGTTCTTTTTCGGAAAATGCATTGAGAATCGCTCATTTTTTTGAAAGAAGTCTTTCGAGTTCGCCCTGCAATTCCTCGCGCTTAGGGAGATAAAGTTGGTACTTGCTTACGAACAGATTATTCTCTATCCCCTGCATCGCGTATTCCATCAGTAACTGGTCTTTGTAGGCTCCGAGTACGATTCCAATAGGCGGATTGTCGTCTTGGGCGCAAACTTCTTTTTTGAAAAAATTCAGGTACATATTCATCTGCCCCACGTCGTAATGCTCGATTTCACCGCGTTTTAAATCAATAAGGACAAAGCACTTGAGATTGTAATTGTAGAACACCAAATCTACTTTGAACTGTCTGGCCCCAATTTGCATCTTGTACTGCCGCCCGATAAAAGCGAACCCTTTACCAAATTCCAACAAGAAAGTTTGCAAGTTGGCTACAACCTTTTCCTCAATATCTCCTTCAAGATATTTCTGTTCTTCGTTTACGCCAAGAAATTCCAGAACGTAGGGGTCCTTTACTATATCTTCAGGCTTTTGCGTTTGGACTCCTTGCTTGCTTATTTTCAGTACACCCTTTTTGTCCTTGCTCAAAGCAATCCTATGGAACAGCAGACTTTTCATCTGACGTTTGAGTTCTCTGACGCTCCAGTTCTCATTTTCACATTGTTTCGTATAAAAGCCAATTTCCAAATCGGAATCCGCCTTGATGATTTCCGTATAATGACTCCAGCTCAATTTTCCAGACAGTGTTTGGATTTTTGGGAACTTCATGTAAAAAAGTCTCACTTGGAACAAATTCGAACGGCTGAAGCCCTTTCCATATTGCGCGGTCAGGTCTTTAGCAAGCTTATCCAACAGTTCTGTCCCATATTGGGCTTTCGCATTGCCTCCTTGTTCATATTCTACAATATGACGACCTATTTGCCAATAGGTTCTTACGAGAGTAGTGTTCACCACTTGAAACACCTGTTTTCGGCTTTCAGCCAGCAATGAGCCTATTTGCGTTACAAGATTCTTGTACCCATTGCTCTGAGCTTGATAGAGCCCTATTTCTTTTCCTGTCTTTTTCTTCATTTTACGCTCCTTCCCGCAAACAAGCATAAAATTGCGGGTCTTTTTCTAGTCACGGACAAATATACATTCTTCAACTGTCATATTATGACAATCGGCAAAAATTGCGAAAATTCGGCATTTTTGAGGAAAATCGACCCCCGTAGCCGGTCAAAATCGGCATTTTTGCGCTTTTTTCTTGCCTCACGGTTGCAGCGACACCTTTTGACAGCGGAAAAATCTATATTTCCCATTGACATAGGCTGCTGTTGGCATGAATGTGCTGGTGGTGGTCGCTTGGATTTTTTAAGAGCTTTGCTCTTATTCACGTAGCCGGAATCTAGACAATTCAATCAGCTGTGAATAAGGCGGACGCTCACGTCTGCGGTATGCAAGTGCCGTATCGTTTGGCCTATGGCGAACCTTTGGTTTGTCAATTTTGGCTATGCGACCTTTATGGGGCGTGAGTTGTTTGCATTTATTTGCTGATGGGCAGTCTAGAGCCTCGACTACAATGAATGCAACGACTCATTGCCCCTTTTTCTATTGATTCGTTGCAGGAGCAGGGCCCTTGAATAAACTTGGGTTTTGCTCTTGTTTTGTAGTCGGAATCTAGACAATTTCAATCTGCGAAAACAGGGTAAACGAAGTGCGCCAAAATTGCGCCCGCATTGGGTGCTTTTGGGCGATTTTGCAAAGGCCGTAGTGTACGGTCTTTCGTTCGTTGCTTTGTCCGCTGTCTGAAAGTCTCCGATACGACTCCTGAATTGGAGTGATTCTCAATCACTTCAACACGGAGCGAAAGGTGCCGACATCAAAAAAGCAAACGCAAAAGAAAATAAAAGTTCTGTCTTTATTCTCTGGATGCGGCGGATTAGACTTGGGTTTTCTTGGTGGTTTTTCTTTCTCAGGGAAAGAATACAAGCGTCTAAATACTGATGTCGTTTTCGCAAATGATTTTGATTCCGATGCGGTAAACTGCTACAACAGCAACGCTTTGCTTGTAAAAGACTCTGCAAAATCAATATGCAAGGATGTTCGTGAAATAGAGGACGAGGAATTCCCTGATTTTGACATTATGATTGCCGGATTCCCTTGTCAGCCTTTTTCTAACGCAGGAAACCGTAAAGGCGTAAATGATAAAAATGGCCGTGGCACATTGTTTGAGGAATGCGAAAGAATCCTAAAGTATAAGATTTCCCAAAAGAAAAAGCCCAAGGCATTTTTGTTCGAAAATGTTCGAGGGATTCTTTCATCTAAAATGCCGGATGGAAAGACAACTGTTCCAAACGAAATTAAAGCGCGAATGGAAAAACTTGGCTACAATGTTTCAATGCAACTAGTTTGCGCGAGCGATTACGGTGTTCCACAAAAAAGATATCGTGTGTTGATTGTTGGTGTTGATAAAAAAATCGGATCGTTTGACTTTGAAAAAATAAAAGAGCTTGTTCAAAAAGAAAACATCCCCTCCGAGTCTTTTGGTAAGCAAGAAAAATTGCTTCTTGGCTCTATCTTGAAGGATGTTCCTAAAGAAGATTATTGGGAATACACAAAAGCAACTCAAAATATGATTGAGAAAATTGGCCCGTGCGCACATGGGGTAAAAGCATTAAATTTCTTCAAGAAAGAATTTGATTTCGACAAGATGCCGGAAAGCTATCGTGTAGGAAAATCATGGAAGGATATTCCTCCAGAGGATTTAACGCCTCGCTTTAAGAAAATTTATGATGATCCTAAGAAATATCATTCGCCCAAATTTTTTAGAAGGTTTGCTTTTGGCGAAATCAACGGAACGATTACAGCCTCGTCTCAGCCTGAAAACTGCGGAATAACACATCCGATTGAAAATAGACGCTTTACCGTTCGTGAAATCGCAAGAATTCAGTCTTTCCCTGATAATTTTGATTTTAGCAAAATTCCTTTGCAATCGAGATATAAGGTCATTGGTAATGCTGTTCCGCCGATACTCGGATGAGTTGTCGCGAAAACATTGACCGAAATTTTAAAGGAGGGATAGTTTATGTATTTGTCTAAAAATTCTATAATCAGCCTTTTCTTTCAAATGAGTTATTTATACTCAGGAAAGAATTTTCAGAAGCAGGGACGGATTCAGTTTGTTAGCATAATGAAGTATTTTTTTGCTATGGATGAGTTTGCAAAAAAATTCGGGCATTCCTGTGATACTGAAAATCGAGAGGATAAAATCAATTTCATATTGTGTGTTGCTAATGTTGTTCGACTTTCAAATTCTCAAGAAACAAACCCTTTTTATACAAAAGATCTATTTTCAATATATGGGAATAGTAAAGATTTTAATGTTGGAAGCAATTTTTTTAGTACAAATTCGGTTAGCGCATCGAAAAACTCGGAGAATCCAATTCCTTTCCCATCAAGATTTCCTGCACTATTAGAATGTAAAAAACGCTGTATTGGCGTGGTGAATGAGGCTTATGATAGTTTCGCCAATAGCACAGATTATCTTGGAGCGGATGATAATAAGTATGCATTACTGTTTCTTTGGTTAAGTCGTTTTTCAAATGTTACTGAAAAGTCTTCTGCTTATTCAGATTTTTTGGCGCAATTAAAAAATTCTTATAGCCAAAATGCTATAGATTCTCTAAAATGGGAGTCTGAAACAGTAAAGAAAAAAATAAATGAATTTTTGGCGATTCTTGATTTTGAAGATAATCCTGTTTTTTTGAAGCAAAAAGACCTAATTTTTGACGAACTAAACGAAGATCAAGTAAAAAAGGTTTTCTCCCTTTATCTAGTTATTCACTGTACGGCTCAAAGAGCTGATTTTAAGCCTCATTGTGTTGATGTGTGCGAGTCCTGGTTAGACAAACGTTTGCCTAACAATGAAATAGGAAATCTGTTTAGGTATGTAAATCCCGCTGGATATAAAAAAGAATACAAACGCATAAAACAAATAAATGGTTTCAACCAAATAAATGAAAATGATCAGAGTGGAAGACCTGTTACCGCTCTTAACCATTATGATAAATTTTTGGATGATATGCCACATAAAGATGGTTGCTCTCCATGGCAGCAAGATTTAGAAGATTACGCATGTGAAAGGAAATTGCAAATTGTTGTTGATAGTAATGGTACTAGAGTAATTATTTTAAATGGCTGCATTATCGCTCTCGATGATGACACGCTCTTTGCGTGCTTCTATAACGATAGATTCGATTTGTATCGTGAAAAAATAGAATTAACGATTAAAACAAAAAACAAGTGGCATTTGTGCAATGCTGAAGAAACGATTCCTAACAAACCTTATAGCAATGCTAAAACAAAAGAAATTTTAGATTCAGAAGAAGATATATGCCTATATGTTAAACTTACTGATGATTCTATATTTAAAAATGACATTGGTGAACTTGTAGAAATTATATCTGAAGCAAAACCTACACAAAGTTTTGATCCTTTCACTTCATCTCAAATCATCTACTACGGTGTCCCTGGTAGTGGGAAAAGTTTCGAAATTGATTCTAAGATAAATTCTAAAGTAAAAAGCAAAAAAGAACGTGAGTGGAGAGTTTCTAGGGTCGTATTTCATCCTGATTATACGAATGCCGATTTTGTGGGTCAAATACTTCCTGTTGTTATTCCGGGAGAACGAGTTTCTTACAAGTTTACCCCTGGTCCTTTTGCAAAAATTTTGAGAAGGGCTTATTTGAATCCCAATAAGGATTTCTTCCTAATCATTGAAGAAATTAATCGTGGAAATGCATCGGCTATTTTTGGCGATTTATTTCAACTTTTAGATAGAATTGAACCAGGGAAAGAACCGAAGGAACCGGGATTCGGTGAAAATGAATATTGTGCAGGCTGGAGTAATTATTCCATAGAGAATCAAAATATCTGCGATTATATTCGTAATATTAAAACTTTTGAATCTGAAAAGCAGGATGGAAGTGAAGATCCGCAACATGATCCTTGCATAGAAACAAAAAAAGCTGAATTAGATGGAGCAACATCTTTTGGAATGTTGGCTGTTACTCTACGAACTGGAAAAAAATTAATCATTTCCGAAAATACTCAAATCCGTCTCCCGCCGAATCTTTCCATCTATGCAACGATGAACACTAGCGACCAAAATGTGTTCACCCTTGACAATGCTTTCCAACGTCGCTGGGAGATGAAACAGGTCCCGAACGAATTGAAAGATTCTGGCGAATCTGCTGACCAGTACGAGCAAACAATAAAAATGGTCCGAAAATCAGAAACTGGCGAAGAAACTGTTGATACGAATGTTCAATGGGGAGATTTCCGCAAGGCGATAAACGAAGTCATCATGGATTCCGCGCAGGCTAACGGCTTGTCTAGTATGGAAGATAAACGTCTTGGAGGATGGTTCTTTACTCCGTCGGATAATTTCGCCGAGAAGGTGCTCAAGTACCTTTGGGATGACGCTTTCAAGTTCGATAGGAAAACACAATTTGGTGAAATCAAGACATTGGAAGAACTTGTTGAAAAATTCAACAAAGATGGATTCAAGGTCTTTAAAGACGAACGCATAAGTAAATTGCAAAAAGATGCTTCGGTTACGCCTGAAGGCTCCTCTCAGAATGATTCTCCGGATGTAAATGACTAATCTGGAACCGAAACATTCTCGTCCGAAACTTAGCGATGTTTGCGTCTATGGACGCAAGCAAGAGGACGAGTTTGTCGGCATCCGTTACAACGATGGCAAACTGAATGTTTATTTTCCGTTTGGCTATTCAAAGCCTGTGTCTGGCGAAGAGCGCGACTATCGTGATGACATCTTGAACCTTATTTCCGTACTT
>JAFZWX010000237.1 GCA_017617145.1 Treponema sp. | reverse complement strand
TAGCCCTGTAAAATCGGCACTTAAAATTACACCGCTTAAAGCATTGAATCACGGAGGCGACTAATGAAAAGCTCAATTAATTTTTCGCTTAAAAATCTTACAAGACAAAAAAGAAGAAATGCAGTTTTAGTTGCTGCCATAGCTTTTGGATTTTTTGTAGTAACCGCAATAGATGGTCTTACAACAGGAATGGTTCGTAATCTAGAAAACCAGATTACCCAGCTTGTTGGAGGAAATGTAATCTGCCAGGGTTTGGAATGGCTTCCTCCTTCTACAGAAAACGGAAAGCCTCAGATTGTAAATATTGTACGCGACAGAAACTATGTAAAAAATGTAGTTGATGAGTTGAATATCAAATATGATTACTATTCATGCTACACAATGTCCGGCGGTCAGATAATCTTTAATGGAAAAAGAGCTGTCGTTCAGATTTACGGACGCGATCTTGAAGAAAAACAGCTTGTCGATTCCATGCAGTTTGTAAGCGGCGGTATAGATTTGAATATGAAAAACGGTCTTATCATCAGCGATAAAACTGCAAAAACTTTGAACCTTGAAGTAGGCGATGAGGTTATATATTCAAGCACTACAGTCTATGGTCAGAACACCGTTGCCGACATGAAAATCATGGGTATTATGAAGTCAAACAGCTTTATAAATACAATGCAGGGCTACTGCGATATTGATGACTTGAATGCAATTGTAGAAATGCCTGAAGGCGGATATTCAATGTTCTCGCTTTATCTACGCGACAACAACAAACAGACAAAAGCAGCAATTGCTCTTGAAGCAAGAATTAAACAGGATGCTGATATAAACCCTGAAATTAATGTCACAAGCCGAGCTATTGCAATGAAAACAAATCCTACAAATGTTGGTAAAGGAATTGAAAAACAGCTTGATACCCGTAACCCTGATAATGAATGGAAAGGTGTAATGTACGGAATTGAAACTCTGTATGATGAAATTCCGCAGATTAAAACTGTTATGAATATTGTTCACATTGTCGCAACTACAATTCTTCTTGTAATTCTGCTTATTGTTATGATAGGCGTTGCTAATACTTACAGAATGGTTTTGTACGAGCGTATCCGCGAAATTGGAACAATGCGTGCTCTTGGGATGACTGGTAAAGATACTAAAAAAGTCTTTACTACCGAAGCAGTTGTGCTTTGTGTAATAGGTGCAATTCTTGGACTTATCCTTGCTGTAATTGCAATGGGAATTATTCACCTTATTCCAATTTCTAACGAAGCCTTGTCTTTGTTCTTACAGAAAGGACATTTTTCATTCACAGTTTCGGTTGGAACTGTTATACTTCAATATGTTCTGCTTATTGTATTAACTTCGCTGGCTGTTCGTGGTAGTGCCAAAAAAGCCGCCGCCTTAAGCCCAGCCGAAGCGCTCAGGACAATAAAGTAGGAGGAACTTATGAAAAAAATAATTACAACTTTGAGCCTGTCGCTCGTTCTTGCCGCAGGCCTCTTTGCCCAGGTTTCTGCTGCAAATGTAGAAAAGGCATATACAATTCTTGAAGCAACAGACGATGTTCTTGCATATCACGGCGATTATTCTGCAACAGTTTCGTTTCAGATAGAAAAGCCTGGTAAACCAAAAGAAAGCGTTCAGTACAAAATCTTTGAACGTACAGACAAAAAACTCATGACACTCGTTCAGCTTTTCCCTGATGCCGACAAAGGTAACGGATTTTTGCGCGACGGTGACAATATCTGGGCTTACGATCCTATAAGCCGAAAGTTTACACATACTTCTATTAAGGAATCAATTGGAAACTCAGATGTAAAGCTTGATGATATTGAGCAGGATGAAAATTCCTGGCGTATTAATTATGATATTACAGGCTTTGAAGATGGAGTACTTGGTAAACAGGAAGTTTACATTATTACAGTAACTGCCAAAACAAACGAGCCTTCTTATGCAAAGACAAAATATTATGTTCGCAAAGATATGAATTTGGTTCTTAAGTACGAAGATTTTTCCGGTTCAGATCGTCTTATGCGCACAACACTTTGTCCAAAATATGCAAAGGTTCCAACCGGCTATGTTCCAACTCAGGTAATTGTTCGCGATGAATTAAACCCTGGCGAAAATACAACTCAGATTATTTCCGATTTGACTTTTGATACTTTGCCAGATCGTATTTTTACAAAAGCATATCTTGAAGGACTTAATTAGGGAATAGGGGATAGTAAATAGTAAATAACTGGGGGAAAGTCTTCCCCTCGGCCGCACTTCGTTGCGTCCTACCCCTTCTAACGGGGGACACCCCCGTAACGCCCCCGATTCGCATATTTACGGAGACTATTCCCTATCCCCTGTTTACTATTCCCTGTATTGGAAGGAATAAATTATGAAGAAAACATTTTTATTTATCTTAGTTTTATTATTTACTATCGGAACTATAACCGCCCAATCCGACGATGACCTTTTTGGCAGCGACGACGACTTTTTTGGTGATGATGATTTTCTGATTGAAGAGGTCGAAGATGTTTCGGCTAAAACCGATCTTAGTAAGGGCATCCTTTTTGACAACGGCAGCGTAAAGATTGGTGGAAGTCTTTCTGCTTCGGCATCGCTTTCTACAGTTGTTTATAAAGAAGATACTGAATTTATAGACAACCTCGAAGCCACAACTCTTACCCCATCTCTTGGTTCAAGCATAACTATTGATGCCCGCCCGAATCAGGATTTGCGTTTGTTCTCACGCTTTAATATGAATTATCCTTTTAGCGGAAATGTTTTACAGGTAAAAGAAATGTTTACCGACTTTAATGCCGGTGATTATGCTTCATTCCGTTTTGGACTTCACACCGTTACATGGGGAACCGGACTTTTTTACAGTCCTGTAAGCGACATGATTAATACTTCTTCCATAGATCCTGAACACCGTGATGAACAGGTAGACGGAAGCTTAAACCTTCGTGCACTTATAAATATTCCAGGAACAATGAATAACCTATGGTTTTATGTAATCCCGGATAAAGGAACCTGGCAAGCACGCGATACTGCTCTTGCAATAAAGGGTGAATTTGTTACAGGTGGCTGGGAACTGGGGGCAGGTGCTTTTTATAAATACAACACAGCTCCTCGTGCAATGCTCACTGCTTCAGGCAGCATTAAAAAATGGGCTTTGTTTGGCGAAGCAGTTTACCAGTACGGAAGCGACCGTGAATGGATTGAAAATCAGAGTTTTGATGACAAGAAGAGTGTATTCAAAGCCACTGCAGGTTTTATGAGAAGCTGGAGCGACCCGAATATTTCGCTGCTTGCACAGTATTATTATGACGGCAATGATTTTGATGCTTCGACTTTAAAGGATTGTATGTTCTATATGAATAATATGAATCTTGTTATGTCTGAGTACGGAACAAAAGGTCATAATCTTGCTTTGTCCCTTGGTTTTTCGAAGCTTTTTGGAAACAAGGATTTATCGCTTTCAATTTTCGGACTTGCTAACTTTACAAAGCCTGCACTTATAGATCCGAATGGTTCTGAAATAAATAATACTGTATCTATCCTTAATATAGCCTCTCCTGGTTCAGGTGATGAATTGAGGGCTGGAATTAATCAAGCGATAGAATCTCTAAAGGCTTCTCCACGCGGAATTTTTTCAGTTTCACTTAATTATGCTTTCAACGATAATGCTTCAATGGGCTTCGGTCCATATATAACAGTAGCCGACTGGAAGAAATCACCGGTAGTTTCTATGCAGATAAACTTCACCCTAGGCGGCGGCAAGTTTTAAAAAGTTGCGCGTGTCATTGTCGGGCTTGACCCGACAATCTCACATATGGAGAGATTAATGTTTACCCACATCTTCTTCGACCTAGACGGAACTCTTACCGACCCAGCTAAGGGAATAACAAATTCCTTTATTCACGCACTAAAATATTTTGGTCGTGAGATTCCGTCTTACGAAGAATTATGTAATCTCATAGGCCCGCCGCTTCCGTACAGTTTTGAAACAATCTTAGGCTTTCCAAAAGAAAAAGTAATGGAAGCCGTGGCCAAATACCGTGAATACTTTGCCACAAAAGGCTTGTACGAAAACAGTGTCTATCCCGGAATCCCAGAGCTTTTACAGACGCTGAAAGCGAATGGTAAACACCTTGTAGTAGCCACTTCAAAACCCGAAGAATATTCCATAAAAATCATTGACCATTTTGGTCTTTCAAAATATTTTGATTTTGTCTGCGGCAGCCTCATGGACGAATCTCGCAGCAAAAAATCCGAAGTAATTTCCTACGCTTTGCAGCGATGTGGCTTAAGTGAAAGTGATAAAGAACGCGTCTTAATGGTAGGCGACCGCCACCACGACATAGAAGGCGCCCAACAAAACGGCCTTAAATCTTGTGGAGTTTTATTCGGCTACGGATCCCGTACCGAACTTGAAGACGCTGGGGCAGATTATATAGTAAAAGATGTAATGGACTTATATAAAGTAATTGAATAAAGAAAATGCGCGGAGTACACTCGCGGGCGGAACTTGCTCCCTTTTCGCCCTGCAAGTTTCGCACACGAGTGTACGGGAGCGTATTTTCTTTATTCCTTGCTGAATAAATCTAATGCATATCTGACTGTATCCATCGCGTCCTTGCCATAGAAGTCCGCGCCAATCTTGTCTGCATATTCCTGTGTCATAACCGCCCCGCCAACGCAAACCTTAGCCCATGGACATTCCTTGCGCAGCAGCTTGATTGTATCTTCCATAGCCGCAACTGTAGTTGTCATAAGTGCAGAAAGCCCAACCAGCTTGATCTTGTCTTTTTTGCAGGCAGCAACAACAGTTTCCGGCGGTACGTCTTTTCCTAAATCAATAACATCAAAGTCGTAATTCTGCAGAAGAACTTTTACAATATTCTTTCCAATATCGTGAATATCGCCCTTTACTGTTGCAATAATAACTTTTCCTTTTGGTGCGCCTTTCTTTCCTGACTTTTCCATATAATCGCGTATTTCTGCAAATGCCGCTTTAGCAGCTTCTGCAGCCATCAACAACTGCGGCAGGTACATAGTTTTCTGTTCAAAGCGCTTTCCTACATAATCAAGCCCTGGTATAAGGTGATTGTTTATTATAGAAAGAGATTCTTCTGTTTTTAAAAGTTCCTTTGTTGTATTTGCTGCATCGTTTTTAAGGCCTTTGATAATGGCAGTTTTTAGAGCTGAATCATTTTGGGGTCCTTCGAGAGCCTCAGGGACC
>JAFZWX010000034.1 GCA_017617145.1 Treponema sp. | reverse complement strand
CCAGTTGAACAATGAGTTTGGCAAGAGCCGGAAGCGTCAAAATATCATCAAGAAGTCCGAATACAAAAATTGTAAGTCCTGCAATTAAAATAGGAAGACTTTTGTTTGTGCTTAGTTGTGAATTAAAAATGAGGTAGAGTGCAGCTGATATTGTAAAGGCAAAAGTAATTCCAACGCCACCAAGTCGCGAAATGTTTCCTGTATGAACCTTTCGTGCATCCTGATAATCATAAAGGTTAAACTTGTTGCAAAAATGAATGATTATAGGCATTGAAATAATGGAGAGGACAATAGAGAGCAGAATAAACAAACTCATTTTTAACATCCTTATAAATATAACAGTTTATTTATTGATTTACAAGATAAATTCGAAAAATAAAAAGGAAATGATTATAGGTAAAAAGAAATCGCTCTCAGCCGAATTGCTATAAATAGAAAACAAATCTGCTCCCGCGTAGGTTCGTCTACAAACTGCGGCTAGGCTTGCAAGGAAATATTTCTCTCGCTACGCTCGGCAAGCCTAGAAGCAGTTTGCAGCCGCCCCTACGCTCCGCAACTTTGTTTTCAAATTGATTTTACAATACGTCTTTCGCGATTCTTTAGTTGCAATTATAAAAATCACCTTTATTGAATCCTAGTTAAAAATATGATAGTATTTTCTATTATATATAGAACAACGGCCGCCTGCGGTCTTACACAGGAGAACATATGAAACAAACTGGCGCACAGATTATTGTTAAGTTGCTTGAGATGTACGGAATTGAAACAGTTGCAGGTATTCCAGGTGGAATGATTCTGCCTTTGTATGATGAATTGAACAAATCAAAAATCCGTCACGTCTTGGTGCGCCACGAACAGGCTGCGGGTTTTATTGCTCAGGGAATTGCGCGTTCTACCGGTAATGTTGCTGTTTGTATGGCAACTAGTGGGCCAGGTGCTATGAACCTTCTTACTTCAATTGCCGATGCCCGTGCCGACTCTGTTCCAATTATTGCAATTACAGGTCAGGTAAATACAACTCAGATTGGTACCGACGCTTTTCAGGAAGCAGACACCTTTGGACTTTCGTTTCCTATTACAAAGCATTCTATTCTTGTAAAATCGCCGGAAGAACTGCTCGAAGCAATTCCTCGTGCTTTTGAAATTGCTCTAAATGGCAGACCAGGTCCTGTTCTTATTGATATTCCTCGCGACGTTCAGCTTAAGGAATGTGAGTTTAAAGAATGGCCTGATATTTCAAAAATCCGTGTACATGATATTCGTTTTCATACACCAATCGATGAATATGCCGAAAAAATGGGAACAATTGCCCAGCTTCTTTCAAAATCAAAACGACCTGTTCTTTTCTGCGGGGGTGGCTGTAATTCTGCGCAGGCTGCAACAGGCATCCAGAACTTTTTGAATAATTATCCGCTGCCGGTTGTAACAAGTCTTATGGGACTTGGTTGTATTCCAAATGATTCTCCTTTGTTTACAGGTATGATTGGTATGCATGGAAGCTTTGCAGCAAATACCGCCGTTCATGATTCAGATTTAGTTATTGCAGCTGGGGTTCGTTTTGATGATCGTGCTACAGGTCTTGTAAGCAAGTTTTGTCCGGATGCCAAAATTGTTCACATTGATGTTGATGCCGCCGAGGTAGATAAAATTCTTGAATCAGAAGTTTCTGTTGTTGCAGATGTTGAATCTGTTTTCCCTGTGATTGCTCAACTTATTGCAGAAAAGAATATTAAAGCCGATGAATCTTGGCTCAAAAAAATCCAGAAGCTTAAGAAAGAAAATACATCAATTGATTGCGGCCGCCCAAAGGGTGAAAAGCTTGCAAATCCTCGCGAAATAATTTCAAAAACTCCAGAGTACGCAGCATATTCAGGCTTCAATTCTGATGATTTGATAATTACAACAGATGTAGGTCAGCACCAGATGTGGGCAGCACAGTATTATCCTGTTGAACGTCCCCGCTCATTTCTAACCTCGGGTTCTCTTGGAACAATGGGTTTTGGACTTCCAGCTGCAATAGGAGCAGCCATTGCCAATCCAGATAAACGGATTATCTGCTACAGCGGCGATGGTTCAATTATGATGAATATTCAGGAGCTTGCAACTCTTGCCGAATTAAATCTGCCGGTTACTGTTATTGTTTTTGTAAATGGAACACTTGGAATGGTTTATCAGCAGCAGAAGTATCTTTTTGAAAAAAATTACAGTGCTTCAGTTTTTGCAAAGAATCCTGATTTTGTAACAATTGCGCGTGGTTTTGGTATAGAAGCAGTAGATGCAGATGCAGACCCTGAATGGTACAAAAAAGCTTTTGATTCAAAACGTGCCGATAAGCCTTGTCTTGTAAAAGTAAGTGTTGATTCAGAAGAAAACGTATTGCCGTTTGTACCAGGTGGCCGTGCAAATATAGACGCTATAAGGAATTAATAAGCGGCTCTCGAAGGGCACTAATTGTTTGTGCTCTCTTCCACAATAAAGAAACTTATCTCACTTTTCCAGTCAAACGTTGTTTTATCGCACGCTGCAATTAAAAGGTTTACAATTTTTTGTAAGTCTGTATTTCCAACTGCCTCGCTCATTTTAGCACCATAGGCCGAAGAATCTGGCGTAAACCACTTTTCAATTTCAGCAGGAGTTACGCGGCGTTTTTCTGTAAGTTCCTGGGTTGCAACTTTAACTGTAAAACCTTTTTTGCGGAATGTGTTTGCAATAAAAATGCCGTCCCATGAAAAAAGAGGGTTTTCTCTGTCGCCAAAGAATTCCTGTTCTGCTTCTTCCATTTTATTCAGAATAGCAGCAAAAGGTTCTACGCTTTCCGGTGTTAAAATCTGTTTGCGCACAATTTCGCTTATATGTTGTCCACGGCAAGGAATTTTCTGAGAAATGATAATTTTAAAACCAGCAGCAAGTGGTGATTCATAAGGAAAATCCTCGTCCTGTTTGTGAGTGGCAGTTGTTGAACTTTCTGTAATATCAGGTGTTTCGGCTTCAACTTCATCATATTTTTGTGGAGTTAAAACTGCTCTGACAGATTCTGCCAGTGCGATTATTGAAGGTTCACTTGCAAACGGATCTGTAAAGAAAACCCTGTCAAAAATAGCTCCCTTATACTGGAAATTTACAAGCATGTTGTAAAAATCCTTTTGAGTAAGAAAATCATTTGTTAATGATTCGCTTCGGGTTTGTAATATTGGTCTGTCCAGATCTCCTAAAGTTCGTCCGTATTGTTCAAGAATCTGCTTTCCTTTTTCTGTTTTACATACACCGCAAGTAACGCCTTCAGGTGTTTTTCTTGCAATATCCCAAAGCAAAAGGCCACTGTCTGCATTCCATACAAGGCTTCGGTGGTGGCGCATAAGCTGTGCCATAGAAATCATTGTATCGCGGATTCCAAGGAGGATTTCTGCGCGATTTGAATCAAGCCGTTGGCGCCAGAAGCGTTCTGCTCTGTCAAATACAAGCTCTTTTGCTGCATTGCGTGGACTGAAGGTAAGATTTTCTTCCTGCTTTTTTTCACCGCTTTTAAAATGCTCGTTTACCCACCATTCACTGATCGGGTTGACACCAAACTCAGAAGGAGCGGTGCCAGAACCAGTGCCTGTGCCTGAACCAGTCTCTGGTTTTTTGTAAACATTTATAGAACCAGTAATTTCAGGCGAAGTAGCAAGCTCATCACTTGTATATTCTTCGGAAGTCTGCTGCTTTTCAAGAATCTGTGCAATCTGAATTTCACGGCGCGAAAGAACCCCTTCACGAATAGTTGCTTCATAACCTTGAGTGCTTGGCGTATAGAAAACGCGTCCCATAAGAGAATCTGGTAAATACTGTTGTGCAACCCAGTGGTCTCGGTATGCATGAGGATACAAATATCCGGCTCCATGTCCAAAGCCTTCTGCATCGCGGCTGTTATCTTTTAGATGGTTAGGAACTTCGGCATCTTCTTTTTCTACAGAAGCAAGGGCATCGAAGAATGCCATAGAACTGTTAGATTTAGGTGCAGTAGAAAGATAAAGGGCAGCGTGTGCTAAAAAGTATCGTCCTTCGGGCATACCAACGCGGTCAAAGGCTTGAGCACAGCTTTCTACAACACTAATGGCCTGTGGGTCTGCAAGTCCGGTATCTTCGCAGGCAGAAATAAGCATGCGGCGGAAAATAAAATGTGGGTCTTCTCCGGCGGCAACCATACGTGCAAGCCAATAGCATGCAGCATCGGCGTCGCGCCCACGAAGGCTTTTTATAAATGCAGATATAATATCGTAGTGGTAGTCACCGTCTCTGTCGTAAAGGACAACCTTTTTTTGAATGGATTCTTCTGCAGCTTCTTTGCTTATATAAATTTTTGAACCATAAGCAGGTACCGGTGGCTGATCATGAGGTTTCCATTGTTCAGGAGTTGTTTCTATTGCAAGCTCCAGTGCATTCAAAAGTGAACGCGCATCTCCGTTTGCAGTTTCAATCAAATGCTCAAGAGCACCTTCCTCGAATTCAACATTCCAGTGCCCATAGCCGCGTTCTACGTCAGTAAGTGCCATTGTAGCAGCCTTAAGTAAATCATCATAAGTGAGAGGCTTAAGCTGGAACACGCGTGATCTTGAAACAAGCGCCTTATTAACTTCAAAAAAAGGATTCTCTGTAGTAGCGCCAATAAGAATAACAGTACCGTTTTCTACCCAGGGAAGAAGTGCATCCTGCTGACTTTTGTTCCATCTGTGAACTTCATCAACAAAAAGAATCGTGCGTTTACCGTAAAGCTTATAAAAATCTCCAGCATCGCTAATTGCTTTGCGGATATCGGAAACACCGGTAAGAACTGCATTGAGAGTCAGAAAGTTTGATTTTGTGTGATTTGCAATAACCCTGGCAAGAGTAGTTTTTCCAGAACCAGGTGGACCATAGAAAATAACCGAAGACAACTGATCTGCTGCAATTGCACGACGAAGCAGCCTTCCTTTACCAACAATATGATCTTGGCCAATATATTCATCAAGGTTGCGGGGCCTCATTCTGGCTGCAAGAGGTTCAGTCTCGTTTTTTACCTGTTCAAATAAACTATCCAATTTTCAGTACGCGCCTTTCCCACCCGTACATTTTTATTCCCGGTTCCAGTTTCCTCTGGAAGGGTAGTATGACCATAAACCTATATCATCGAACGAAGCAGAAGATGAACTTCCCGAACCTCTGTAAGATATAGATGCATAAAGATTTGCTTCGGCCTCTTTTTTAGTTGGATCAGCACAAAGCAAAGTCATTAAAATATATGCCGAAGTAAACTGATATTTTGCATTGTTTTCAAAAGCAGAAAGAGAGTTTTCAGGTTTTCCGTCTGCATCTAAAAGAATTCTTTCAATTCCGCCGTTAGAAGTATAAGTTGAAGCATAACTTCCTTCACCTATGAGAATTGAATCTGCTGTAAAAGCAAGTGAAGAAATTGTTGAACTTGCTCCGTTTGGAAGAACCAGTGAAAGGTCATTTGTTCCATCATAATAATACAAATAACTTGTCGAGTAATAGTTTCCAGATGTACCGGCAAGACAGGCATAAGTCGCAGCAGTTTCAGCAGTTTCATTTGTCGCAGTAAAAAATGAATCAGAAAAATAAAGTGAGGAACCAATATAGAATGCTGAATTTACTTTTGTGTTGTTGTTGTTTGTTTTTATAAAATTTGCTTCTGGAATTGTATAAGTATCAGTCAGTGCAGCACTTCCGTTTAACAAATAATAAGAAGTTTCATTATTCTGTGGATTTGTTGAAGAAAGAAAAGCTTTTCGGTTTTCGGGCTTTGGTGTGTTTGTAAAGAAGAACGAAAATCCCATTTCAACCTGACTTTGTGAATTGTTAAGTTTTGAAGGGAAAAGTGCTTCATTTCCTTCTACAAGATTTACCCATGATTCAGTTGAGCCGGAGAATAATGATGATAAAGGTTCTGTCCATAAGTAAAATGTATCAGGAAGAACAACACCATATTCATTATCTTGTTGGAAAGTTGAAGTTAAAAGATAAATGTTGTCTTTGTCTGCAATAACCTTTAGAATCTGTTGACCTATATGTCCTTCGGGTTCAGTGCTTGTAGAAAAATAATTATAATGATGATATGTAAATGGAACCTTTATTTTGTCCGATTTCCAGTCTCCATGTTGAGAAGAGGATAATTCCTTATACATAACAGATCCACCGCTCGAAAGAACAAGGTATTCAGTTCCATCTATAGTACAGCGGGCAATAGAAGTGATGTTTCCGCTTACTGTTGCTGCTTCCGGCAAGACATCGTGCATAATTCCATAAAAAACCGGTTCATATCCGCAGGAAACAAATGAAAGTGTAGTGAAGGCAAGGAGAAGAACGAGTGTAATATTTTTTAAAGTCTTTTTCATAGTTTTTTCTCCCTGATTTTTAGAAGTGATATCTGAGACCTATTTCTGCAGTCTCAAATAATCCATTGAAATTTTTTGATGAATCTTTGAACCACTCCGGAATCCACATAAAATCTGTTGAAAAACCGAGGGAAACAGAATCTGTAATTCTATAATAAGCACCTGCAGAAAGCTTTGCCGCTAAAGAAGGAAAGATTTCAATATTCTGCCAGGTCTGATTTGCAACACCAATTTCTGCAAACAACGGAAATTCAAATCTTCCAATATATGGCTGGTACATAATTCCAAATGTAATAGGAATCATAACCAGTACTTTTTCGCCAATTGATACATTGTAAGTTGCTGCAAGCTCACCACCTACTGCAAGATTTTCAGAAAGGAATTTGAAATATCCCAATGAAGCTTTTCCGCCGATTTTTAGCTGTCCGTTGAAATTCAGAGGAAAAACTGCTCCAAGATTTATTTTAAGAAACTGGTCTCCAGCGCCATTTGAGGCATAAACATATACATCATCTTCGAAATTTTCTTCCTGTGCGAACGCAAAAATCGATAATGAAAGGAAAATTATTAATAAAGAAATAAAGCGTTTCATATTGCTCCAAGCGATTTTTTATAATATTCTTAATAATACAGTTTTTTCGACTGTTTATCAATAAAAGGATTTCACAGATAAGAGGTTACATATGAGTGCAGTTATAATTGACGGAAAGCAGATTGCCGCAGATGTTCGCGCAGAAGTTGCTGCAAAAGTTGCAGAATTAAAGGAAAAGGGCATTGTTCCGTGCCTTGCAGTAATTTTAGTTGGCGAAAATCCAGCCAGTGTGAGCTATGTTACAGGAAAACGCAAGGCTCTTGCCGAAGTTGGAATGGCAGACCGTTCAATTCAGCTGCCGGAAAGTACCAAAGAGGAAGAACTGCTCCGCCTTATTGCCGAACTTAATGCCGATTCTTCTGTTCACGGAATATTGGTTCAGTTGCCGCTTCCAAAACACATAGATGAAGACAAGGTTATTATGGCAATTGACCCTTCAAAAGATGTAGACGGCTTTCATCCGGTAAGCGTAGGAAATTTGATGATTGGTCGCCCCGGATTTTTGCCATGTACACCTCATGGAATTATTGTACTGCTTAAGAAGATGGGAATTGAAACTAGTGGCAAGCACGCGGTTGTAATCGGTCGTTCAAATATAGTTGGTAAGCCTGTAAGCATTCTTTTAGCCCGCAAGGACGTAAACTGCACCGTAACAATGTGCCACACAGGAACAAAAGACATGGGTGCCATTACCCGTCAGGCAGATATTATTGTAGTTGCTTCGGGCCATCCTCATACACTTACTGCCGACATGGTTAGCGAAGGGGCTGTAATTATTGACGTAGGTGTAAACCGCATTCCTGATGCCAGCAAAAAAAGTGGCTTCCGTTTAATCGGCGACTGTGATTTTGATGATTTGGTAGAAAAGGCTTCGTATATTACACCGGTTCCTGGTGGAGTAGGGCCTATGACAATTGCGATGTTGATGCAGAATACGCTGGAGAGTGCTAGTAGGGGATAGTAAATAGAGAATAGTAAATAGGGAATAGTAAATAGTAAATAGTATGAGGGCGGAGCCCCGCCCTACGCCTCAAAGCCTTTGGCTTTTCGTCTACCCCACCCAACGGGGCTCATGCGCCGCCCCGTAACGCCCCGCTACTTATGATATTCTGTATAAGCATACGCATTATGATAATGTATACTCTCTTCATTTTCCGCTTCAACGCTGAACCATTGAAAATTCATTTTTGCTAAGGCAGTGTAAACTTCGCGAACGACATCCTCTACAAAGCGGGGATTGTCGTAGGCGTGCTCGGTCACATATTTTTCATCCTGACGTTTAAGAAGCGAATAGAGCGGGGTAGAAGCGCAGTTTTCAATAAGCTCAATTATATCTTCAATCCAGAAAAACTCTGAGTAGAGCAGCTTTACCTTAACCTTGCCGCGCTGATTGTGTGCTCCATATTCACTTATAGCCTTTGAGCATGGACACAAGGTTGCAACAGGAACTTCTATTGTAATGTAAAACTTGCGGTCTGTAGCACTAACGCTTCCTTCATAAGAACAGGTATATTCCATAATGCCGGCCGAACCAGAAACAGGCGCCTTTTTTTCTATAAAATACGGAAAACTTATAGTACCAAACGCTTCCTGGGCCGCAAGCTTGTCCTTCATTTCTTCAAGCATATCCAAAAAGTGCTGCATAGTAATATTTTCATGATGCTTATGAAACACTTCAATAAAGCGCGACATATGAGTACCCTTAAAATTGTGCGGCAGGTTTACAAAAAGGTCCACGGTTGCCGTAGTCTGCTGTTGTTTATGATTTTTGTCCAGCACAGTAACCGGGTACCGAACGTTCTTTACGCCAACCTTCTGCAACGGGATTTTTCGTGTGTCTGTTTCGTTTTGTATGTCACGCATACCGGTATTCTATTACAAATAGTAAAAAAATAATAGAGACATAATAGGAGAAAAAATTAACCCTATAGAGTACCAAGCGTAAAAAATGGCGGAAGCCGAAATATTATACACATTTGAAAACAAAACTGCGGAGCGTGGGGACGGCTGCAAACTACATCGAAGCTTGACGAGCGAAGCGAGAAAAATCTTTCCTTGCAAACTTCGCCGTAGTTTGCAGATGTACCTGCGCGGGAGCAGATTTGTTTTCTAACTGTTTGCATTCGGCTGGGAGCCATTTTTTATATATGACGGTATCCTATAGACCCCCATTTTCTTTCTATGTATAATCACTTTATGACTTACTATTTTGAAACGTATGGCTGCGAGATGAATATTGCGGAGTCGGCTTCTATGGAGCAGCTTTTGCTTGCGCGTGGATGGACTAAGGCTATCTCTGCGCAGACTGCAGATTTAATTGTTGTGAATACCTGTTCAATCAGGAAAACTGCAGAAGAACGCATTGAAGGGCGGCTTGGATGGATAAACGGGCTCAAGGCTGTACGCGAAAAAAGAACTAACGCTAAAACTAAGTTTCTGGAAGAAGCGGTTGATTATGTTAAGGATGGGGCAAAGCCTCTTACTGTTGTTGTGACCGGCTGTATGGCTGAACGACTTCTTCCAACTTTTAAGGAACGCTGGCCTTTTGTTGATTTTGTTGTGGGAACTTATGCAAAGCATCATTTTGGAAAAATTATAGAAGCAGTTGAGGGCGGCGATAATTCCGGTGAACCAGTTCCCGCAGTTCCTGATGATTCGGGCACCTACCAGTTTGCCGCTGTTTCTGCTGAGCCTGGGGCATTTTCGACTTTTGTTCCAATCATGCACGGCTGCAATAACTTCTGTACTTACTGTATTGTTCCTTATGTCCGTGGTCGTGAAATAAGTCGTCCGGTTGAACAGATTTTGCAGGAGCTTGATGTTCTTAAAAATCTTAAGGTTCGCGAAATTACGCTTATTGGTCAGAATGTAAACAGTTATCAGGGGCTGGGGCTTGATGGTGCTACTGTAAACTTTGCGGGGCTCTTGCGTCTTATCGCTGAACACCTTCGTAAAACAGAATCTACAATCCGTTGGGTGCGCTTTATGTCTTCGCATCCAAAGGATTTTACTGACGATGTAATTGATGTTATTGCAAGTGAGCCGCTTATCTGCCGCCATATTCATCTTCCTGTGCAGAACGGTTCAACAGCAATCCTTAAGGCAATGAACCGCCGCTACACACGCGAACAGTATCTGGAGCTTGTTCAAAAAATCAAGGCCAAGATTCCGGAAGTTTCTCTTACAACTGATATTATGATGGGCTTCCCCGGCGAAACAGAAGATGATGTTGAACAGACGCTCGACCTTATGAAGCAGGTTAAATACGAAAGTGCAATGATGTATTATTATAATCCGCGCGAAGGAACTCCTGCCGCAAAAATGGAACAGCTGCCGGAAGAAGTTCGTAAGGAAAGACTTCAGCGTGTAATTGATCTTCAGCTTGAACACACTCACCAAAGAATGAGCGAGCGGGTAAGTAAGACTGCGCTTGTTCTTGCCGAAGGAGTTAGCCGCGACAGTACCCAGGAGCTTTTGGGGCAGACCGAACAGCACGAAAAAGTTGCCTTCCGTGCAGACCGCAAGTTGATAGGTTCGTTTGTTAATGTTAAAATAACCCTGTTGAATGGCAATACTTTTAAAGGGGAACTTGTATGATCGCAGCATTAATAATCATCTTACTGATAATCCTTTTCTTAGCATTTTTTATTGGCAAAAATCTTACAAACGTGTGCACCTTGTGGCTTTTCAAAACTTATACCGACAAGTCTGTTGTTGTTGTAATTTTCATTGCCTTTGCCGCCGGAATTATTTTTTCACTTTTGTGTTATCTTATTGCCAAGTTTATCCGCCTTTCGCACGAAAACGAAGTTGCCGATGCCCGAAATCTTGGTCTTAAAGAAAAGAAAAAACAGGATAAAATTGACAAAAAGCTTGCCAAGCAGCAGGTAAAACTGGATAAAAAACAAAAGCCCGCTTCTGTCGAAACACCTTCAAAATCAGAAAATAAAGTTGAGTCTTCTTCAAAATCCACCGATAAAGTGAATAGTATAGAAGACAGAATTCATGAATAAAAAACTTTTTTTAATTGTAATATTATCGCTTTCATTTTCCACCTCTCTGATTTTTGCAGAAGCAAAAGCCAAGGATATTAAAGCCGAAGCAGTTCGTAAGTCTACTGTAGAAGAATCGGTTTCATATGTAAAAGATCAGATTAAAAATCTCACAGTTGCTTCCGAAAAACGTGCTGTTTATGTATTTTTAGCTTCGCTTCAGGAGCAGATGTCTCTTTATTCCGATGCCCAGAAAAACTATGCAACAGCCGCAGGAATAGCAGCCGGTGATGCCGACGGTATGCCAAAAAAAACAAATGAGCAGCTTGTAATTGATGCAGTGCGCTGTGCCCTTTGTTGCGGAGACTGGCCTACTGCCGACAGCTATCTTAATTCTTCTGTGCGCAATTCTAAGGATGCTGTAATTCTTTCTTATCTAAAATTATATGCCCAGTGGAGCGCTCTATGCCGTGCCGAAAATGTAAATGATTTGAACGAGCCTCTGGAGCTTTTAAAGGCTTATCTTAAAGTCGATTCAATGAAGTCTGTTCATCCTGTAATTTTATTGACATTGTGGTATGTTACGGGGCAAAAATCCTGGGCAGAACAGATTACAAAAAACTTTTCGACATCAACAGAGGCTGCCATTGTTCGTGGTGATGTTCAGCTGCTTCCAACTCCGTTCTGGTTTTTTGTTCCAAAAAGTGGCGTAGCAGAGCAGGGTACAGGTACCTTTGCCGATGTAAGCAATGTTACAAGCGAAAGTACACCAGCCGCCACAACAACCAAAAATACAAAATGGCAGCTGGGCCTTTTCAAAACCGAATCAAATGCAAAACTCCTTTGCGAAGAAGTTCAGAAAAAAGGTTTTGACGCCTACACAATTTCCGAAACAAGAGCAAGCGGCACCACATACTATATAGTTCTTGTAAAAGATGATGGCACCAACACCACCGCCGACAAGCTCCGCAGTGCAGGGTATGACTGTTATCCGGTAGAATAAAAAAGACCCTTTAGCGTGGGCCAAAGGGTCGTGAATGAAAGTTTAATTACTAGGAAACTTAGTCTTTCAAGTTGTCCTTATTGTTGAACAAAACTCTTGTGGTGTCCTTGTTGAGTTCGTTATCCCAACCCCATTTATCTGAACCATCAAGATATATTCCTTGCCAGTCACCGTCAGCAGGAGCAGTTGGCTGTCCATCAGCTTCTATATCACCACCATGTGCATCATCTCTGTAAGAGGTAAAAATGGTAGTTGTTCCAGGGGAAATTGTTCCTGTCGCGCTTGTTCCTAATTTACTTTCATGAGCAAATTTTACTATAACGTTGTCAGCTATGTTCAAGGTTCCTGAAACCTCAACCCAACCATTTGTTACAAAGTATGGGAGTTCTGTTATTGCCCAATTTGTTGTACCTTTAATTTCCTGTCCTTGATCTAATACAATAGCCTGATATTTGTTTTTAATTTCTTCATCTTCAGGATTATGGAAAATATTGGAGTTATCGACTGTATAATTGTTAGGACAAGAAAGCGGCCAGTCATTGTTGTAGAAAGTATTATTAGTAACAATCGAACCTCCTGCTCTATCGTTGAGATGCAAGGCACCAGAACGACGTTCTGATTCATTGAATGTAAATGTACAATTGTTTACAGTAGCAGTATTGTTTAGATTCAATGCAAATACATTTGAATAAGAGAAGTTACAATATTCAAATTTTGAACCTGTAGCTCCTTTAATTGCAACGCCACCCCAATCACCTTTTGCAGCTTCTACGCTACTTCCTTTGAATTCTGGAATTGTGATACCTACAGAATTATCGCGATATGAAGTAAAGATAATCGGGTTTTCTTCATCTCCAATTGCTGTAATTGTACCAGCGTAGTTTGTTTCTAAAGAACCATTTGGGCCAGATTTGATAATTGTACCAGCAGGTATAACTAGAGAGCTTTCTGTAGAAACCCATCCTTCCAGGTAATAAGTATAAGTTGAATCCCATTCTTCCGCTGATTCGTAAGTTTTGCCATTCAATCGAATAATATTACTTACAGAAACAGTTATTGTATAAGTCCATGATTCAGCCTTTTTTGTGCCTTTTTTATTTGTTACCTTACACCAGAAATACTTTGCAGGAATTTCTTCTGATGGAGCTGTATAGGTGTATGTGCTTTTAGTGGCACCAGTAATGGCTGTTGCCTTATCTTTTTTATCTTTGTCGTTCGAATACCACTGATAGCTCAAGGTTCCGTCATCATCTACACTTGCTTCAACTTCAAGTGTTAGTGTTTCTCCATAATGAATCGAATAGTCGTATTCATTATCCTTTACAGAAACATCCGGATAATTAGCATCATACAATTCTTCTCCTAGCATTTTCCCCAACAATTCTTCACAGCTGCTCAAACCAATAATCAGAAAAACAGCAGACAGTAAAACCATAAGTTTTCTTACAAAGTTCATAACAACTCCTTTGTCCTTTTTTAGGGACACATAATAGTATAATAAAATTATAACTTGCTTTTTTCATCTGTCAAGGAAATAAGATTTTGGAACAGTTTCACGGGTAAATCAACTTTTACCGCACTTCGATTGCAATGACGGTATATGAGCCATTTGATACAATCGCATTTTTTTACTATAATATTACGCTATGAGTAACGAAAATCAGAACAATCAGAACGAAAAGAGAAATCCATTGCTCTGTCACTGGGCAGATCAGATGGCAAACCAGATTATCCGCGAAAAAGGTGATTTGGATTCTTACACCTGTGCTTCAGGTATTACACCAAGTGGAACTGTTCACCTTGGAAACTTCCGCGAAATTATTACTGTAGATTTAGTAGTACGTGCCCTGCGTGACCGTGGTAAAAAAGTCCGCTTTATTTATTCCTGGGACGACTACGATGTATTCCGTAAAGTTCCTGCAAATATGCCGGATCCAGAAGTTCTTGAAAAATATCTTCGATATCCTATTACCGAAGTTCCAGATACAACAGGACGTAACGAAAACTATGCGCGCCATCACGAAGTAGATATTGAAACTCAGCTTCCACGTGTTGGAATTGCTCCTGAGTTTTTGTATCAGGCAAGCCGCTACCGAGCAAACCGTTATGCAGAAGGAATGCGCAAGGCTATGCAACAGCGCGATGTTATTAAGGAATGCTTAAACGAATACCGCGACGACCAGCACAAAATGAAGCCGGAAGATGTTTACTGGCCTGTTTCTATTTTCTGTGGCAAGTGTAACAAAGATACAACCGAAATTACCGATTACGACGGCGAATACGGAATTACCTACAAGTGTGAATGCGGCAACTGCGAAACTGCAGATATCCGCGTATTCAAGGGTGCAAAGCTTGGCTGGCGTGTTGACTGGCCTATGCGCTGGAATGAAGAAAAGGTAGTATTCGAGCCAGGTGGAAAAGACCACATAAGCCCGGGTGGTTCGTATGACACAGCAAAACTTGTTTCTAAGAGAATCTACGACTGGGATGCACCGGTTACAATGCGCTACGACTTTGTAAATTTAAAAGGTGTTCCAGGAAAGATGTCTTCTTCAAAGGGAAAGGTTATTGCTTTGCCAGACGCACTCGATGTTTACCAGGCAGAAGTTTTGCGCTACCTTTTTGCAGGAACTCGTCCAAACACAGAATTTGCAATCAGTTTTGATATGGATGTTCTTAAGGTTTACGAAGACTACGACAAGACAGAACGAATTGTTTACGGAATAGATAAGGCAAAGAGCGATGACCACTTTAATAAAGAAAAGCGAATCTACATGCTCAGCCAGATTGACGGAAAGATTCCTGAAGTTATGCCTTACCAGATTACAATCCGTCAGCTTACAACATTGCTTCAGATTCACTCTGGTGATATTGATGCAGTAATCAAGGCACTTGGAGACGTAAAGCCTGAACAGGAAGAAAGACTTCGCCGACGTATTGAATGTGCATGGTTCTGGGTAAAGCATTCGGCTCCAGACTGCGCACCAGATTTCTGTTTTGAACTTCGCAATGACGGAAGCAAGGCAGACTTGAGCGGCGACATTTTAAAGGCAGTTCAGCGCGTTCGCGACGAAGTTCTTCCAAAACTCGACACCTTCCAGCTTGATAAGGAATGCCAGCAGGCAATGTACGACATTGCAACCGAAATGGGACTTGAATCAAAAGCATTGTTCACTGCACTTTACCAGGCACTCATTGCAAAAGAGCAGGGTCCACGTTTGGGAAGCTTCTTCCGCATTATTGGTAAAGAAAGGCTTCAGAAAATTTTAAGTGTATATTAGTAAGAGATTGTCGGGTCAAGCCCGACAATGACACAAGTTGTCATACGACAATGACACACAACCATTGTCATTCCCGGGCTTGACCCGGGAATCTCATATTTGAAGAGGTTAACATGGATGCAAAAGAAACCTGCCGCAACATCATCGCTGCGGCACTTAATGAATTCATAAAAGAAAAAGACCCGTCGGCAGCCGTTGTTGATGTCGCCACAATCGTTGTGCAGAATGCCCCAAACCCAGAAATGGGGGATTTGGGCAGTCCTATGTTTGCATACGCAAAGGCACTTCGTATGGCTCCACCACAGATTGCCGCAGGGGTAGTTGCAAAAATTACAGACAAATCTTTGGGTGAATTCATTGCAGTTGGTCCTTATGTAAATGTTAAGCTTAATAAAAGCGACGCTGCTGCTCCAATCCTTAAAGCAGTAAAAGCACAGGGCGACACATACGGATCTCTCAATTCAGACGGCAAAAAGCCGCTCGAAGGCCGTCGTGTAATGATTGAGTTTTCTTCGCCAAACACAAACAAGCCCCTCCATCTTGGACATGTGCGCAACGACGCCCTTGGAGAATCTGTAAGCCGCATCTTAAAGGCAGCAGGCGCCGAAGTTTACAAGGTAGACCTCATCAATAACCGTGGTGTTCACATTTGTAAATCAATGCTTGCCTATAAACTCTTCCACGAAGCCGCAGGCGACACACCAGAAAGTCTTGGTATGAAAGGCGACCATTTTGTAGGACAGTGCTACGTAGAGTTTGATAAATATCTTAAAGGCGAAAAAGACAAGCCCGAAACCGCCCACCCGGAAGCTAATCAGATGGCAGAAGACATGCTCATCAAATGGGAAGCCGGAGACCCTGAAGTTCACGCACTTTGGGAAAAAATGAACGGCTGGACCTTTGACGGAATGATGGCAACCTACAACCGCACAGGCATAAGTTTTGACAAATATTATTTTGAAAGCGAAACCTACCTCAAAGGCAAGGACGAAATATTAAAAGGCCTGGACAAAGGAGTATTCTTTAAAGCCCCGGACGGATCTGTTCGTATTGATGTAACAGACGTAACAGGCAAAGGTAAGGACGGCAATAATCAGGAAAAAGTTCTGCTCCGCAAAGACGGAACCAGTGTATACATCACTCAGGACATTGGTACTGCAATCAGCCGCCACAACGACTGGGCATTTAACCAGCTTGTATATGTTGTAGCAAGCGAACAAAATTATCACTTTAAGGTTCTCTTTCATATTCTTAAGAAACTGGGCTTTGAATGGGCAGATAAACTTTTCCATTTGAGTTATGGAATGGTAAATCTCCCAAGTGGACGTATGAAGAGCCGCGAAGGAACTGTTGTCGATGCCGATAATCTTATTGATTCTCTGCACGCAGACGCTCTTGAAGCAATTAAAGAGCGAGAACGCGATACTCAGGTTGGTGATGCCGATGAGGTTGCAGAAAAGGTAGCTCTTGGGGCCCTTCATTATTATATTCTTCAGGCAACTCCAGCCAAGGATATGCTTTTTAATCCTGAAGAATCACTCAGCTTTAATGGAAATACAGGTCCATATCTTCAGTATATGGGTGCCCGCATAAATTCAATTCTTGCAAAAGCACAGGATGCCGGCATAACTTCAAACGATTCAGATGAAGCAGTAGCATTGCTCACAAGCGAAGATGAATGGGCACTTATTAAACAACTTGGTGATTATCCTTCTGCAGTAGAAAAAGCCGCCGAAAACCTTGATCCAAGTGTAATTGCAGCTTTTGTCTATGAAACTGCAAAACTTTTCAGCAGGTTTTATCAGAATTGCCCGATTGTTTCTGCTGCATCAGAGAATAAACAACTTGCCAGTGCACGCCTTTATTTAGCACAATGTACACTTCAGGTAATTAAGAACGCAATGAATCTTGTTTTAGTTCCTTATCTTGAAAAAATGTAATTATTCCTGACAGATTGTAATTTTTCTTGAAAGAATATCATTTTGGGAATAAAATAAATGTAAGCAGTCTAGTGTATTCTTCCGATAATATAATGAAGGAATTTGTCCTGAAAAGGATCGTACTGTTTATGAAGTTAAGAAACAAGTTTTTATTAATCACAATTCTCTCTGTTATCCAGGTTGCTGTTCTTTCTACACTCTCTCTCATGGGTTTTAAAAAAATTCAGTTAGCAAAAGATTATCAATTAGTATTAGCTAAAACTCAAAAACAAATTAGTGAAGTTATTATTTATCTTGATGGAATGGAGTACTGGGGTTTTGATACAAGTAATGCGTATGAGAATCTTGAAACAATAGTTGAAGGACTTGAAGATAATATTGATACATATTTCTATGATGAAGTTGTAGACACACTGCCAGATGATTATATGATGATTCAGCTTCAGGCAAAGGATTATTTCTTACGGTTTACACTTGGACTTGAAAGCGTAGAGAAAAAACTCTCAGAAATGGAAAAGATTGAACTCGATAATAATGCTTCGGTTCAGATTCGTTCTTATGGAATACGGCATGCCTTTACTTATCTTTCAGATGATGAAGCTGTTTCAAAAATAATGACTCTTTCTCAGACTGCAAATACAGATATTACAGAAATCCGAAGATACTATAATCTTATTTCGCCTTTGGCAGATGAATGTTACAACATGATTGATGAAACTGTTGAAAAGCAGGAAAAAAACATTTCGCTTTTAATTCTTATAATCGCAATTATTTCCTGTGTATCAATCACTTCTCTTATCCTTTCTGTTACAACAAATGTTGCACGTAAAATTATTAGAGTAAAAGACATGACAAAAACTCTTGCCGATAAGGATTTTACTGCAAGTGTTGTTCCAAAAGGAAGCTACGAAATAAAATCTCTTATGACAAACATCAACAACATGGTCGAACAGATTAATGCATTTTTCACTGTTGTTAAAGTTACTGCGTCGAGGGCAATTTCTTCGGGTTATACAATTAATGATGCTGCAAACAGTACTGCTGCTGCAACTGCCGAAATTGACGAAAACATCAAGACAATCATGACTCAGTTTGATCAGATGATTGAAACTGTAGGAAAAGCTGTAATGGTTATTTCCGATATGAATGTTCAGGTCGACACACTTGTAGACAATAATGAAACTCAGGCTCTTGCAATTGAAGAAAGTTCTAAGGCTGTAAATCAGGCAGCGGGAACTCTTGAACATATCAGAACTATGGCAACTGAACGTTCTTCTATGGCACAGGAAATGCATGCCCTTATTACTGATGGTGATGAAAAGATTTCAAGTACAAATGATCTTCTTACAGTTATTTCTAATCAGCTTGATGAAGTAAAAGAAGTAATTGATATTATTGATAATGTTGCAGAGCAGACAAACCTTCTTTCAATGAATGCGGCAATTGAATCGGCACACGCAGGTGAAGCAGGAAAGGGCTTCGCAGTAGTTGCAGAAGAAATCAGGAATCTTGCCGAAAGTACATCTGAAAATGCTGCAACAATTGCAGAAGTAATTAATGGTATTATTGATTCTGTAAATAAAGCAAATACTTCAAGTAACGATGCGTCTGTCGCTTTCCAAAAGGTAAGCCGCAATGCTGATGATGTTGTTTCGGCACTCAGAGAAATTACTGCTGGCATTGAAAGTATTGATGCCCAGATGCAGCACATAAAGGAAAAGAGTGAAGAAGAATTTACTGCAGCCGATAAGATCAGCACTTACTGTAAAAAGCTTGCCGAACAGCAGAAATCTGTTTCTCAAGATGTTGATGCAATGAATGATAAGTTCTTTGAAGCAACATCTGCAATCAAGAAAATCAAGAGTGGAACTACAGATATTGTTGAAAGAATGATGGGCGTAAGTATAGCAAGTAAAGAAAGCTATAAGAACATGACTGATCTTGAAAACATTCTTGAAGAATTCAAAACAAAAGAAACTGTTGAAGAAGCGGTAAAACAGGCAGATGAAGAAAGCATAATAGAAAAACCTGTATCTCAGGAACTTTCGCCGGAACTTACACCAGAGCAGCTTCAGGCATTAGAAGCAGGTAACAGAGAAGATATAACATTTGATTTAGAATCAGTTGAAGAGTACAAGGGCTAACGAAACAATATACGGCAGACTCAATACAACTGATGATGGAATGTTTGGAATAAAACTTTGTATATAAACTGCTCCAAAATCAACAGCACAGAAAATAATTGCATATAACGCAATGAATGGCAGTCGACGTTTGCCCATAAAAACAGCTGCGAGTGCCAGCCAGCCTTTTCCACTTGCCAGATTTGGAACAAAAGAAGAAATTCGCATTGAAAGAAAACTTCCTGAAAGTCCTGCAAATAAACCTGCGATTCCCCAGGCGGCAATTCTGTAAATAGATGGGGAAACTCCTCTTACAAGTAACACATCTGCATCTGAACCAGTGATTCTAAAATAGATTCCACCTTGTGTCTTTTTGAGATATAAGATTGCGGTAGTGATAAAAACGGTTGTTATAATGATTGCTGCAATGTTTACTGAAACTGGTGAAAATGAAAAATTTTCGGAAGTAAGAACTCCGCGAGTACCAAAAAATCCCCATGAAAAAAGTGATGTCAGCGAACCAAAAAGAAGATTTAAAGCAATAGCGGCGATAAAGCAGTTTGCACGAGTTTTTTCTATTATGAAGGCAAATAAAAGGCATAATCCAATTGACACAATCGAAGAAAGAATAATTCCAAGAAATACCGATCCTGTAAAGGATGTAAATGCAAAAGTTAAAAACCCGCAGAAAGAAATGAGCCCATCCATAAAGAGTGCAAGCGTTCCTGTGTATTCACTGAATAATGCGCCGGTTGCAGCAAGAAGAAGTGGACACGAAAAGCCTAAAAAGTTAATCATGCTTTTTTCCTCCTATTGCAATCATAAATAAAATTACTGCCTGAATGAGCGAGTTTACATCAAAATCAAGATTTGAATAAAGTGCAAAGCGGCTTGAGTAAGTCATGAGTGCAGCCATAAAAATAGAAAATGGAATGATTGCGGCAGGTCGTGTTTTTGCCAGCATTGCAACAGAAAGAGCATTCCAGCCCATGCCAGAATAAAACCCTGAATGGCAGGTAAAATATATTCCGCAAACTGCAATTGCACCGGCCAGAGAGTGCAGAGCTCCGGATATTCCTGCTGCAGTAAAAGTAATTGCACCGCACGGAAAACCTGAATAAAAAGAAAATTGAGGGCTTATTCCATAGATTTGCGTCATTTTTCCGAATCGATTTTTTTTGAAAAAAATGTCAGCTGCCAGACATATAAGTATTGCTGCAAAAATAGAACAGTTTAATGGGGAAGGTTTTAATATGCTTGTGAATCTGTATTGAGTAACTATGTAAGGTGTGGCTAATAAGTTTCCCGATTTTGTTCTGAAGGGACCAGAAACCAGTCCATCTATTAAAGGAATAATTGCCGATGAAGTTATAAAGGTCGTAAGAAGGAAATCTGCTTTTTTGTATTTTCGTAAAAACTCGCAGAAGAGCATGAGTAATGCGCCAATGTTAGCACAGGCTAACATAGAAATAGAAACTGCCAGAAAGGCCGGAACATTATGGCTGGCAAATACATTCAGTATAATGGCACATAAAAAGCCGCCTGCATAAATTAGTCCTTCACCTGCAAGATTTATCTGTCCCGTTTTAAGAGTAAATGAAGCACCAAGCCCTGCTATCATATAAATTACAGAAAGACTTAAGGCAAGTCCAAAATAATACATTATACTTCCTCCAGCTTTCCGTTTGTTAGTTTAAACTCTTTGTCACAAAAACCAGATGGAAAAGCTCCATAAGAAAGTATTGTGATTTTCGCACCATTTTGGGCTGCTTCTTTTATTCTTGCGCAGGTTCGTTTACAGGTTGCTACATCAAGCCCCTGCAGCGGATTACATAAAAGAAGAGTTTTTGGATTCCCGAATAACTCACGTTCAAACATCAGTTTTTGAAGCATGCCACCAGAAAGACAGGAGCATTTTTCACGAGGTTCAATATTTACACCGCTATTATTTATCATTTGCAGTGCTATGTTCGGTTTTTCTTTTTCGGGGATTTTTAATGCAGAAGTTAACATTTGCTCAACAGTAAGGTTGGGGTTAGAACCAGTAAACTTTCTGTCGGTAGGAATTATACCAATGTTTTGCCGGCTTTGCGGTCCCTGTGCAGAGTGCGGTCCCTGAACCTGTCGAAGGGCTTTAATAGTCAACTCTTTCTCCAGTTCATCCAGGCCGTCTTCGGTCAGTCCTTTTATAAGTGTAATTGAACCTTCTGATTCATTCTTTCTTTTAATATCATAAGTAATATCCAGCTTTGGCAGAGGCTTTTTCCCGGCAAGACTTCCTTCTTCTAAAAAATCAATCGTATCACAATATTTTTCGGCTTCTTCAAAATTGTGTGTAATGATGATAATGTTCATCCCTTTAGACGAAAGTTCACGAAGATTGTTATACAAAAATATCTGCTGTTGTTCATCTAAAAGTGCAGTTGGTTCATCAAGAATCAGAATACTCGGATTTTTAATAAGAGCAATACATAGCGCAATAAAAAATCTTATGTCGGCGCCAAGGTCTTTTACAAGAGTATTGAGTTCAACCTGGGGAAGCCATTTTTTTGCCAGTACAGGAATCTTGTTTCTAAGATTTTTTTTGAGTCCAAGCAAAATATTTTCGCGTACTGTAATTGATTCTGCAAGCATAGGCCTTTGGTGGACATAACAAATGCCTCGTGCAATTGCATCCTTCGGAGAAGCAAATTCAACAGTCTGTCCATCAATCACAATTGTTCCGGAATCGGGTTTTATTTCTCCGCCTATTATATTTGCTGCCGTAGATTTTCCGGCTCCGTTTTGTCCCAAAAGTGCATGAATTTTTCCTTCTTCGAAACGAATACTCAAATTTTGAAGAACAACCTTATGCGAAAATTTTAAAGAAATATCACGGAGCTCAAGTGTCATACACACACCACGCGATCTTTTATTTGATTTCTCGACTTCCGTCTCTAATAGAATCTATCAGTTCTGTCATCTGTGTGCGAATACCAGCCGGCACTGTAGAAATATACAGCGGGTCATCCTGTACAAAGTCAACAAAGCCTTCTTTTATGCCAAGCATCTTTGCTGTTCCCCATTCAGTTTTTCCATTTAAGAAATCAGTTGTCATAATTGCCGAAAGTTCCTGCTGTTTCATAACTGTACTTGAAATAATATTTCCGGGAGCTTTGTCAAAACCGTTGTTATCAAACCATGTAATATAGAAATTATTGTTCACAGCAGAATTAATAACGCCTTGTGAAGCACCACCACAAATTGGAAGAATAACATCAACACCTTCTGAGTAAAGAATATCTGCAAGCATTGCTCCTTTGTTTGCATCGTACCAGTTTCCTACAATACGGAATGCAACAGAAGAAGAAGCATTTGCATCCTTAGCACCTTTTTCAAAATAAGGCCAGATTATATTATTCATAACAGGATATTCCTGAGCCGCAACAAGACCAAGCTTGTGTGATTCTGACATAAGTCCGCCGATATAACCTGTAAGATATGCCTGTTCGTATTGATTATAACAGACCGTACAAATATTACTGTTTCCGCTGTATTCTGCATCCATAAGAATAAATTTCTGCTCCGGGAATTGTTCAAGAATAGGAAGAACAATTTCTGGCAGAGAAGGGTTAGATGAAATAATAACATCATATTTGTGCTCTGCTGCTAGTGCTGTAATTTTAGCAGGCCATTCAGACTGGTTAGTTCCCGCTTCAAGAACATAAAGCTTTGTTCGCTGATCCATTTCTTTGCCGTTGTTCCATTCATCAACAGCCTGTGAAACACCATCTCTTAGCATTGCATAAACCGGGCTGTCAGCACAAATGCCTGGAATAAAAACTGCAATCGACATTTTTTTTGCCGCTACAGGTTTACAGGAAATAAAAATAAATGATAATAAACTTGCGAAAATAAAAACTGTTTTTTTCATAGTAACGATATAATAGTTTTATATAAAACTAATGTCAATAGGAGGGTGTATTGGTCCGCTACGCTCGAAATCACTGTTATTTCCGCGTCATTTTTTTCCTTTACAACCGACATTTTCAGATTTATAATAAAGAAAAAAGATATAGGGGAAAAGTACTATGGAAGAAGAAGTAATCGACAGCTCTTTTTTTTCGGAAGATTTAGGTGAAGATTCATCGGAAGTAAAAACAGGATTTGAAAACACTTTTAAAGATACCCAGGTTGGTTCTATTACAATGGTTGTAGAGCCTGTAAGCAGCAGTGCCAGCCTTGATGTAGTTCTGGAAATGTTTGAACAGCAGCCGGAACTTACAGCAGTTCCAATTGAAGAAGATGATGCTGTAATTGGTGTTGTTGAACGAGATGCAATTAATAAAAGTTCTGGTTCCGGTTTTAAGCTTTTTAGTTCCAAAACATGCGGCGATTATGTAAAAAGCAGTCCTTTCACCCTGAATACAAGAGATTTTATAGAAACTGTAGCAGCAAAAGTAAATGACGTTGCTATCAAAGTAGAAACAAAGCATATTATAGTTCTTATCAATAACCGAAGTTTTTATGGAATTATGTCTATTGCCAAAATGAATAAACGACTTGAAGAACTTCGTGCTCAGGATTTGGAAAAGGCAAAAGAAATTCAGCAGAATATGCTTAAAAAGAATTCCGATACAAAGAAGTTTGTTTTTGATGTACGTATCTGGAATAAAATGGCAAATGCAGTTGGTGGTGACTATTATATTGCAAAAGAGCTTTGTGACGGCAAATATCTTGTTGCAAACTTTGATGTTTCCGGAAAGAATGTTTCGGCTGCACTTCTTACTGTAACTCTTGGTTCTATGTTCTCTATGCTTGCTGTTCAGGATACTTCAAAGTTATCACCGAGTAAGCTTGTTGTAATGCTTGATCTTTTCCTTAAAGAAATTGTTCCTGTGGGTAACTTTATTACAGGTGCAATCTGCTATGTAGATTATAAAGCGCAAACAGTAAGTTTGTTCAATTGTGGTCATACAAATGTATTTGCTTTTCTTCCTGATGAAACAGGAAAAATTCGCGTGGCCACTCTAAAACCGACATTGCCTCCTTTTGGAATGGGTGCAGTTGCAGAAGCAATCACCGGTTCAAGTTCTGGTATTTATAAAATGCCGGTTAAACCTGGACTTCAGATAGATTTGTATTCTGATGGTTTTACCGATATGCAAAGTTACGATGGCCAGCGTTATGATGAATCTAGAGTAAAGGCTTTCTTTGGAGAATTGTTCAAAACAGATGTATATTCTGCAGAAAAGGCAATTGAAAAGACTGTAACAGACTGGACTCAGAATTCACTTCTTCCAGATGATATTACAGTAATGAATATCAGATTCTAGAATACAGAGCGAAGCAATCCATTTTAGAAATTTCTCTTAATTCTGTCCAGGAATCTACAGAACTCCTCTTTTTCCTGCTCATCAAATCCTTTGTAAAAGGTTGCAAGCAGTTCTTGTGAAAGTTCTTGTGTCATCTGATTATATTCAGCTCCTTTTGGAGTAAGGCTAAGAATCCTGTTGCGTTTGTCGTTTTCGTCTACAGAAACTTTTACAAGCCCTGCCTGTTCAAGTTTTCGTACAAGCACTGTTGTTGTAGATTTGTCTCTGTTTATTTTAGAAGCCAGCTCTTTCATAGTGGTAGATTTGTTGATATTAAGCTGATACAGAATATATCCATGCGAAGAAGCAAAATCATCAAAGCCGCGTTCCGACAGACGTTTTTTTAAAAAATCAGCTGTAAGCGAATGAATCTGCGAGACTTTTGCAATACTTGTGTCTGTTTCTTCAGTCATAAGCGGACTATCAGTTGATTAAAGGTGTCTCTATTCTTCTTTCCATGGAAACAAAAATGAACGAAGCTTTCTAGGTCCAAGTGCTTCACGATCATCAAAAATCAATTCTTCCCAAGGAATCTTTTTGCGCTCTTTTGTAGTTTTAAGTTCCGGATGATCTTCAAGATAATCATATTTGTACATGCGCAGGCGCAAAGCATTGTGTTTAGAAATTGAAACTCCAGCGAGTGAAGGGAAAAATCCTATTGGCAAAACAGAAACAGCAATCAGTAAAAGGTTATAAAGAGCAATGATAATTGAAAAGCCTGTATTGTCCATAAAAATTATAAAGCATTTTTTAAGGCACTTAAAAAATTTGTTATGGAATGTGCTGCGAAGAGGAACAAACCACTGAAGAGATAAAGCAATAAAAATATCAACCCAAAAGAGAAGGGCACCTACAAAAAGTCCCATAAGAGATTGCTGCTGAATTATGTAAAAATGCAGACTGTAAGTAGAAATAAAAACAATGATTATCAAAAGAATTGAAAAGAGGAAGGCATCAAGGAGTACACCTGGAATGCGCTTAAAAAAGTCCAGCAGGTGGATACCTTCAAAATTAGCAATTTTTTGTGCAAGTTCGCCGTATGCAAAATCAAAAACATTAAAAATGAAAATACCAAGAAAAAGAATGCCAGATTGAATAAGGTAAAAGCTCATATCGGTTGTGTTTTCGCCAAGGTGCGAAGTTACAAAAGAGCTTAAAAGAATAATACCAACCATGCTTATAAGAAACAAAACATTGGTTATAACAACCGAAAAAAGGTTATCCCAGCCGTCGCAAAAGTTTTTCTTAAATAAAAATCCGTACATGGTTTTAATTTAACTATAATAACAAGGAATGTCAAATATATAAATGAAAAATTATAAAGTTGCTTGTTGTGTTTTTTTGAAAAAATTATGAAGCTCCCGTAGAAAACGCCTTCTGCCAACAGAAGGAAGTTGTCCTCAGTCGTTTTCTACTCCGCATCATAACTTTTTCAAAAAAAAAGACCAACCTTTTACAAGATTGGTCTTTTATAAAATTATTTATTGCTTTTTATTTTGTAAAAAGTAATGTTTTAGCGTCAAGATTTACTTTTCCGTCGCCGTTTTTAAGAACTGTGAGTGAAAGCTGGTTGCCGCTTGCTGCAAGGTGTGCTACTGTTGCAAATGAGTCGAGTTTTGCTGCATCAAGAGTATTCTTGAGAGTGTCGGCTTCGTTTGTGTAGCTGAACCAGGCAGTCATTTTTTCTGCTTTTACAAAGTCTGCAAATACTTTAAGGTCATCGGCAGAAGTTTTTGCAAGGTCAAGACCATCTACAACAACACTGCCAAGAGCAATACCGCCTTCTTTAAGAGCCTTGAGTGTATTTACAACCTTTGGCAAAGTAAATGTTTCCTGATTGAAGTTCAAGATAGTTCTGTTACGAACAATTTCTTCACTTACTTCATCAAGGTTAAAGTTCTTTTTCTTAGCAATTTCTGCCATTACGCTTGAATACCAGGCAATAACGTTAGAAGACTGCTGGTCAAAAGAAACGTGAACAAGTGCCTTGTCGTTCAAAAGAGCGTCAATTCCAAACTGAACTAAGATAGAAGTTTTTCCAAGACCCTTTTTTGCAGTTACAAGACCCATTTCTCCGTCTTTTAAAGCTGCACTTGTTGCATTATCAAAAAAGCGTACTGGGCTGTGAGCGATTAAATCTTTCTTTTCCATAGCCGTTCTCCTTATTTCTTAGCAGCGGCAGCTTTTGCACGCTCTTCCTTGTATTTAGCCTGAAGTTCTTCAGAAACATTGTTTGGAACCTTACCATATTTTTCAAATTCCATTGTGAATTCACCCTTACCCTGTGTAGAAGAACGGAGGATAGTAGAGAATCCGAACATTTCTGAAAGTGGAACTTCTGCGTTTACAGTAGATGTATTGTTTTCATCTGTAGAGTCAATGATTACACCACGGCGCTGGTTGATAAGACCGAACAAGTTACCCTGGAATTCTGTAGGAGCAGTCATCTGTACCTTCATGATTGGTTCAAGAATAACAGGCTTAGCCTTTGCATAACCTTCGCGGAAAGCACCAATAGCAGCCTGCTGGAAGGCGTTATCGTTAGAGTCTACTGGGTGTGACTGACCATCATTGATTGTAATCTTAACACCAACAATAGGTGCACCAATCAAAGATCCTTCAGTAATAGCCTTGCGGAAACCTTTATCACAAGATGGAATAAATTCGTTAGGAATAGCACCACCCTTGATAGAGTCTACGAATTCGTAATCTTTTTCTGAACATGGTTCCATGAAACCTGCTACACGACCATACTGACCAGAACCACCAGTCTGTTTCTTATGAGTGTAGTTGAAGTCACCAGTTGTAGTAATAGATTCGCGGTAAGCAACCTGTGGAGCACCAGTTGTAACTTCACAGTTGTATTCACGCTTCATACGTTCAACATAAACTGCAAGGTGAAGCTCACCCATACCCTTAATGATTGTTTCACCAGATTCTGGATCTGTGTATGTCTGGAATGTTGGGTCTTCTTTTGTAAAGCGGTTCAAAGCCTTACCCATCTGCATTTCAGCATTCTTGTCTTTTGGAGTAATAGAAAGAGAAATTACAGGCTCTGGAACGTACATAGAAGCCATTGAGTAGTTGATTCCGCCATTAACGAATGTATCACCAGAAGCACAATCAACACCAAAGAGTGCAACGATATCACCTGCACATCCTTCTGTAATATCTTCCATTTGAGCAGAGTTCATACGAACAAGACGTCCAACCTTGAATCTCTTCTTTGAACGTGTATTGTAAAGCTCTTCACCCTTCTTGATTTTTCCCTGATATACACGAGTATATGTAAGCTGACCATACTGACCATCATCAAGCTTGAATGCAAGTGCTACAGTTGGCTTTGTATCTACAGATTCAAGAACAACTTCTGCTTCACCATTGTCCAAATCATATGCTGTGTTTTTAACTTCAGTTGGGTTAGGAAGGTAGCGTACAACTGCGTCGAGCAATGGCTGAATACCCTTATTAACGTGAGCAGAACCACAGAATACACCAACAAACTGTTCTGCCAAAGTTCCCTTACGGATAGCAGCAATTACTTTTTCTTCTGCAACGCCGTCGTAACCATTTTCCATGATTTCTTCCATCAAAGAATCATCGAACATAGAAGCAGCATCCAAAAGTTCTTCACGATATTTTTCTGCATCTGCCTGCATTGCTGCCGGGATTTCTGCAACACGAACATCTTCACCGTTTGGTCCGTCAAAGTAGATTGCCTTCATTCCTACGAGGTCAACAACACCTTCGAGCTTGTCTTCAAGACCGATAGGAAGTTCCATCATGTAAGCGTTCAAGCCCAGCTTTTCGCGAAGCTGCATGCGTACACGAATAGGATTTGCACCCTGGCGGTCACACTTATTAACAAATGCAACGCGTGGTACATGATAGCGTTTGAGCTGGCGGTCTACAGTGATTGACTG
>JAFZWX010000236.1 GCA_017617145.1 Treponema sp. | reverse complement strand
CGCACCTTTGATGAAGGCAATTAAAAAGCCGTTTATTTGTGACGCTAATAAGGAAGCCGCATAATGATTGAAATACAGGAACTAACCTTTAAGTACACCGATTCCAAAAAGAACGCGCTTGAAAATATTACGCTTAATATAAAAAAAGGCGACTTTGTTGGAATCATCGGAGAATCTGGAGCGGGAAAAACAACCTTCTGCAACTGTCTGAATGGTCTTATTCCCCATCACTACACCGGAGATTTTTACGGCTCTGTAAAGGTCGAAGGTCAGGATACTTTTGAAATAAAACCCGACAAGCTTGCACTTAAGGTTGGTTCTGTATTTCAGGATATTGAAAGTCAAATTGTAAGCTACTTTGTAGAAGACGAAATTCTTTTTGGTCTTGAAAACTTTGGAGTACCCGCAGACCAGATTGAAGAGCGAATTAGTGCGGCACTCGAAGCCCTTGAAATTACAGACCTTCGTCACCGCGAAATTTCAACTCTTAGCGGCGGACAAAAACAGAAGGTTGTGTTTGCAGCAATCCTTGCACTTGAACCGGACTATCTTGTTCTTGACGAACCTACCGGCGAACTTGACCCTGCCAGCTCACTTCAAATCTTTAAACTTCTTAAAAAACTCAACGAAGAAAAAGGCATTACAATAATCATTGCAGAACAAAAAATCATGCTGCTATGTGAGTTTGCAAAAAAACTGCTGGTACTTGAAAAAGGCACCTGCGTTCATTACGGCGAAATCCGCAGCACACTCACACATCAGCGCGAAATGGAAGAAGCCGGAATTAACTGTCCGCGCGTTTTGACTTTAACAGGCAAAATGATGGACGAAGGCTTGACTCCTGCCGGCATGAAAAAAGAAGACAGGATTTGTTTGAATACACAGGAAGCAGCGGAGTTTGTAAATAAATGTATGGGAGGCGCAAAATGAGTGAGACTGTTCTTGAATTCAAAAACGTTTGCTTTTCGTACAACTCAACTGCAAATGTAAAAGATTTAAATGTAAAAATTGAGCGCGGCGATTTTATTGCAATAATCGGTTCTAACGGAGCCGGTAAATCAACCTTTTCAAAATTAAGCAACGGACTTTTACAGCCAAGCGAAGGTGATGTTTTTGTTGTTGGCGAAAATACCCGCCGCAAAAAAGTGAGCCAGCTTGCAAAGCATATAGGATTCCTTTTTCAAAATCCTGATCATCAGATTTGCTGTAATACTGTTGCCGAAGAAATTGCCTTCAGCTTAAAAAACAACGGACTTGCAAAAGACGAAATTGACCGCCGGGTTGAACAGACAATCAAGGATTTTAATTTTGACCCGAAGGTTGAACCTTACAACATGAGCCGCGGCCAGAGACAACGCCTTTGTCTTGCCTGCCTTATTGCACTTAATCCCGAAATTCTGATTCTTGATGAGCCTACAACCGGTCTTGATTACCGCGAGTGTATGGAAGTTATGGGAAGAATCCGCGAGCTTAATGAAAACGGCACGACTGTTGTAATGGTCTGCCACGACATGGAAGTTGTACTTGATTTTGCAAAAACCATAATTGTTATGAACAAGGGTGAAATTCTTGCTCAAGGAAAAACCCGAGATATTTTAAGCGACACCCAGCTGCTTGGACGAGCAAGGCTTCTTCAACCGCAGATTGCCGCAACCTGTTCACTTTTGGGCGACGACTACAAAGGTATTTTTACAGTTGAAGAAATGATTTCAAAAATGAAGAGCTTGCGCGGCGCAAACAAGGAGACACTCTAATGAAAGGCTTTTTAGATTATTTACAGGGAGACACCGTTCTTCACAAAATGCATCCGCTTACAAAGCTTTTTGTTGCAGCGCTTCTTTGTGCTTCGGCTTTTGTTTCTTCCGATTTTTTCTATCTTTTAGGAATCATCATTTTTGATATTTTACTTGGCGTTGTAGGCGAAGGAAAAAATCATTCAGGGCTTTTTAAGCGCACCCTGGGAATTGTTAAGGGACTTTTTAAAATGTCTATCTTCCTCTTTGTGCTTCAGATTCTTGTAATCCGCCGTGGAGAAGTTGTAATTCCTCTTGGACCAAAATTCGGCATTACCGATATTGGAATCCGCAACGGCTTACTTTTAGTTATGAGGCTCACTGCCGCTACCCTGCCGCTTTCGGTTTTGATTTCTGTAATCAATTTGAATGACCTTTCTAACACAATGGTAAAGGAGCTTCATATTCCTTACAAATATGCATTCACCTTTACTTCTGCAATCCGCTTTATTCCGGTTTTCAGCTCAGAAATGAACGGCATTATGGAAAGCCAGAAAGCCCGCGGTGTAGATTTTGATGTAAAAAATCCTTTCAAAAAACTTGGAATGATTCTGCCTTTGTGCTTCCCTCTTTTGATGGGCGCCGTACGAAAAATTGAATTCACTGCAACCGCTGCCGAACTTCGTGGATTTTATTTCCGCACCCGCCAGAGCTGCAGCAAAGTTTACAAGCACCACTTTCGCGATTTTGCTTTTACAGTGCTGGGACTTTTAGTTCTTGCTGGGGCGATTGTTTTGAATATTTTGGGATAAATAGAAAATGAAAATAGCCTACAGCGGCATAGAAGGAGCTTTCGCTTACATTGCAGCAAAACGCATTTTTCCAAACGACGAGCTTGTTGCATTCTCGGATTTTCATTCTGCATACAAAGCCGTAGAAAAAGATGAGTGCGATTATGCCGTTCTTCCTATAGAAAACAGTTACGCCGGAGACGTTGGTCAGGTAACAGACCTTATGTTCCAGGGAGAGCTTTTTGTAAACGGGGTTTATACTCTTAAAGTTGTACAAAATCTTCTTGGTGTAAAAGGCGCAACACTTCAGACAATCCAAAAAGTTGTAAGTCATCCGCAGGCACTGGAACAGTGTGCCGATTTTTTGCGTGAACATAATTATGAAAAAGTTGAAGCTGTAAATACAGCACGCGCCGCAAAACACGTTGCCCAGGACAATGACCCAACAGTTGCCGCAATTGCAAGTGAAGAAACTGCTGCGTTATATGGCTTACAGGTACTTGCCCGAGGCATCAATGAACAGGAAGATAATTCCACAAGATTCGTAGTGCTTTCAAAAAATCAGAATCAAAAAGTTTGCAATGACAGCGGCACTTTTATAATGATGTTTGCAGTTAAGAATGAAGCCGGCGCCCTTGTAAAAGTTTTGAACAGACTTGGAGAATTTGGATACAACATGGTGGCAATTCACAGCCGTCCTCTAAAATCACATGCCTGGGAATATTATTTTTACATAGAAGTAGAAGGCAACTCTACCCAGAAAGATTTTGAACAGATGATTCATGAAATACAATACAGATGTGATAAATTAAAGATTTTCAGATAATTTGTAATACTCATAATTTGCTTTTTAATTCCCGTCTTGAATTGATATTCAGCTTTTCGAAAATTGTTGCAAGATGACGCTTTACTGTAGCAACAGAAATATAAAGTTCATCGGCAATCTGAGTGTTTGTGTATCCGCGGGAAGCAAGTAAAGCAACTTCTTTTTCGCGGCGTGAAAGGAGTTAACAGGCTTGAGAAGCAGGCTTTTTTTCTGGGACCACGTCCTTCTCTTTAGTTCCGCGTTTT
>JAFZWX010000033.1 GCA_017617145.1 Treponema sp. | reverse complement strand
GTTCCCTCCAGAAAAAGTAGGATATCGTGCCCGGATGGGCTTATCTATCTTAGCACGATAAACCTTGGGGCCTTAATGATTTTCATGGTTTTCAAAGCGGATGTCGCAGTCAAGCTGCGCCACCGTTTAAAACGCTAGTTAGGCGGACACCGCACTGCGGTGCATTTAGGTAAAATGAAAAAAAATATATTAATAATACTTTCATTAATACTCTTTTCATCAGTAATATTTGCAGATGTAGTAGATTTGTATCATTTAGATACACAGAATAAAGAGGTTGTATATCAGCATATAGAAGGATGGAGTCCTATAAAACGAGAAATTGACAGTAATTTTCCCTTAACGATTTATTTCTATCCAATTTCTACAAGAGGTTTTATTGGTACATTAGATACAAATCTTTATTTAAAAGCAGAAATAATTTGTCCTGAAACTATAAATAATCTATTTATAAAATCAATTAGAATAAAAGATTCTAAAAAAGAACTTTTTGATTTAATTATTAATAAGCAATTTGAAATTTCTTCAAATTTGGATGAAAACAGGCTTTATACTGAAAAAGGAAATATTTATAAGATTAATGACAAAGAAATTTATTACACAATAGTTGATTTGGATTTTAAGATATCAGGAAGAAAAGTAAAAGGAAAAAATAATAAAAAAATTTATGTTACGGTAGATTATAATCTTAACGGAAAAAATTATACCTATTGTATTGAATATATATGTGAACCTCATAACTTTTCTATTAATGATTTTATAACTTTATTTGTGATTCCATAGTGTTTTTATTATAGGTGGCAACGCTTTTTTTAATAGAAATATTATAATAAGTAAAGTGTTGGATTTTTTAGTTATTAATACTAATATGAAAAATCACATAACAAAGGTTCGTAGCCGACAGGCAGTCAAGCTGCCTGCGGTACAACCAGTTGTTATGACGACAGGCGCACTGGCCTGCTTTTTTAGGAAGGAAAAATTAAAAAAGGAGAAAGCAAAATGAAGAAAAAACTTAAAATAGCTTTATGTACATTTCTATTTTTTAGTTTTGCCAGTGCATTTTATGCAAATGATATTTATATCAGGCCTGTAAAGGTTCGTGTAGTAAGCGAAAAAACCGGACTGCCTGTAAAAGGGCTTAAAGTTTATAACACTGCTGAAATTCACGAGCCAGAATCGCCAGTAACCAGATTATTTATGATCAACAGACTGCATAGATATTGTCTGCTTGGTGAATATGAAACTGACGAAAACGGCGAAGCGTTTCTTGAAGAAAAATGGATTCCGGCTGGAATTAACGTAGAAATTAAGTATCAGGAAATTACAATAAATGCTGAATGTGTGGATAAAAATTTATCGGACGATAAAAAAGCATATTATTTACAAAATATTCCTTTGGATGAACCTGATGTTAAAAAGTACACATACACCCCTGATAAGCGTTATAAAAACTGTAAGATTTATTATACTGCCGGTTCAAAAGATCATAATAGTGATGAGGAAATCAGATATTATCAGGAAAAATGGATTTATTACGAAAATCTTTTTGATGAAAATAAAAAATATCCGAAACTCAGGTCTTTAGGGAATGAAGGCGATGAAATTGAAATCAAAATAAAAAATAGGCCGCCGGTTCCACAAAATGGAATAGACATAAAAACGGGCAGTCATAAAATCTATAGTTATGAAAAAAAGTGCGAAGAAATTGGAACTGCTGTTTTAACCAGAAAGGATGATTCGTATAACCTGACATTAAATGGCAAAGCCTATGCAGTAGAAGAACAACCCTACCCAAATTATACTGATGTGGAAATTACAAATATCGTATTAAAAATGGATGAAATTAATGATGAAGTCAAAGGCAGAAAGGTTTTGCTAGGTGACTATAACGGTAACAAAATCATCATAACTAAAGAACTGAATGATTCCTGGCTGATACCAGAAAGTATTCGTAAAGATTATCGTGAATATTATTATCTGATAATTGTACCCGAAGAACTTTTCAAAAAAGATTTTGCAAAACCTGTCTATTTGTTGACATTTGAAATTACACAATGTTACAAGGCTTTATATAAAGCAATATTTTATGAAGAAATAGATAAATAAGAATGATGCGTCCAGTCTTACTGGCCTGCTCTTTTTCGGAGGGATAAATGAAATTTAAATCAAAATTACTAATCACAATAACTGCTGTCTGTCTCTTTTTATGCAACTTGTTTTCAGAAGATTTCAGGTCATATTTATCATACAGATATTTTTATGATGCGGTTTATGGAAAAGACTTTGAATGGGTAAAAAATCATCTTAAAGCTGGATATGATCCTGAAAAATGCAAGGGAGAAGCCGGTTGGGTAGATTCCATTCCATTAAAAGTTGTTGTAGAAACATTGCATTCATACATAATCGACGGACAAAATTCTGATACGATGATAGTTGATTTATTGATTCAATATGGTGCAGATGTAAACAGGCTTCCATATGTTTGGGATAGAATTTACCGTTACAATGATGAAAGTCTTAAGTTTTTAGAAAGATGGTTTAAGAATAACCATAAAGATGATGGAATACTTTATGAGGGTGCTGTAAAAGAAAAAGAAGAACGAGAATGGGTAGCCAAAATAAACAGGGTAATAGAAAAACTTCTCTTGGCAGGTGCAGATCCAAATATGAAGGGACATCCGTTCCCGTTCGGGACGAGCTTGCAATTATTATTTTTTACTGATAAAAAGGCCTTTAAATATTTTAACTCAAAAGAAGCGACAACCCCTCTTTACGAAGCGATAAAAAAAGGTATGAAATGGGAAAGCCAGGTTGACCTGCTTCTAAAATATGGCGCAACTCTTGATGAATCCTGTTTAGAAGCTGCAAAACTAAGTGGTGATGAAGATATGATTAAAAAAATAGAAAAGCTTTGTCAGGAAAAATAGATTTTGGTATATTTTTTAATCGAAACAAGCTCGATTAAAAAATGAAATTGAACTTTAGGGTTTACGCGAGGAAGCGGTAGTACGCGGCTTTACGCCGCTTAGGAAAAATATAATAATAGAAGCATACGCTTCAAATGGTTATACAGAATATTCTTAAAGAAAAGAGTATTTATGAAATCCAATTCTGTATAAGAAATATAATTGTCATAACAAAGGTTCGTAGCCGACAGGCAGTCAAGCTGCCTGCGGTACAACCAGTTGTTATGTGGACACCCGCACTGGGGTGCTTCCGAGGGAGAAAAAAATGAAAAAAGTGTTATTCTTATTTTTTACTGTATTATGTTTTTTCAGTTGTTCAAAAAGGAATGTGTCATCAAATGTTATTACTGAAGAACCAAAAGTTGAATCAACAGCTCAAGTCTCACAAGAGTTTGTAAATATTCCATCAAGAGTAAGAAGATTAAAATACACTACCGAAGACGGAGTTGTATCTCAACTTACTTTTAATGGTCCAAAAACAGATGATGCAACATCAGCAATTTATGAATTCAAAAAAGACAGAGCTACCGTGATGACAGGAAACCTCAAGATGACAAAAGATGAGTTTTATCTTGAATATCCAGACACCATAAATGAAACCGCTGATTCTGATTATATTTCAAAATGGCTGGGCCTTATTTTTCCAAATAAAGAAACTGCCATCTTAAAATGGGATCAGGATCGCTTTGATTTAGAAGAACAGAAATCAGGCGCATACGTAATAAATGGAATTTCCTTTATAGATGAAAACCGGTCAAAAGCTCTTGATAAGTTTACTTTAAATGATTACGCCGTCACCTGTTCACAATTAAATATAACAGTTTCAGAAGAGACATATTTTTTTGAAAAACCAGATTCCTCAAGCAATAAAATCTTTATAACAAAAAATCCACTCGCTGATCTTGATTATTCAAAAGACAGAATGTATTTTAATCAGAAACTTAAAATTATAAATCAGCCCTTCTCTATTCCTGCTGTTGAAGGAATACGCCTTAAAACAAGAGCCAAATATGTTCCAAAAGATAAAACAGATGAAACCTGGTATTATGTAAGAATTGACTCTCTTACAGATTCAAAATACGGCTGGATAAATGGAAAATCTACAAGTGTATCTGACACAGCACAAGAATCAAAGTCACGTTTTGCTTCCTTAATAGACAAACTTGAAAAAGCTGGTACTGTACAAATTGTTCAGGCAGACACAAGTAATCTTCCTTCTGAAATAAACTGTTTTGATATTGAACCAGATGCAGAATCTTATTTCTTCTATGATGATAATAATATATGGTTTGTAACAGGGTATACAGGATTATATACAGTGCTCCCTAGATCATGTCTTGCTGTTGATAGTGACGGTTACCTCAAATGCAAATACAATCAATATTCAATGCTTTTCATTACAGGTGGAATAGATCAGGTTTTCCGAGATTTCAAAAATGATGGAGAAAACACTTACGATGATCCAGATAAAACCGATGGCTTTCACAACAGAAATATAAAATCAATTACAGCATCATCTTCATTTGAGGAAACAATAAAAGGTAAGCTCATCAAATATACTCCTGACAATCTTGGAAAAGCCTTTGAACAAGGCTGCAAATGTCATCCATACTGGTGGAATTATAATCACATTCCATGGGTAGAAGGAGTTGATGGAAATGGTATCGGTGAATACATTACAGTAGAATTTACAGAACCTGTGATTGAACTTGAACTGATTAACGGCTATTCAGATATCAACAACATGAAACTCTACAAAGAAAATGCACGTGTTAAAACTTTTAAATTGGAAGATTTGGAAAACAACACTACAAGAACAGTTTCATTTGAAGATTATGTATATTTCAATACAGTAATTCTTGAAAAACCTACTACTAAAATCCGTCTTACAATTAAAGAAGTATATCCGGGAACAAAATATCAGGACACCTGTTTCAGTGCAATTCTGGCAACATCCTACAAGCGTTACAAATCAGACAACAAAGAAAATGCTGAAACATTAAAAAGATTATTTGAAAGAACAATGGAAGTAAGCCCGGAAGAATTCTTTAAGATTCAAACTAAACTTGGTTTATAGAATATAATGTGAATATTTTCCGTTTTTTTGTATTTAAAATTTTAAAACAAAAAATATAAAAAATGTAGTATAATAATATATGGAGGTAAATAGTAATGTCAGATTCAGCTTTTGCAGATTTTTCAGAACAAGTACTTTCTCTTTCTTACGAACAAACCATTATATTGATGGGAAAAATGCTCGAATCATTAAAGTCAAAACGAATTGCCGAAGATTATACTGAATTCGAAAAAGACATGACAAGAACTTCCATGAAGGCCATGTGGGAGGAATTAAAGAATGACACATGGTGAAATCTGGCTTATTGATTTTGGTGAACCACTTGGAAGCCTCCCCTCTAAACTCCGTCCCGCTGTAATAATGCAAAATGATTTGCTTGGTATTAAAGATTTGAATACAGCAGTTGTTATTCCATTTACTTCAAATCTTGATCGGGCAAATTATGAGCCCAATATTCTTTTTAAGAAAGAAGAAACTGGTCTTCCTAAAGATTCTGTTTCAGTAATACATCTTATAGGTGCTGTAAATAAATTCTGTTTTGATAAAAAAGTCGGAAAACTTTCCGAAGAGAATTATCAAAAACTTGTTACAGCAGTCGTAAAACTTGTATCAAACAATTAAAATCACATAACAAAGGTTCGTAACCGACAGGCAGTCAAGCTGCCTGCGGTACAACCAGTTGTTATGTGGACGCCCGCATTGGGGCGCTGATTTCTAAATATTTAATAATTCTTAAAGAATACAAAATGAGGAAAAATGAAAAGACCTGTAATTTTTCTGCAAAACGATAAGAACGAAGATAGTATTCCCAAAGTATTATTATTTTGCTTGAATTTTATTTTCGTAATAATCGCGTTTCTTGGTGGAAGATACATGCCTTTTGGTATTCTTTTATACCCACCAATATTTATTGTTTCATCAATAGTTTCTGTTTATTACCTTATAAAATCCATAAAAAATCATACCTTTGAACTATATACTTTATATTTACTGCCTGCTTTTATTTCATTAATAATAGGAATGAGAATTGATTCCGCGGATACAAAGAAAACAAAAAATCAGCTTCTTCAGGCACAATCCTATGTTGAGCAATATTATGAACAAAACGGTTCACTTCCAGATAATAACGATGAGAAACTTAAAGAATTGCATGTTCAAATTTCAGGTGAAATATATGATGAAGGATATGATTATGAACTTCATGGTCATGGTGCAAGAATAAGACGCGGTGATGACCATGTATTTTTATATCCTAGACCCTAGTATTACAACAATCATTTTCTTCTTGACAAATATTCACTTTAGTTCATATAATAAATTATGTGGAATGTAGATTCATCAAAAGAATATGATGTATGGTTCAAAACACTAGACGAAGAAAGTCAGGTAGCTGTCTTATCAAGAGTGTTACTTCTTCGTCAGTATGGTCCACAATTGCCTCGACCTTATGCTGATACTTTAAAAGGTTCTAAGAAATATAAGAACCTAAAAGAATTACGGAATCAGACAGAACAGCATGTACTTCGAGTATCATATTATTTTGATTCTGAAAGAAACGGCTTTCTTCTTACTGGTGGTGATAAGAAAGGAAAAGATCAAGATAAGTTTTACAAGGATTTAATTGCTGAATCTGAAGTTATAATTGAAAGGCATGAAAAGGAGTTGGAAAATGAAAGACGCAATCAAAATGATGGAAAGTAATATGTCTCCGGAAGCAGTTCGCCGCGCTCACATAAAAGCTGAACAGGATATTATGACAATCCGTCTTGCCCAGCTCCGTGAAGAACAGAATGTAAAACAGTCAGAAATGACAAATTTTACTCAATCATCTGTTTCAAAAATTGAAAAAAGGAAAGATATAAAAATTTCAACATTAATAGATTATCTTGATAGTCTTGGAATGGGATTAGAAATAATAACTTACCCGAAAATGGCAGTTTCAAAGAAACAGGAAAAAGTTCTGTTGAAAGTATAAGAAAACCTAACACATATAAGGCCCCAAGTTGTCAATACTAATTCTAAAAAAAATACAACTTAGGGCTGTTTTTCAAAGTAAACAGTCTTTTTTTTTGAGAACAAAAAAAGGTCTCTCATCAAAATAAAAAACAAAACTGAAT
>JAFZWX010000235.1 GCA_017617145.1 Treponema sp. | reverse complement strand
GGGTGCAAAACTTTCGGAACGACTGAATATTATCTTCATAGATTTGGTTTCAATTCGACATGCAGCAAAAACCAAATCTGCCGACAAGCTTACACCAATTGAAAAATGGGGTCTTTTCTTTTCGTATGTTGACCATGACGATAAGCAGGACTTTATAAACAGCATAATACAATCGGAGCATGGAATTATGGCAGCACAAAATATTGTAAAACACATGAGTAAAGAAGATGATAACTGGTTCTATCAGTTTTCTGTCTGGAAGGCTGAATGCGACTACAATACAAGAATGTCAAATGCAGAGAAACGAGGCCTTGAGAAAGGACTACAAAAAGGATTGCAACAAGGTATGCAACAAGGTATGCAACAAGGTATACAACAAGGTATACAACAAGGTCTGCAAATAAGTCGAATTGAAACTGCAAAACAATTACTTGCTATGGGTGTTCTTTCTGCAGAACAAATTGCACAAGGAACTGGATTACCAATAGAAAAAGTAAAGGAATTACAGTCAAGCAATAAATAATTGAATAATACAAATCATAACCACCAGGTAAACCAGCAGTTATGATTTGTATGAAATACTGAGATTTTTTACTTTTGTTTTACTTCACTCATGAGAGTTGTGCCGTCGGCAAAATGTACAATTGTGGTATAGTAATAGCCAGATGGAATATCTTTGATTTTGTCGTCACCATAAGTGAAGGTGGTATTAGTACTACCTGTATGCGTGTAAATTCCAGTTTCTTGTGCACGGCTTTCCCATTCGCGGATATATTGTTCTGTAGTTGGATTAGTTTTTTCTAACCTTAGGACTTCGCTAAGATTTCTTGAACAATACATTGTATGAACAAACATCGGGTTATCGGTGAATATCTGGTAACCATTTGCACCTTCTATCCAGTTTTTATTGTTGCAAACAATTGGAGTATCTGTATCTTTATAACGTAAATAATCAGTATAAACATAATATGGCTGACTTTGCACAATGTCAAAATTATATTTTCCATAACCGTCATACTGCCAGCTTGAAGCAGTAAAATTTACATTTATTTGTAAAAATTTTCCTGCATAATTGCTTCTCGCAACATTATAATACCATGTACTATCTTGTCTTGTATTCCTATAATAGTTATAGTTACCATCTTTATCCTGCATTCTGGCAATAGATGTTGCAGTATCATTATCTATAAAACCAACGGAATCTGTCCATGAATTGTTTTCAAGCACTTTTATACTTACATAATTTGCATGAATACAGTTAGTGTCGCTACTTCCTGTATTCGCACGAGGAAATGCATCAGTTCTACGAAGATTTTCTGTATATGTAGGTGCGGAAATTTGAATTTCATCAGTTGAATCATCAAATGTGACATCTGGAACATAATCTGTAATATAATATTTTAATGTATAATAATAGTTGTCTATACTATAATTTTTCAATGTAGAATTATCCTCTACGTAGAAATATATATAATAATTTCCAAAATCGATACCATCATAAGGTATAGTTATATATTGATTATTTGTTCCAGATAATGAAACTGAAAATTTATTAAAGACTCCAGATAATAGATCTGACTTGGTCACATTTCTTCCATATGTATAAGGAACTATATAACAATCCATTACACTGTTATTAAATGGTACCTTATCTAATTTTGAATCAACATCATAAGGACCATAATTTGCAGTTACGCCAGGCCATGCCTTAAATATGGCAGTATAATCTCTAATATCTTTATATGCATAATGATTACATATTTTTATATTGACAACAGGAGGCTGATTATCTACATTTGTCAAATCCAGAGACTGTTCTTGACTTTTTGCACAAACATTACCTTCGGAATCAAGTGCTACAAAACACACGTTTTTTTCTGTACCTGATAAAAGATTGATGTTATCACCATCATCAAAATAATTTCCATCAATTTTTAGGACATATCTATACTGAGAATAATCATAACCATTATCTGGATATTCAATTCCTATTGAAAATGTCGCTTTTCCAGTATTAGGTTTATAAGAAATATCGTCAGCAGATGGTAAAGTCATTATAGGAAATTGTATTTCATCATTATTAGCTGGTTCTGGGATTCCTTTATAGTATGCAAAAGGTTTTGAAAGACATAAAGGTCTGGTAATCCAAAAACCATAACAATTTGCACCCTGATCTCCCAATCTAGTTATAACTAAAGGAAATAAATAATAAATACCATTTTCGCCTTTATTTGGATCCTTTCCAACCTCATTCTTGACATAATCAATTAAATCATCTTTTGTTGGTGTAGGCGTATTTGAAAAGAGAACCCTAATTTGATCATCATCTCCTACACCTCCAGCAATTCTAACTTCGTTATCTAAATTATATGTTCCATTAATTCCTGCAATATAAGGCCACTTATCAAAAGGAAGTTCCAATTGTTCACATATACCATTTTCTTTTTTTATTTTCATAAGTAGTATTACATTTTTATCAGCATTTCGTTTGATGCCGTTGAATGCAGTATTAATCTCATCTTTAATGTCTGATTTATTTTTAATATCTGCATCATAGATTATACGGTCTACTTCACCTTCTTCTTTCATAATTAGCGTCATTCTCCGTGATGTACCACAATTATAGTAAAAAACGTCGTAAGGCGGACAAAACATTGAAAAATCAAAACCTATTTCATAACAATTCTTTTGAGCATTATATACAGGAATTGTTTTATCTTTATCTGACTCATAAAAATATGCACGAATATTTATCTTGTCAAGTTGTAATGTATATGCGGTATCTTTTATTACATAGTAATCTTTTATTGTTTTGTTCCCGTCATTATCCCAAAGACTTATTTCAAGTTTGAATAAACCATCTTCTTTCGTATTTGTCGAATCAAATGAATAAGGAATAGCATAATTATTTACTTTATGGCCATATTCATCGGTTGTTGTAGAAATCAGATTATCAGTGCTATAGGAATGTGTTGAACTTGTCTCTATAACAGAATTATTTGATTTATTTCGAATATAAGTTTCTGTTACTTGAACTTCTTTCAAACCACTCTCAGAATCATACCCAGATACTGTAATATACACAGAGGAAACATGATTCTGACTATAGTGACCAAAAGGATAGTTTAAATCAGCGGTTTTACTCCAACTGTTAAAATTTATATCTGAAAGCTCTCTATAATAATAATCTTCAGTATCTCTTGTCGAGTAAACATGAATATCTGATACAGGCGGATTGTTTTCTTTCGAACCAGAAACGAGACAATTTATCGAAAGAGAATTGTTTACTGCTAAACTCTGACAAAGAACATGACCACCAGTATCCTTAATTGTTTTTCCGTTAGCATTAAATGTGATTGTCATTGAAACTTGTTCATTTTCATTGCGTACAAATTCTTTGAAGGTATTTTTTGGAGAAATTGTAAGTTCTGTATTACTTTCCCAGGTTGCAGTAAAATACTCGTCATAGTGAATACCAGGAAATCCATTTTTTGTTATAGTAAGAGATCCAGAGCCTGCATCTGAAAAAATCAGTGACGATCTGCTCATTTCTTTATTAAATATAATGTGTATACTAGAATAACAATTTAATGAATTTACACTGAATAAATCAGTCGTTCCATTTAACTTTACACTCGCAATTGTTGGAATAAGAAAATCCTTTGCAGAAACAGTAATTCCACTTCCAATTGCATCATAAGAATAAGCAGTTGCCTTTGATGGGTTATCGGAATCAATTACGAGTATAAAGTATGGTATATTGCCGTTTTTTACTGTAATACTTCCGTTTGTGACATAAGAAGAGGTAGATACTGTATAATCTCCTGTTACAGCAACTTTCCAGCCTGCAAACGCATAACCTTCAGAAACAGGGTATTCAAGGTTAAAACTTTCTTCGACATATAATTCTTTATTTGATCCATTCGAAACTTCTTCTCCATTTACTGAGATTTTTCCATTTCCGTCAGCCTCATCTGTGGCGAAACTCAAGTTTGTTTTTTCTGTTGTTCTGTAATCAACTGTAAAATTAAAGGATTCTTCATTTATATTAACATTTGCTTCGGCATCATATAAATCTGAAGGAACCGTTACTGTTATTAGTTTTGTACTTCCTTTTTGAATGGAAATTTGTGTTGTATTTTTTATTGTTATTTTGGTTCCGTCGTCACTTAAAGTTCGGTTTGTATAATAACTGTCAATGCTGTAACCGTCTGAACTGACACTGATTTTATTAAGCAAATCGGCACATTCTTGTGCGAGCGGTTTATTAAAGGTAATTTCAATATCTGAATCTTTTTCAATTGCAGATGTAATACCCTTGCCGGTATGATCCGTTACCTTTGGTAATAATACATCTTTAGCAGAAATTGTTATTCCCCATCCATCTGTTCCACTTCCAATATATTCATTTGAATATGCAGTAGCCTGTGCCGCGTTTGAATCGTCAATAGTTAATGTAAAGAAAGTTTTTTCGCCTGCTGTTACTGTTATTGTTCCCTTTGTTGTGTAACCGCTTGGGTTTACTGTATAACCTGCAGTTGTTCCTACATCAACTTTCCAGCCCGCAAATTTGTAATCTGTATAAGCAGGGAATTCAAGGTTCAGAGTCTGTTCTTCATTCATATCCTGCTTTGTTCCGCTCGAAAGGAATGTACTGCCTACTGTAATCTGGCGGCCGCTTACGGCTGCTTCGGTTGTTGCAAAACGGACAGAAGTTTTTTGAACTGTAGAACTGTTTACTCTATACGACCAGGTAAAATCTTCGTCGGCTGGTGTGATTTTTGTTTTTCCGTCAGAAGCAAGATAATAAATTTTTTCGTGAGGAACAGTGACAGTTACTGTTTCAAACGAATTATTTAATGGGAGCATTTTTATAGGCTTAAGAGTTATAGTTTTGTTATCGCTGCTGATTGTTGTAGAATAGTATGTTGTTTTACTAAAATTCGAAAGTGAATAAGAAACAATAATTTCGTCTTTTGTTTCCGGTTTTATTGCGTGGTCAAATCTAAGTACAATTGGTGTATTCTTTGCAACTTGGTTTGAAGTATTTGCATCATATGGAGAAACAGAAGCTGTAGAAATTACAGGGCGTTTATAACAAACTGCATTTATTTTAAGTTCTTCTGCCGGTTTATTAATTATCAAAACTGCCTGCGGGTCTGAAGAATTTGAATTTTTAAATGAAACTGAATCTGTAACAACTGCACCAGTTGAATCTGTAATTGACCAGCCATAGAATTGATAGCCTGAGTTTAAGTCAAATGAAAGTTCAACTTCTTCGCCAATGTTATATTGTTCAGAATCGCGATGATTATGTGTTCCGGCGGCATTTGCAGAACTGAATTCCTGATTTGTTTCTCCGTTTATGATTTTGTAAGTTACGTTTGATTTTGCAGTTGTTTCATAATTAACTGCAAAACTGAATGTTTCTTCTGAAAGATTGATTTTTACGTTTCCGTCATTGTAATAAAGCTCTTCCGGTACAGTAACAATAATATTTTTTACACTTCCCTTTGGAACCGAAATTGCTGATGTATTTTTAAGTATAATTGTCTTTCTGTCATCACTCAGGCTTCGAGCTTCATAATAGCTGTCGAAATTGTTTCCGTCTGAGCTGACACGAATTCTATTGAGCAGGTTCGAACACTCTTGTGCAAGTGGTTTATTAAAAGTAATCTCAATATCGGAATCTTTGTGATTATTATTTCCTGATGGACTGTAACTTCTGATTTTTAAACATTCACTTGTATTTGCCGTTACCGTTATGCCCTGTAAAGAATCATATACTACAAGCTTTGTTGAAAGTGCGTTTTTATCTGCAATTTTGATTTTTGTTTCATCTACTGCTGTTCCGCCGCTTGTAATAGTCCAGCCGTTAAATTTCCAGCCATCTGCAGGAACAAATGAAAGAGGTACTTCCTGTCCTATTGAATAATGATTTGCAGAACCTGCTGCAGGTGTTATTGTTCCAGAGCCTGTTGCTGCAGTAAAATTGATTTCTGCTTTATCGAGCGTTGTGCTGTCTATTTTATAATCAAAGGATTTACCGTTTGCACCATAAGTTACTTTTGTTCCATCTTCAAGTTGATAATAAAAATCTGAAGGAATTGTAACAGAAACTGTTTTTGTTTGTCCTTGTGGGACATCAAGCATATTTGTTTTATCTGCGGCAAAAGTTATTGTATTTGCATTTACAACAGGACTTAAGAAGCTGTTTCTTACAGGCGAACCACCAACAGCAATTGTAATGTTTTCAAGCTGACTAATGCCTTCTGCATCAACAGGAAGATCTTTTGTAAAGGTAATTACAATAGATGAGTTTTTACTAACTGTTGGTTCTGCTGAGGTATTTACAGGAGAAAAACCATTTTCGGCTACACGAAGCCGCTCTGCACAAACAGCTTCAATAATTGTTGGATTCAGACCGTCAGTTTTATCGAGTACAAGAGCATAAGTATCTGCTTCATTTTCCTTATCTACATGAATATATTTTTTATCATAACGCCATTTTACAAACTGATAATCTTTGTTTTCTGTAAATGACAACGGGATTTTCTGACCGATTGAATACTCTTTTGAACCGGCAAGATACACTGAGCCTTCTGTTGCGTTACTTGTTAAAACAACCTCTGCCTTATCATCTGTTGATTCTGTAATCTGATAACGCCAGGTTTTATCGGCATTCATTGTTATGCCTTCGGTATCTTTTATATTACCGCTTAAGGTAACCTTTACAGTTTTAAAAAGAACGCCAGATTCAAATTCAATAGGTTTTGATTTATTTACAGCAACCGTAAGCATTTTTCCATCAATTTGTGGCTGCAGAAAATGCTCGGCAATTGAATAATCATCTTGATTTGTGATTGAAATATTTTTTAAATAAGTTTTGCTGTCGATTGTATATGACCAGATATTTCCATTTTCATCTGTTTTTGTTTCTGCACCGGCGGGTATTTCTGATTCATCAAATATAAAACTTTCAGCAGACAAATCTTTTGTAAATTCTACGAAAATTGAACGATCACGAGAAACACCGTTTGCTACATAACCTGGACTTGGTTCGCGATCTATTGCAATTCTTTTTGCACAAAGAGGAAGCAGACGAATTCTATCGGAATCTGCAGTTATTATTACATTTGTAACAAGCTTTGTTGGATCTTCAAAGAAAACATCGTTTGTAATTATTTGAGTAGCATCATCTTTATCTACTGCAATCCATTTTAAAAAACTGTAACCTGCATTTTCTGTAAAGCTTATTTCAAATTTATATCCTTGCTTTGGTTGATGCTCGCCGGAAGGAATTGTAGAACCTGTTCCTTCATTTGCAATGACACGTACTCTTAAAGATTTAGCATTATTATATGCAATTGAATCTCTGATTTCCTGTGCTACTTCTGTACTTTTTAGAAAATTTTCGCAGGAAGTAAACAGTAAAGCACTTAGCAATAATACAATACTTGTGCATCCCCAACCCCTTAACATTTTTACTAAAGCGCTTTTTGAGAAATGTGATTCAAATTTCATATACTGCTCCCAAAGTAATAATATTGTTTATATAAGTATATATGGAAAGAAACAAAATGTCATTAAAAGATTTGCAATATATAAAATTTTAGGAAACTGATACAAAATCTACATTTTGAGTTGTAATATCAATTTTTCCGGCTTTTAGATTAACTTTATCATTTAACTTAATTTGTGCGCAGCCTTTAAGGGTTGTCTGCATGTCGAGTGATGGTATTAAGAAAAGTGCGTCTGTACCGCGTTTGTCTATGCAGTATGCTTCGTAAGCCTGCTCCGGATTTTGCATAAGGTATACAAGCTTCCAGTGAGTTTCGCTAAGTCGGCTGGCTTTTCGGGCATCCTGACTTGCAGCATCTCCTGCAGCTATGCGTTCAAGCATTTCATCTTTGTCTAAAAGACGTCGGCCATCTATAAAAGCACGCAGCTGCTGGTGTGCAATAAGGTCTCCGTAACGGCGAAGCGGTGAAGTTACCTGACTGTAAAAACTCAAACCAAGTCCTGCGTGTGGAGCCGGAGTAATTCCAACCGAACGCTTACGCATGCATTTTACACGGGCAAACTGTCCTGCCCATCCGTCTGGAACTTTTTCGGGGAAGTTTGGGGCTTCCTGACTAACATAAGGAAAAGGTATTTTATTTTTGAAGGCAAACTTTGCGGCGCCCTCACCTGCTAAAAGCATCATTTCCTGAACCATGTCGTTTGATTCGTATTTTACTTCCGGTGCAACAGTAACAATTTTTGTTTCGCGGTCTACTTTAATGTCTACTTCTGGCATCTGGATTGTTACTGCATTGTTAGCGTTGCGGCGTGAAAGATTTCGGCGGGCAATTTCAAAAAGAGGTTTAAGCTCAGGGCTGTCCTTTTGCTGCTCTGCCTGTTCGTAAGAAATCATTTTTACATGTACGCGCACTTTTTTTACTTCGCATTCTGATATCTGGCAGTCATCATCAAGTGTGATTTTGAATGCAAGGGCTGATGATTTTATTGAAGGATCGTCGGTTCCGCCGTTTGCGGTAAGGGCTTCGCGTTCTTTAAGTCCAAGTGCGTAATCTTCAAGGCTGCTTTCACAAAGCATGCGGCTTGCGCCTTCGGGAATATAAAGAGTTGTTCCACGATTGCGGGCGGCGATGTCTATACTTGAGTCTGGGGCAACGCTTGTGGCTGGGTCTGCAATACAAACCCAAAGTGATTTTCCGTCAAAGCCAACAGCATCATCAGGGTCTGCGGCATTCGGTGAGTCTACAGCATAACATACACATGGAACTTCTTCGCGTTCTTCTTGAGGCATCGGGCCAAGCTGTTCGCGTGCAGAATCAAAACTGAATCCAAGCCTGGTCGGATGCGGATTTTTTGTAAAAGGCCAGATACCTGTATCGAGCAAAAGCTTGTGTGCCTTTTCAATATTCTGACTAAGCCCAGCAAGTTCAAGAACCTTTGATTTATTTGTCTGGCAAAGAGCAAACGCTTCTACCTCCCCCATAAACTTTGAGTCTGCAGGAAGGTCAAGTTTACGCGCTTTGAGACGTTCTATAAAGGCGTTGCGGATTTCTTCTTCGTGTTCTTTTTCGTATTGTTTTTTATTTATTTCGTCTATTTGTTCCTGTGTGCGGAGTGTAAACTGAATTGTGCCGTTTTTTAGCGCTTCGGCATTTTGACAAAACTGAGGCATGGAACAAATAGTGTTATAAAATGCCCAGGCGTTGTCGGGTACAAGATCAGAGGCAGCATATTCTTTAAGTTCATCAAAAGTCAAAGGTGTGGCAGCCGTTTCTTCTTCAGAAATAAGAAGTTCCCAGGTTTCCAAAAGTGAAGATTGAAATTTTGTTAGTAATGTTTCATCAGCAGCCACAGCAAGAACTTTTTCAAGAGAACTCACTGCCCCATCGCAAAGCAAAACAATATCTTTTTCACGAACCTTCTGCTCAGAATAAACAGCCTTTTTGCCAGTAGCAGTTGCCGACTGACTGCAGTAAGAAATTATATATTTATCGCCGTCAAGATCTTTAATAACAGCAGGTTGAGATTTATAGATAACAAGGGAGTTTTTGTTCATTGGAGATTAGTTTATCAGAAAAAAAAGGATTTGTCATTTTTTTTCATTTTTTTCTAAAATTTATGTAACAAGTCCATTTTTTTTGCCATATTATATATATAGAAAAACTGAGGCAATTCAAAAGCCTCCTCCAAATTTTTTGTATGAAGAACAAGCCCTGCGCGTGGCATTATGTCCAGTGGAAACAGGCATGTTCTTCAAATACAAATCAAATGGAGGGCTAACAAAATGCCTCAAGAAAATCAGACAAGTCTCAAAGACGAGACAGAACTCTTTCTGGCGGAAAAATGGAAGAATGCAACAATTGCAAACAACTTCATTTTTTACAAGGTCATGCACAATAACCCGGATGTCTGTAAGGAACTTCTTGAAATCCTTCTGCAGATTAAGATTGATCACATCGTAATGCAGACCGAAGAAACAATCGAAGTTGATTATGACAAGAAAGGCGTAAGGCTCGATGTTTATGCAGAAGGTGTAACCAAAGCTTATAATCTGGAGATGCAGGCGACAGACAAGGGTGAACTTCCAGAACGTGCAAGATATTATCAGGGAATCCTTGATGTACAGGCTTTAGATCACGGAGATGATTATAAAGACCTTAAGGACAGTTATGTAATCTTTATCTGTGTGCCAGATATTTTTGGAAAGGGTCTTGCAAAATACACATTTGAAAATCTCTGTTTAGAAAATCCTGAAATACAACTTAACGACAGGGCTTACAAGTACTTTTTCATTGCCAAAAATTATGATAAGATTCTTGATGAAAAGCAGAAGGCTTTCTTAAAACTGGTTATGTCATCCAAAGAAAAGGGAACCAACAGTTTTACTGAGAAAGTTTCCAGACTGGTAGAAGAAGCCAAGCAGAATTCTCAATGGAGGAAACAGTTTATGGAATGGGAAAGAGAGATGGCCTATAAGTTCCGAGAAGGCAAGCAAGAAGGCAAAGCTGAAGGGCTTCTTGAAGGTGCCCAGCAAAACGCTATAGAAAATGCAAAGAATTTTCTTGCAATGAAAGTGCTTACCCCTGAACAAATTTCACAAGGAACTAAACTTCCATTAGAAAAAGTACTTGAACTCCAAAAAGAGATGCTTGTACATGCATAATTCATATGCAAGATTTTAGATTGAAAAACGTAAAAGAGTATAAAATAGCCCACACTGTCTTCCTGAAGCTATGCGGAACATTTAAAAAATATCAGTGAAATAGTATAAAAAAAGGCATTGCCCTTTTGGACAATGCCTTTTGATACGAGATTATCGGGTCAAGCCCGATAATGACATATTGTGTGGAATTTTACCACTTCTTTTCGATTACATCACAGATGTTCATTTCTTCTGCAGCATCTGGGTTGATTTCGAAGAACTTAGCTTTTTCCATGTTAGGAACAACGTTTACAGTGTCACCAAGACGGAATTCAGCAGTTGCTGTTGTCTTAGCGATAATGCTCTGTCCCTTGTTAGAAATAAGATAAAGATGTGTTTCGGCACCAAGT
>JAFZWX010000234.1 GCA_017617145.1 Treponema sp. | reverse complement strand
TTTACTATTTTACTATTTCCTATTTACTATTTACTATTTACTATTCCCTAACTCCTAGCCCAAACCGGCCCATTAGGTGTGTCTGTAACCACAATACCACGCTTTGTCAGGATATCGCGAATCTCATCAGCGCGGGCAAAGTTTTTATCCTTCTTTGCCTGAGTGCGTTCTTTAACAAGAGCATCAATTTCATCAGCTTCAGGGTCTCCTTCGTGAGGATTTACAGAAACCGCGGCATTTTGTTCTTCAAGAACGGCAAAGGCATTTTTAATAACGTCCAGGCTCAAAACACTGTCCATTTTTAAGATTGCTGCCAAAGAAACGCTTGCTTTTGTTGTGCCCTTACCGGCGGCTTCTTTTTGCATGGCAGCCATGGCAACAGGAGTTGCAAGGTCGTTTTCAAGGCCTTCGCGGAACTTTGCAAGGTTTTCAGTTTCGCAGTCAATTCCCGCAAGAACGGTGGCAAAATTTTCGCGGGTCAATCCAAGTTTTTCTTCATCATTGGCGCGGGAAATCAGTTTTGCAACACGCTGGTTCAAAGCCGCTCTGCTCGATTTTGCAGAATCAAGTCCGTTCAAGCTGAACATTAAAGGCTTTCTGTAGTGGCCTCCCATAAGGAAATAGCGGTAATCCAAAGGCTCGTAACCCTTTGACTTTAATGAATATCCTCTTTCCGGCGGTAAATCAGCCTGCAGGGTAATAAAGTTTCCGCTGCTCTTGCTCATTTTTCCGCCTTCAAGAATAAGGAATTCATTGTGCATCCAGTAGTTTACCCAAGGACCTTGAGCGTGTTCTTCTGGAGTAAAACTTCCTTCACTCTGGGCAATTTCATTTGTATGATGTACAGGAATATGGTCAATACCGCCTGTGTGAATATCAAAATGCTTTCCAAGATATTTCATACTCATTGCAGAACATTCAATATGCCAGCCAGGATAACCGCGTCCCCAAGGACTGTCCCAGGTCATTGCCTGATCTTCAAACTTAGATTTTGTAAACCAAAGAACAAAGTCACCAGGATTTCGCTTGTTTTCATCAACAACAACAACCTTACGTTTACCGGCTCCTGCTTTAAGTTCATCAAGATTTAAGTTTGCAAGCTTACCGTAATCAGGATAAGTAGAAATATCGTAATAAAGGTTTCCGCCTGCCATGTAAGTATGACCGTTTGCTTCAATCTTTTTAATAAGCTCAATCATGTCGTCAATATGTTCGGTAGCACGGCAAATAACATCAGGATGACGAATATTCATGGCATCAATGTCTTTCATAAAGGCATCGGTGTAAAAGTTTGCTACTTCAAGCACACTCTGATGACGTTCTGCAGCAGATTTTTTCATTTTGTCTTCACCGTTGTCGCCGTCATCGCTAAGGTGTCCAACATCGGTAATATTCATTACATGCTTAATATCATAGCCAAGAAGAGTGAGAGTTTTATCCAGAATATCAAGGAATACATAAGCACGCAGGTTTCCGATATGCGCATAATTATAAACAGTAGGGCCACAGCCATAAAATCCAACAAAGCCTTCGCGGATTGGCTTAAACTCCTGCATTGTGCGTCCCATTGTATTGTATAATCTTAGTGCCATAACTGTACCTCTTTACTAGATTATACAATTTTCGCGAGTCTTAAACAACAAGATTGAAAAAAGAGTTCTATTCTATAATAAATTTGCTTTTGTCGGCACCACATTCAGGGCACTTGTAATCAGCAGGAACATCCTTCCATTCTGTTCCTGGTGCAATTCCACTTTTTTCGTCGCCCTGATCTTTATCATAAACATATCCACAATTATCGCATTGCATTCTTTCCATAGCACTTCTCTTAAAAAAAATAGAATTTGAAAAACTCTCTATAATTATTTTACCACCATCTTGTTAATCGGGCAATGATAAAAATTACTAAAAATTGATTTCCGTAGATATTATTGCGCTGTATTGCTGTGAATGATATAATTAAATTGTGAATGATTACACACTTATAAAACAAATCCTCAAAAATCACGATGCTTTTATTGGCGACATTCTCGAAAATGAACCGCTGGCTCCAAAAACCACATTTAAAATCGGCGGTAATGCAGACCTTTTTATTGCTCCACAAAACTATTATTCTTTTCAAATTGCACTTGAAGCGCTGCTGCAGAATAATATTCGTTTTTTTATAATGGGAGGCGGAAGCAATATTGTTTTTGCAGATGAAGGTTTTAGAGGTGCTGTTGTATGCACCACCAACTTTTCTGATGCTGCGTATTTTCCTCCATCAAACATATCACCTCAATTTGGAAAAATCAAACTCAAAAAAGATCAGGTACTTGTAACCTGCTTTAGCGGAACTCCTATGGCTGCTTTTGTAAATTTCTGTACAGAAAACAGTATAAGCGGCGTTGAACAGTTTGCAGGACTACCGGGAACTGTAGGTGGAGCTGTTTTTATGAATGCCCGCTGCTTTGATAAATCAATTTCAGATATTATTTTCTCTGTAAGTTATCAGGATTATTCAGATTCAAAAATCAAACTGCAACAGGAGCTATATAATCCGGAAAAATGGGCATATAAAACTTCCCCTTATCAAAGCGGTAAAAAGTTTATTACAACAGCAACCTTCCTTCTTACACAAAAAAATGCTTCGGATCAACCTGATATTCAATCAGAATGTAAAAAATATATTTCAGAACGTGTAAACAAAGGACATTTTAAATTTCCAAGTGCAGGCTCTGTTTTTAAGAATAATCATGCTTTTGGTAAGCCTTCAGGTATGATAATTGATGAAGCAGGCCTTAGGGGACTAACCTGTGGCGGTGCAAAAGTTGCCGATTTTCATGGAAATTTTATAATAAATACTGGAAATGCAACTGCAAAAGATATTAAAACTCTTGTACAGCAGGTTCAGGAAAAAGTACAGCAAAAATTTGGATTTTCTCTTGAGACAGAGATAATTTTTGTCGAAAATTAACTAGACAAATTCCATTTGTAAATTTATACTATAATAATAGAATATTTAGGGTGAGATTGTTATGTTACAATTACAGATAGTTACATTTAAACAGGGCTCATACATGGTTGTAGAAGGTAAAGCAGACAGCGACCGATTCTACATCATCCAAAAAGGTACAGTCCAGTGTTTTAAGTCATCAGGTTCAGGTATTCAGCCTTTTAAACTGGGACCAGGAGACTTCGTAGGTGTAGTTCCTTGTATGGCTTCTCATCTTCAGATTGAAACTTCAATAGCTATTACAGATGTTCAAGCTATTGCCGTAAGAAAAGAACAATATCCGGAACTCATTGTAAACAACACCCCAGTAGCTCTAAAAATCATTAAAACCTTTGCAGCCCGCATGCGTCAGATGAACGAAATGCTTACAAAAGCAACTTTGAATACAGTAGTTTCTGACACTTCAGAACAGATTCTTAGAGTTGCACAGTTTTATGAAAAAGCATCACGTAATAATATAGCAGTTTATGCCTACTACCAGTATCTTAAAACAAAGCCAGAAGGTCAGTATGCCGAAATGGCAAAGCAGAAATTTGTTGGTCTTAAGGCACGAACCAGAGCACCATATTTTGAACCTTCAAAAGAACTCACACGAGAATATCCTCAGGATACTATGATTTTCTCCGAAGCTCAGAGTGGTTCTGATATGTTTATCATCCAAAGTGGTGAAGTTACAATTTCTAAAGTTGTTGACGGTAATGAAGTTACACTTGCACTTCTTCACAAAGGTGATATGTTTGGTGAAATGGCACTTTTGGAAAACAAGCCTCGTTCTGCAAATGCAATTGCGCACAGTGACTGCCGACTTATGGTTGTAAACCACGAAAACTTTAATCAGATGGTAACAACTCAGCCACAGCTGATTTCACGTCTTACAACAACTCTTGCCGAACGACTCTGGTCTATGTACCGCCAGCTTGATAACGCAAATCTCCGAGATCCGTTCCACAAGATGATTGATATGCTTTCACTTCAGCTCGAAAAACAGCGAATTAATATTGACAGAATGACTTCTAAAGCAATGCAGACAGAATTTACACCAAAGGATATTGCCAATATGTGTGGTCTGCCTCAGGAAACACAACATAAAGCAATTTTCGATTTCTCTTCTTCTGCACACATTAAGCTTGTAGATAACAAGATTTACATCAAGGATGTACCAGAGCTTGTTAAGCAGGCTGCGTTCTACAGAAAACAGAGTAATGACGAGTAGAATTCTGCCGATAAACTCTATATGAGTATGAAGAAATTTTTAATTGGCATATTCCTTACCACACTAACCTTTTCTCTTTTTGCTGCTGATTTACCCGATGGCTATGGAAATGTTCATTTAGGAATGTCACTTAAAGAAACCAAAGAACAACTGCTTAAAAATTCTGATTTCGGATATTCCGGAGACCGAGATGTTTCCCTTTTACCAGGAGACGCAAAAATCCTTATAGAAACAAATGCCGCAGGAGGAAGAGGTTCTCCTTTTCTTACACAGTGCTGGTTTCAGTTTTACAATGAGCAGCTTTACATTATTACAATTAATATAAATACCGCAAAAATTGATTATTATTCAATGTTTACAACATTATGTCAGAAATATGGAGAACCTGTAAGCCTTGATCCGCAAAAAGCCGTATGGAAAAATGACTCAATCACAATGCAGCTCGAAAAACCTCTCGCAGTAAAATACATTGACAACGAAACCTTTGATATGCTAAAAACTGCGGCAACAGTCGAAAAATCCTTTGAAGAAAAAAATGCACAGTCATTCCTCGATGAATTCTAATACCTGTGAGTTTTAATATGAAAAATATCTTAAAAAAAATATTACCTTTTACAGTTGTTTTATGTCTTATTCTTTCTACTGCCTGTTGTAAATCAAAAAAACTTCCCGTGATTGAAATTACAATAACCCGAGCAGATGGAACAACTCAAATAGTAAAAGCCGAAGTAGCAGAAAAAGAAGAAGACCGCAATTATGGCTTTATGAATCGAAAAAATATTCCAGACGGAACAGGAATGCTGTTTGTTTTTGAAAAAGAACAGATTCTTTCTTTCTGGATGAAAAATACCCCTCACCCGCTTTCAATAGCCTACATAGATTCCCGCGGTAAAATCCGCAACATCTACGACATGACCCCATTCAGCCTTACACCAATAAAAAGCACCAGCTCCGTACGCTATGCGCTGGAAGTTCCGCAGGGTTGGTTCGAAAAAGAAAATATCAATGTCGGGGATATGGTTTCCTGGAAATAAATAATGACTTTATGTAGGCGAAAAACTTTGTGCCCGTGGCCGAACAGGACGAAAAGGAAGTTCGTCCACAGTCACAAAGTTTTTCGCCAAATGAATTCATGTTGTAATAACTAATCCGGTCAAAATTGAAATAATAAAAATACATAAATTCATTTGCCGGCAGAATGTTTTTCACACACGCGAACTTCCTTTTCGCCCCGTTCGCGTGAGGGGAAAATATTCTGCCGGCCTTATGCATTCATTCTTATTTTTCTAATTTCAATAACTCTGCTGCAGCTATTGCGTCTTTTGGATCCAATTCAAGTACAATAGAAAAATATTTTCGTGCTTCTTCTTCGTTTTCCTGAGCCAATGCAATGTAACCAAGATTAGAAATTATTTTTGTATTATCCGGATCAATCGCCATTGCCTTTTGCAACGCTGCTTTTGCTTCATCGAATTTCTTTTCTGCAACAAGACAAAGCGAAAGTTCGTTATAGCAATCTGCATTTTTGTCGCCACCACAGTCTATAGCTTCCAGAAATGCCTGTTTTGCACCGTCAAAACGTTCAAGTTTTCGTAATCCCCAACCAAGCAGGAACCAGGCATTCCATACCTTTGGATTATTCTGAAGGAACACTTTTATTTCTTCAAGGCCTTTTTCTTCTTCACCATTAGAAATCAGATCATATGCATTCTTAAAACGTTCATCATCCATATTCTGATTTTTAATCATTTCAAGAATTTCATTTGCACGGTTAAGTTTATATTCTCCGTTTTCACCCAGTTCTTCTTCAGTTGCTTCACAGTTAAGGGCAACAAATGTCTCAAAACAATCCTTTGCTTCGCGGTATTTATGCTGCTTTAAGTAGAAAAAACCTGCATTAAAATATGCATCCGGTAGTGGAGGTTCTGCTTCTATTGCCTGAATATAATATGATTCTGCATCGCTGTCATAAGCATCTGCATCTTCAAATAATCCTGCACGACGATAGTTATCTGCACGCTGATCTAAGAAAAGTGCCATGTTTAAAATAATTGCTTCATCATCAGGTTCAAGCCCATGCAATGCCATAAAAATTTCTTCTGCAAGATCAAAATCTTCATTTTTAGTTTTAAGGATTGCAGCTTCGCAAAGTTCACTTTTTATATTAGGTTTTGCTTTTTTTAAGATTGAACGATAATAATCTAAATTTGGATTTTTCTTATCATAAGCAAGCACTGTAAGAATACCAGCAAGAATCTGTTCCATTGTTATTTCTTTAGGATTAAAAACTCCAGGTGCATCACTATCTTTTTGCTGAACAGGCAGCTGTATCGTCTTATCAATCGGGAATGCTGCATCCGAAAGAGTAAAATTTTCCGGTAAATCAATAAAATAAATTGAATCAAGAGGATTTTTTGGGTTCATAATTTTTTCCTGTTATGCTGTTGGGTTTTGAGACTGTGCCTGAACCGAAGGCTGAGCTGTTTGTACTTGAGGCTGAGGCTGTACCTGTGGTTGTGCTTGACCAACTTGTTCTTCTGGATTTTTTCTTGTAATTGTATCTACAATTGGTTGTGACGCAGTTTCAGCAGCAGTATTTATTACAGGCTGATTCATCGGTACAGCCTGTCCATTCTGATTATTTAGAATAGTCTTCTGGTAAGTAGTAATAAAACTGTTAATGTGCAGCTTATAAACCATTGGAACTGTATCACCATTAAATGCAATATGAACAGAAGTAATATCCTTGCGGCCTTCAAGAAATTCTGCACGTGGAATAATACCTGGAACCAGAACAGATTCGTTAGTATCAATAAAATCAATTTTGAGGGCAATGTTTTTTCCAACAAGGAACTTCGGAACACCAACAAGCATTACCTTTGCACCGCTGAACGATAAATCCTTAAGAATACATCGGCGTGGAACATTCTCTATAAAAATAATAGATTCTTCTTTTTCAAGTCCAAGCTTACGGATTGAGTTTTTGTTAATATCAATTCTATCTTCTTTACGATGATAAAAATTTTCGTTTGCTTCAAGAAATTCACCAATTTTAAAAATCAAATCATCAGGCGGACGCTGTGTAAAATTAAGAGTTACAACAGCAAGCTCTTCTGTATTCTGATATTTATTAATGTCACCAACTGTACAGTTTACAAAGAAATGAATAGGAGCTCCATTTGCATCTATAAAACAATAACGCAGTTGAATTGAAATATTCTTATCTTTCTGAATTGCGATAAAAGCACCACTATTTGTACCAAGAATAATTTTGGCAGATTGTAAAGATGATGAGTTTATAAGACAAGGCCACTGACCACCAGCACATTTTACATAAATCTGGCGAGGATCCATCTTAAGAATTTGAATGTTTGCTTTTGTAAAAATAATTTCCTTATCTCTGAAAAAATCATAATATCTGGAAATCTGATGACTATTCGCAATACCCATATCACTTCTATTTTATATCAAACTGCTATTTCTCGCAATATGATATTTGGACAATTTTATAAAAAAAACCGCCGGCACGCAGGTCCGACGGTTCGTAAACGTAAATATCAGCAGAACTGATTACTCAGCAGCTGTTGGTTCTGCAGCTGTTTCTTCTGCTGGAGCCTCAGCTGGTGCTTCTTCTGCAGCAGGTGCTGGAGCATTTCTTGCTTCGTTCTTAAGATGTGCATTACAGAACTTACAAATATTTACATTCTGACCATTAATTTCCTTTTCATAGAGAACCTTAATATCTGTCTTTCCACAGATTGCACAAGTTCCTCTTCCATGATTAGGAAGTGTTCTGATACCTGATCCACGATGGTTCTTAGACATACGAACTCCTTATACATAACCGTGGGCTTATTCAGCCTTTGGTTCTTCCTTCTTTTCAGAAGCTTTTTTAGAAGCAGGTTTCTTTTCTGGTGCTGCTTCCTTTGACTTTGATGCAGTTTTCTTAGCCTTTGCTGAATCGTCTTTTGCAGAAGCTTTCTTAGCAGTTTTCTTTTCTGCTTTTTCTTCTTCTGATTCGAGCTTGTAGTCAACAAGTTCCAAGATTACAACATCAGCAGCATCACCCTGGCGGAAACCAAGCTTAAGAACACGAGTGTAACCACCGTTTCTTTCTTTCATGCGTGGACCGATTTCTGTGAACAATTTATTAAGGATTTTTTCGTCCGAAATAAATTTAGCGGCTTCACGACGATTGTGTACTGTATCTTCTTTAGCTCTTGTAATAAGTTTTTCAGCTGATTTTCTTACTTCGAGAGCCTTTGATTTAGTTGTAGTAATTCGCTCATATCTAAAGAGTGATGTTACCATATTGCGTGACATAGCACGACGATGTGCTGTTGTACGTGAAAGCGGATTAAAACCATTCTTATGATTCATCTGTTTCTTCCTTCTGCTTTGTTATATTGGCAGCATTCTTCAGATGACTATAGTCTGTCATACCAAGAGTAAGGTTCCATTCCTGGAGCTTTTCTTTGATTTCGGCAAGACTCTTCTTTCCGAAGTTTCTTGTTTTAGCTATATCATCTTCTGTTTTTTTAGTTAATTCGCCGATTGTACGAATATTTGCATTTTTCAAACAATTTGACGAGCGAACAGAAAGCTCAAGTTCTTCTACAGGAGTCTGCAAAAGCTTAATGATGCTCTCATCGCCTTCATCGCTGTCATCATTTCCTATAATATCTTTGTCATTGAAGTTGATGAAAATAGCAAAATGTTCTTTTGCAATTTTAGCAGCTTCTCCCAAAGCATTTTCAGGAGTAATTGTTCCATCTGTCCAAATTTCAAGGACAAGTTTATCATAGTCATTGCGCTGACCTACACGGCAAGGCTCAATAGAATATTTAACCTTTTCAACCGGAGTGAAAATTGCATCCATTGGAATAGTTCCAACTACTTCGATGTAATGTTCATTTGTTTCTGCAGGCACATATCCACGACCAAGATCTACCTGAATTTCAACATCAAGATGAGCTCCTTCCATCATAGTGAAAACAAGCTTATCTTTTGTCATAATCTCAAGCTGACCCTCTTTAGCGAAATCATCGCTCTTTACAACGCCAGGACCCTTGAACTCATACATAAGAGTATCCTGTTCAACATCCTCCGGTAAACGCAG
>JAFZWX010000233.1 GCA_017617145.1 Treponema sp. | reverse complement strand
TGCATCGTTAACCCCATGTTTTTTGCCCTCTGTTTTAATTTTCGGGCATTCTATTTGGGTTAGATTTTGACGTGATTTACATGATTTTTTTCGGTTAGATTTAACGTGATTCAATGCGATAATTTGAATTTTCCCTTTTTTTATGATATAATGATTCTTATATGGAAACAAAATTTAAGGTTGACCAGAAGGTCGTTTATCCTAGCCAGGGTGTTGGCGTTGTAACAGAAATCTTTGAAAAAAAATTCAAAGAAGAAATGAACCTCTATTACAAAATTTATATTGAAGCCTCAGACATGATTGTTATGGTTCCTGTTGCAAAGGCTGAAGAACTTGGAATCCGTCAGATTGTATCTAAAAAAGAAGCCGAAGAAGCACTTAATCTTCTTTCTGATGAATTTGAACCAATTACTTCTGACTGGAAATTACGTTACCAGATGAATCTTGACCTTCTTAAAAAGGGAACTGTTAAGGACATTGCAACAATCGTACGCTGTCTTTACAACCGCAGTAAAGTAAAGGAACTCCCGATACTTGAACGCAAACTTTACGATTCTGCAAAAAAACTTCTTGAAGATGAAATTTCATTTGCACTTGGAAAATCTTCAAAAGAAATAGAAGCTGCTATTCATACAAAACTTGAACCTCCTGGAGCAGCTCCTCGTGTTAAACATACAATTCAGCTTGATGATGACGAAGATGATGATTTGATGGATGACGTAAATGAAAAGTCTCGCCGTCGTGATGATGACTTGGATGATGACGACGGAGCATCTGATGATATGGACGATGCCGAAGGAGATTTTGACGAGGATGACGACTCTTTCTAATACCCCACAAAAAAAGATTGCTGTCATAATAACAGCCGCCGGTTCTTCAACAAGAATGGGCGGCACAAAAAAAGAATATCTCCCGCTTGGAGACGGAACTGTTCTTTCGGCCTGTGTAAAGGCTTTTGAATCTGCTTCAAAAAATCAGGAAAAACCATTTAATATTTCTCACATAATTGTTACTGTTCCAATGAATGGTACAAACGAAGCAGTTGAGGCTGTTTCTGCCTTTTTTAATTTTGATGATGAGATGAAGGAAAAGGTCGATTATGTTCAGGGTGGATATACAAGACAAAAATCGGTATTAAATGCACTTGAGCATATTAAAAAAAATCCTGTACAACCAGACTACGTTTTAATTCACGACGGAGCGCGGCCTTTTGTAACAGAACAAATAATACAACATGTAATAATGGGAGCAGAAGAATTTGAAGCTGCCGCCCCAGGCATTAAACCGGTTGATACCATAAAAGAAATAAATGCCGAAGGCTTTATTACAAAGCACCTTGAACGACGCCTATTAACTTCAATTCAAACTCCGCAGGGCTTCATTTTTGAAAAACTTTATGAAGCTCACAAAAAAGCTGCTGCCGACGGACACGACTATACCGACGATTCCGAGATCTGGGGAAAATATGTAGGCCTTGTTAAACTTGTTACTGGCGATCCTAAAAATATAAAAATTACATATCCTGGTGATTTACAAAAGGGAGTAGCTCTATGATTAAAGTAGGACTTGGTTACGATATACACAGACTTATTCCCGGAAGAAAGCTGCTTCTTGGTGGAGTAGAGCTGCCTTTTGAAAAAGGCGAAGACGGCCATTCCGACGGCGATGTACTCTTTCACGCAATTACAGATGCAGTACTTGGTGCAAGTGGTCTTGGCGACATAGGAAGTTTTTTTCCGCCAGAAGACCCGCAATGGAAGGATGCAGACTCTGCAAAACTTCTGCAAACTGTAATGGAAAAAGTTCGAGCTGACGGTTGGAAAATAGAAAATATTGACTGTGTTGTTAAACTTGAAAAACCAAAATTTATTCCGTACCGTACACAGGTGATTGAATCGGTGGCACGCGTGCTACAGATTCAGAGCGAACAAGTCTTTGTTAAAGCAAAAACCGGCGAGAAACTCCCACCGGTTGGAACAAGTGAGGCAGTTGAAGCAACCGCCGTTTGTCTTTTATTCAGGTAATTCAAGAATAAGTTCAATCTCTGTTGCAGTTCTATGGAATCTTGATGCAAGTTCATCAATACTCCAGCCGCTGCGTTTAAGAGAACGGATTGTATCTCTTTCCTTTGGAGTAAAGCCCTTTTCTGGAGCAGGTCTATTCTTTTCAAGTTCCTTCTTTGTAATATCATGAAGAATATCAAACTTGTTGTCTACTTCGCGGTTTACCTGTTCAAGACTAGCCTGAATCTTCTTAATGCCTGAGCTGGCAGAATTAATTTCATCAATTTTCTTTTGAGTTTCGGTAATTGCATTATCAAGATTCTGAAGCTTGCTTGCTGCTTCTGTAATCTTAGGTCCGTTTTGTAAAAGTCTGTCAACGTTTCCTTGAACTTCTTTTATTTCGTTAGGCAAAGAAGTTATCTGACGTTCACAATCAGAAATTCTCTGTTCAATATTCTTGAGATTTGCAAAAGAAGTATCAACATCCTTGAGAACACGATTTATAACTTCATCCTTCTTTTCAAGGCGTTCATATTGCTGAGAAACAATATCAAGCTTATCGCTGTAATCACGAACTGCAACTTCCATTGTTCCAATGTCATCAGAAGTATTGGTAAGGGTCTTAATTCTTTCATCAATAGTTGAAGACAAAGCAAATAACTGACCGAACTTTTGTTCAAGATTTGTAACGCGCTGTTTCTGCTGTTCAACATTTGAAAGCTCGCGTTCGATTTCCTCGTTCATTCTTACAATAGCATTGTATTGCTTTGTAATATCTTCAGCTGTATCAGCAAATCCATCAAGCTGTTCAATGCGGTTATTTAATTCATTAAGTCCTTCATCAAGATGACGTTTCATTGCATCAGCACGCTCGTAAACTGTAATGCTTGATTGAATAGACTGAAGCTCTTTTGTAAGGTCTCCCATTCTAACCTGAAGGTCGTTTGCATCATTCTGCATTTTAAGAACAAATTGCGCCTGATTTGCACGATTCTGTTCAGAAGCAGTTTGAATATCTTTTTTAAGCTGGGCAAGACTTTGTGCAGAATCATTGTTTTGTGCTTTAACTCGTTCTTCTGTATCGGTGAGCATTTTTGTATATGTTTCACTTAGCTGTTTAATTATCTGTGCAGAACGTTCTTCGTATTCTTTAATAGATTTATCTGTCTGATTTTGAAGCGAAGAAATTTTTTCACTTAAATCATTCTGCTGCTCCTGAATGTAAGAAGCATATTTTTTCATATCATCTGTGATTTTTTGTTGTGTTTCTTCAAGTGTATTATCAGAAGCTGTCTTGAAAGCGGTAAGCTCATCCTGGAAAACACTGTTAGCTCCATCTAACTGAGAACGGAGCTGCTGCTTCCAGGTATTGAATTCGGCAAGAGCTGCATCAATAGAAGAGGTCCCGGTTTCCTGTTTTTCATGGATTCTTTCTTCAAAGGCCTGCAAATCTTTAATGAGTTCATCCTGTGTTGTTTTAAGCTTTGCCTGTACCATTGAAAGGGCACGATCAATTTCTGTTTTAAGTTCCTTGTCTGTACTTGTAGAAATCTGAGAAATCTTAGTTCGTGTTTCTTCCTGGAAGTCTGTAATGGTTTCTTGAATTTCTGTAATATTTGTTTCCATTCCAAGCTTTGATTTTTCAATGGCATTTGCAAGTGAATCATATTGTTCATTTGCTTTTGTTGTAAGAGAAGAAAGATTTGTTCTAAGTTCGTTAAGATAAGCCTGTTCAACGTCCTTACGTTGTGCTTCATAGTTTCCGGCAAGTTCACTTAGTTTTGTATCAAGTTCAACCTTCCAACCAGAAAGCTGAGAATCTATTTCGTTGTTCTTTGTAAGAATATTGTTGTTAAAGGATTTTTCAAAATCAACAAGTTTTGCACTCATGCTGCCAGTTGCAGTATTTTTAAGTTCATCGAGTGATTTGTCAATTTCCTGGAGGCGAACTTCAATTGTTTTAGAATCCTCTTTGATTTGTGTAGAAAATTCTTCATGGCGGCGTTGCTGTTCGCTTGTGAACTTATCAAAATCGCCAAGTACACGAGACTGAACTTCCTGCATGGCACCACGTAAGCTTTTTTCAAGAATATCAATATCGGAACCACTGTTTTGAATTTGAGCAAGTTTGTTTTCAATATCCTTTTTATATGAATGCAGTTGTTCATCAATGCCTTCAAGAATATTAAGATGTGTTTGTTCACTTTCGGCAACAGAACGTTTAACAGCATCAGAAATCTGTTTGTTCATATTGTTAAGCTTGATTTCTGCATCTGTTTTAAAATCTTCAAGTTCTTTGTTGATTAGTTTTATGCGTTCGTCAATTTCAGGTTGAAGTGTTTGTGCTTTCTGGTTAGCAGCAGCAGTTTCTTTTATCAAATCATCAACTGCACTTTCTGCTTCGTGAATTGAATTACTTGATTCCAAAGAAACTGTTTTGATTTTTTCGGTAATACTGTTCTGCAAAGCATCAATTTTCTGTTGAATAAGCTCTGCATATTCGTCAATCTTTTGTTTTGCACCTTCATTAAAGGTATCAAGAGCATCCTTTTCTTTTTGATCGGCAGAAGCAAGTGCATCCTTGTAGAGACCAGCATATCTTTCCTGCATAATCTTAATTTCTTCATCAAGTTCTGACTGAATACTCTGAAGGCTCTGAGAATTTCCATCAACATCACGTTTAAGGAATTCACTTGTTTCATTACATTGTTTAAGGCTTTCTTCAAGTGTAAGTCTGGTTTCTGCAATTTTCTGCTTGTAGTCTTCATTAAGAGCACGAAGCCTTTCAGTAAATACATTCTGCAGACCTTCTTCTTCTGTTTCGTAACGTTCAGTTAATTCACGGATATTTGATTCAAGTGCGCTTGTCTTTTGTTCATATTCATTTTCAACAACCGAAAGTCTGGTTCCAATGTCATCTTTAAAATCGGCAAGCTTGCTTGAATAATCATTCTGTAAAGAATTAATCTGTTCTTTGCATTCATCGGTGAAGTTTGCAATTTCGGAAGTAATGCTGCTTTCAAGATTTTCGAGTTTGCCTGTGCTTTCACTTGCCATCTGATTAATTGCAAGATCATATTCCGATTTTAGTCGTTCATGCTCAGCAACAAAGTTCTGATTAAATTCATTTATTTTTGTATTGTTTATTGCAGTTGCAGATTCAAATGCTTTTGTATAATCAGATTTCATCTTCTGGATATCAGAATTGATTTTTGCTTCGTAATCAGTAAGCTCTTTATCGCCTCTTGCTGAAAGTGAACCAATTTGCGAGTCATACTTCTGTGTGATTTTTTCAATTGTGTCATCATATTTCTGATTTATTTTTCCGACAGTATCATCATATTTTGCAGAAAGTGTTTCATAGTCCTTGTCGTATTTTTGGGTGAGGGTAGAATAGTTTTCTTCGTAACGCTGGCTGATTTTTTCACAGTCAGATTTGCACTTCTGATCAATGCGCGTAAAATCTTCGTTGAATTTTGCTTCGAGCTTTGTGATTATTCCATCATTTTTACCAGAAACAGAATCAAGCTGTTCATTGTATTTTGTATGCAGAGCCTGAACCTTTCCGTTATATGTATTCGAAAGATTGTCTATGCTTTTCTGGAAATTCTCGTTCATCTTTGTAAGGTCGGCTTTGATTGTTTCTACAAGCTTCTGCTCTGATTCCTTGAAAGATTTTTTTATTTGTGAATCAAGCTGTTCATTTTGAGTTTTGATTTCGGCTATGTACTGATTAGAACGTTCTGTTGCCTGCTGACTCAAATGATCAAAGGCAGTGTTTTCCAAAGATTCAGCTTCTGCGGCAGCTTTATTATATGCATCCTGAATCTGCTGTTTGATTTTTGTAAGGGCAGTTTCGGCATCATTTTGTGACTGACGAATTTCTCCTGCAATTTTATCGGCGTAGTTTTTGTATTCATCAAGAAGGGTAGTCCCGATAACCTTGAGCTGTTCGGCATTTTCTTCTGAAAATTTTTGTGTTACCTGTGGAATTCGTTTGTCTATATTCTCAACAGTCTGCTGCTGCTTATCAAGACGGTCATTCAGCTTGTTTACAACTACGCTTTCTTTCTGAAGCCGCAGAAGATTTTCTTCGACATTTGCAGACATTTCATTAAGGTCATCAAGAATCTTTGAATATCCGTTAATCTGTGCTTCAATATTTTGAACAGCCTTAATGCTTTTATCAAGGTTTTCAATCTTTTGTTCAAAGTCTTTGTTTTGTTGGGTTAAAAGTTTTACAGCTGCATTGGCCTGATTCTGACGCGCATCAAATTCTGCAATAAGCATATTGAAGTGATTTTCCAGAGTTTTGTAGGAATCTTCCATATCCTTTTTGCGGGAATCCGCATATTTTTTTACGCGTTCCATCGCATTATTTTTTTTGCTCATCTCATGGAAATAGATTGAAATTCCAAGAGAAATTACAGAAGCAATGAGAATTGAGATTACGATTTCCACTTTTTTTCCCCACCCAATTTTATTTAGATTCCGAAGTTACTCGGATTTCTGTTCAAAAATAAACTTTTCAAGCTGCGAATAATGCCTGAAGGTAATATCCGCAATTTTAGATTTAACCCCGAATTTTCCCCATACCCAGGGTATAAACCAGCCGGCTTTCATGCCAAGCTTTTTGGGACCTTCCACATCATATTTGTGGCTGTTCCCAATATACAAAATGCGTTCTGCCGGAACTTCAAGCTTTTCTGCCAGCTCCTCAAAGGGCTTTGATGAAGGCTTAAGTGCTCCTATAAGCTCCGAACTCAAAAGCAGGTCGCAGTACTGTTTTATTCCCCAGATATCGCCTTTTTGTTCAGGCGGAAAATCCGAAAGAAGTGCAATTTTAAAACCCGCTGCCTTGAGCCTTTGTATAAGCTCTACTGCTCCATGACACGCATTGATTTTTTCAAAGAAAGGCCTGAGCCCCTCGTATACAATATCATTGAGCTGTTGTTCGGCTTCTGGCATAGTACAGCCAAGCTCCTTTGCAAGAAATCCGAGTTGCGTTCTGAAAAGATCGTTGTAGCCTTTTTCATTTCGTTCATCGTTACGCAGCATAATGCGCACCTTGTTGAACTTTTTGAAAAAGTGCCAGTGCTTAAGATAGTGTGGCAGCACCCTTGTATAGAAAACACTATTTCTATAAAGCGTGCCGTCAATGTCAAAAGCAACAGCGTCTATTTCACCCAAGTTTAGAGTATACACTAAAATATTATACTATAATAATGTAAAAAAGTCATTAAAAATGTGAATTCATAAAAATGAAATTTATAAGTGAAAACAAATCTGCTCCCGCGAAGGTACGTCTTCAAACTACGGCGAAGCTTGCAAGGAAAGATTTAACTCGCTTCGCTCGGCAAGCATCGAAGTAGTTTGAAGCCGTCCCTTTGCTCCGCAGTTTTGTTTTCAATATTATTCATTTTTCAAAAAGTCTAATTTTTTAATCCTTTCTTTATCTGGTGTAACACAAAGATTTTTTTCCTGGGTAGGAAGTACAAGCCCTTTTGGACCATTTTTTGCCCTGCGAAGATATTTTACATGAGTGTAGTACAAGTCAACCTTACTGTCGCCGCGTGCCTTGGAGTAGTGAACAGCCAGATTAGCCGCATCCAAAAGGATTTCCAGCGGTACAGTTTTGCCTTTTCGTGCTTTTATAAAAACGTAACCACCAGGAAAGTCGCGCACATGAAGCCAAAGGTCGTCACCGCGAACATGATGGCGCAGAAGTTCGTCGTTTTCGGTGGCATCGCGACCTACAAGAATGTACCAGCCGTTTATAGTGTAGTCTAATCCAGGGTGATTTTTCTTTTTCTGTTGGGTTGGAGTAGTGTCGCGCCGCAAAAGCTGTTCAATTTTTACAGGATTCTGTTCCGCGCAAATCTGAGCATACTGCTGGTCAAGTTTTTCAAGTTGAGTTCTTGCCATTTCAATATCGTGCACAATTTCCTCAGCACCAGACACAGCCTTTTTATAATTCTTATAGTATTCAGCCGCATTTTCCTGTGCCGATTTTTTTGGGTCAATCAAAATGCGCAGTGTTTTACCTGTTTCGTAGTCTTCGCATTCAAGAAATTTAGAGTCGCCGCTAATAAGATGCCCATAGGTAAGAATAAGGTCGCCCTGGTGCTTAATCTGTTCTGCGTTTTCAAAGCGCTCCTTTTTTTGCAAGAGGTTGTTGAGTGCCGCCTCCATCTTAGAATGCCGCTGGTTGTACCATTTTTCCGCCTTTTCAAGCAGTGCCGCGCGTGAAAGAGTAGAGGTTTGCTCGCTGTAGTGCCAGTCGATGAAGGAATTAAAGGAGGGGAAAGCCTTCCCCTCGTTCCAGCCCGCTTCGCGGTCTTCCACTACCCCTTCTGCGGGGGTCACCCCCGCAACGCCCCCGCTCCAATCTCTTACAGGAAATCTTTCTAAAATCTCATCTTTCTTACTATCATCAGAAACCGGAGGCTCATAAACCTCTCCCTTAACTTCCCCGCGTTCCGGCCGCCTGAACATCGGTTCAAGAATTACATTCTGGGTATCGCACAAAATCACATTCGCTGCATTGTTCCAAAGCTTTATGTAAAGAATATAGTTTTCTTCAATTTCGTCAGGCTCTTCGCGGGCAGCAAGCTCCTCTTTTGAAAGCACTGGCTTTTTTACAAGCGAAACATGCACAGTCTGCTGATTAGCCTTTTTTTCTTCTGCAGCAACAGTACGACTAAGTTCTATTTTTATAACCCGCTCAAATCCAATCTGCTGGCACGAATTAATCCTGCACCCTTTTATATGCGACCGCAAAAACTCCATAAATCGCAGCGGTTTTTCGTTTTTAGTAATCTTTCGCCTTGTTTCATTAATTCTTACTGCATTTTGTGCCGTACAAACTACAACAGTCTTAGCCGTGCCTTCCTTGTAAGTATAAAAAGCCAGCATATCATACCCCGGCTGCACAATTTCCTGAATAAAAGAGCCGGTCAAATCGAGTTCATCGAGAATCAAATTAATTTCGTTGCAGTTTAGAGACATAATTCAATTAAAATTCTGCTTTATTATAAATTACTTTTATTGATTTGTCATGTAAAAGGCCTTTTTACACGCGAAAAGGCTTACTTCCTATGTTTTGCGTGTCATTTAGCTCATCTTGTTAATTCCTCTACACGCGAAATGTATTTTCCTCTGTATTTCGCGTGTCGGCTTACCAGGACAAAATTGACTCTTTACACGCAGAATATACCTCTTTGAACTTTTCGCGTGTCTATGAAATTCTATGCTACACGCGATATGCCTTGTACCCCGGGTTTCGCGTGTTTTTAAGCCCCAGATGTTAATGTCTTTACACGCGAAATGTCTCGTATCTCGAAATTCGCGTGTCTGTCAGCCCAACAAGCTAATGCAAAGAATCAGGCTTAGAATGTTTATACGAAGTGATTGTGTGAATCGGGAAAAACAAAATTAAGAGAATAAATGTAATTGAAAAAAATCCATAGATACAGAATCGTTTATGTTTTATATTTTTGTTGAATATATTTAAAATCATGAATTTTTCTTCCGTAAACGAAATCTATGACTCTTATTCTAACATGGCCTGCGCATTGAATCCACAATAAAAATATGGTAGAATCACCTATTAAAAGGTAAGGCTAAAAATTGCTTTCGCAATTTTTTTAACGCCTTGCTATAGAACACCGGCCGCCAGCGGCCTTACACAGGAGACTCTATGAAACAAACTGGCGCACAGATTATTGTTAAGTTGCTTGAGATGTACGGAATTGAAACAGTTGCAGGAATTCCAGGAGGAATGATCCTGCCGCTTTATGATGAATTGAACAAATCAAAGATCCGTCACGTCCTTGTGCGCCACGAGCAGGCTGCGGGTTTTATTGCTCAGGGAATTGCGCGTTCTACCGGTAATGTTGCTGTTTGTATGGCAACTAGTGGGCCAGGTGCTATGAACCTTCTTACTTCAATTGCCGATGCCCGTGCCGACTC
>JAFZWX010000232.1 GCA_017617145.1 Treponema sp. | reverse complement strand
TGGTGAAGGGTAGCAGAAGGTTTTTCAAAATATTCACGCTTCTTGTATTCGCGGATAATGCCTTCTTTTTCAACCATGCGTTTAAAGCGTTTAATTGCTTTTTCAAGGTTTTCTGAATCATCAACCATGATTGTTGCCATACTGTATTCACCTCCTTCTTGCGGTGGTTCCGTCAAAAATGTGATAATTAATATATCAAAAAAAGATGAGTTAATCAAGCAATCGGTTCTAGTAATTGAATGATTTTTTTTGCTACTCCATCTTCTTCATTTGAAAGACATATTTCATCAGCTACTTGCTTTACTTCATCGATGGCATTTTGCATTGCAATTCCTTTACCGCAAAGCTTGAGCATGCCAATATCATTAAAATCATCTCCAAATGCTGCTATTTTTTGGGGGGAAAGCTTTAAGTAATCACACAAGGCTGTAATAGCTTTTTCTTTTGTGGCATCTTTTTTGCTCAATTTATACCAGGGAATATCAGAGAAGGGGAGAAAATCAATTGCACTTGTATCAAGACTTTCTGCAACCTTTGTGATTTTTTCTTTATCAAGAGATTGTATACACAGTTTCATACATGGTTGCTTGAAATTTAAAAAGTCATCGTAAGTCCAGAATTTATCACCCAGTTCTTCTTTTGAATTTGAATACAGACCATATTCATTGTCAGCACTGATTATTACATCTTTGCCAAAAACTTCAAAGGTTGCATTTATAAGAGTATTAACTTCTTGAACAGAAAACTCACAGTTATAGATTTTCTTGTTTTTATAAAAAACCATGCCGCCACCATTCGTTATGAAAACATCTGGTGTAATTCCATTAAGAAATTTTTCGGCATTTATTTTTGCCCGAGATGTTGAAATGCCAAAAAGAATACCGGTTTTCTGTGTATTTGCAATTATTTGTTTTGTAAAATCCGAAATTGTTTTGTCATTGTGGAATAGTGTACCATCTAAATCTGAAAGAATTAAAGATATGTTTGCCATAGAATTTTATTAATATACTATCGGGCAAGGCGGATTTGAACCGCCGACCCCTAACTCCCGAAGCTAGTGCGCTACCAGCTGCGCTATTGCCCGTATATGCCATTTGGCTAAAAAAAAAGCTCCCCAAAACGGGAAGCTTTAGCGCGAGCGGCGGGGCTCGAACCCGCGATCTCCGGCGTGACAGGCCAGCGCGATAACCAGCTTCGCTACGCCCGCGTGATTTTTTAATAATACTAAAAACGGGCGTTTATGTCAACAGGGAAGGCTGCAATTTGTATTATTTTTACACAAAATATTCCGGATACTTTTTCTGGATTTCTGCAGCATCGAGCTTTGTTCTATTTATGTGTTCTGCTGTAATAGCTCTGGCTTCTTCGGGATTTCTTTCTTTTATTGCCTGAAGAATCTTCTGGTGCATTTTTAGAATAGGTGCTCGGTCTGCTCCTTGAACTCTAAGTGTACGGAAACGGTCATGATGTATGTTCATTGATTTTACCATATAATAACACTGCATTTTGTTGGTAATTTCATACATCTTCTGGTGAAAAAGATTATCCATTTCCATAAATTTGTCTATGTTGTTTTGCTTAAGTAAAAATTCCTGTAATTCAACATTTTCTGTAAGATACTTAATATCCTCTTCACTTGCAATTTTACAGGCTTCTTCTGTTATTGCCGATTCAAGGGTGGCACGTACAAAAACTGCTTCATCAACAAGTTCAAGATTTATAAGGCTTACAAGACTTCCTTTCTGTGGGAAAATTTCAACAATCTTTGTTTTAGAAAGTTCCTGAAGTGCTTCGTGAACTGGTGTTCTTGATAAATCAAGCTCGTATGCAAGGTCTTGTTCACTAATCATGGTTCCCGGTTTTAGCTCAAGGCTTATAATATTGTCGCGGATTACACGGAAGGCGTAGTCTCTGTTTGATTCTTTTGATTGTTTTTCAATGTTTTTCATAAAAAAATCCTTAAAAATGAAATTTTTTTCTTGACTTTTATAAATCTTGCTTTATTATAATTATAGAACAGTGAACTAGTATACTAGTGGACTAACAAGCTTATATACTAGTATGTACAAAGGTGATAAAATTGTCAAATAAAAAATTAAAAAAATCGAAAAAAAGTGAAGGAACAGAACTCGCAGCTGCAGTTAAATCACAGAATTTTAAAAAGTATATGCGAAAATACTGGCAGCTCTATGCTTTGCTTTTGATCCCAATTCTCTATTACATTATTTTCCGTTATGTTCCTATGGGTGGAAATATTATTGCGTTCCGTCGTTATCGTGCTGGTGGAAGTCTTTTTGGTGACAAGTGGAGCGGTTTCAAATATTTTAAGCAGTTTATTGGTGATAAAACTTTCTGGCGTGCATTCCGTAATACTCTTGTTTTGAATATATCTTATCTTCTAGTACGATTCCCTCTCACATTGATTTTTGCTCTTTTGTTAAATGAAATCAAAGCTTTGTGGTGGAAAAAGTTTATACAGACAGTTTCATACCTTCCGCACTTTATTTCTATGGTAATTGTAACAGGTATGATCCGCGAACTTGTTTCTACAAGTGGTCCTCTTAATCAGCTGATTGCACATTTTGGCGGTGACAAAATCTCGTTCATTGCTTTCCCTCAATACTTCAATCCAATCTTTGTAATTTCGGGTGTATGGCAGGCACTTGGTTGGGGTACTATCCTTTATCTTGCGGCCATTGCGGGAATTAATCCTTCGCTTTATGAAGCTGCTGAGGTTGATGGTGCAAATCATTTCCAAAGAGTATGGCATGTTACAATTCCAAGTATTATGCCAACAATTACTACGCTCCTTATTCTTGATATAGGTGGTCTTGTAGGTTCGGGCGGTGCGTTCGAAAAAGTATTCCTCTTGTACAATCCAATGACTTACGAGACTGCTGATATCATTTCTACTTTTGTATTCCGAATGGGACTTGGTTCTGGTAACTACAGTTATGCTACTGCTGTAGGTTTATTTGAAGCTCTGTTGAACCTTACACTGCTCACTATTGCAAACAAGGTTTCTAAGAAAGTTTCCGGTTCAGGATTGTGGTAATGTGTAAGGCCGCTGGCGGCCGGTGTTAAATAGCAAACCGTTAAAAAAATTGCGGAAGCAATTTTTAGGTTTACTTTATAGGAGATAATAAAAAAAATGGCAGGAAAAACCGGTGTAAAAGTAAAAGAATCAACAGCTTATATTGTTTTCAAATGGATTAATACAATAATCATGATTTTTATATGTGCTGCAACTCTGTATCCTTTCCTTTATCTTGTAGCACAATCGTTTTCTAGTGAAGAAGCAATTACCTTAGGAAAAGTAAATCTTTTTCCAATTGGATTTAATGTAAATACTTACAAATCTGTGTTAGCAAAGGGTGATTTCATGCATTCCTATAAAAACACAGTAATTTATGCAGTACTCGGAACATTCTTTTCGCTTACCTTAAGCTGTTGTATGGCGTATCCGCTTTCTAAAAAAGAATTGAAAGGTTATAAGTTCCTTACAAAGTTTGTAATTTTTACAATGTACTTTGGCGGTGGTTTGATTCCAAACTATGTTCTTATGATGAAGCTTCATCTTGTAAACAAGGTTGCAGGCTTTATTATTCCGTCGCTGCTTAGTACTTACTATATTATTTTGATGAAGTCGTTCTTTGCGGAAACTCCGCATGAGCTTGAAGAAGCCGGTGAGCTTGACGGTCTTAGTCCAATAGGCATTTTTGTAAGAATTGTTCTTCCTCTTTCTATGCCTATTATTGCAACTATGATTTTGTTCAATGCAGTAGGCTATTGGAACAACTGGTATAACGCCTTCCTTTATCTTGATAAAAAGGAAATGTGGCCGGTTGCTTATTATCTTAAGACTGTTATTTCCGGAGCATCAACTTCTAATGATCCTGGTGAGGCAACTGCAGAAAAAATGCAGATTTCCGCAAATATCAAGTCTTGTTCTATGGTTCTTATGGCAATACCGATTATCTGTGTTTACCCGTTCATCTCGAAATACTACGTAGAGGGTATGATGCTCGGTGGCGTCAAGGAGTAATAAATTAGTCAACAAAAAGTTTTTATCAAAAGGAGGATAAAACTATGAAAAAAATTATTGCTGCTGTTTTGGCAATGATTTGTGCAACTGCACTTTTTGCATGGCCTTGGTCTAAAAAAACAACTAAGACAACTAAGGCTGCAGAGGCTTCCGGCTACACATACGGAGAGGAAAAAACATTCCATTCTGATAAGCCGGTTACTTATTCAATTTCTTTCAGTGATGCTTCATGGTATCCAATGCTGGACACATGGAAGACTGAAGGTGTTTTCAAGGACATTGAAGATGTTACAAACGTTCACCTTGACATCACATCTTATGATAGTGGTGACTACCCACAGAAGGTAAACCTTGCAATTAACTCAGGTTCTGCTACATACATTATTCCAAAAGTATACAGCGAAGAACAGTACATTGCAGGTGGCGGTATTGTTGCTGTTTCTGATTATGTTCAGTACATGCCAAACTTCAGTGCATTCGTAAAGAACTACAACATGGATCCTGACCTTGATACAATCCGCCAGAAGGATGGAAAATTCTATCGTCTTCCAGGTATGCATCAGGCAGCCCTTCAGGACTATACAATCATGGTTCGTGATGATATCTTCACAGCTGCTGGATACGATATTCGCGAACTTGAAAAGAACTGGACTTGGGAACAGCTCCATGACATTCTTGTTAATGTTAAGAAATACATGGTTTCTAAGGGAATGTGTTCTGCTAATGACTACATCTGGTCTGACCTTTGGTGTGGTGCTTCTGGAAAAGGCATGGGTGGTAACCTTCTTAAATTGATGGGTGCTTCTTACAATGTAATTTCCGGATGGGCTATGGAAGGTTCAAACGGTGGTATTAAGTTTGATTCAAAGAAGAAAGAATTCTATTCATCTTCAATCAGCGATGACTACAAGAAATTCATTACTGTATTGAACAGCTTTGTAAAAGATGGAATTCTTGATCCAGAAACATTCACACAGGAAGATGAAACTGCTCATAACAAGTTCTACAGTGGAAAGACAGTAATTATGTCTACAAACCGCTCTCAGATGGCTAATGATATTGCTGGTGTACAGAAGATTCTTGGCGACAGTGCTAAGTGCTATGTAACTGCTTATCCATCTGGAACAAACAAGAACCTTGCAGAAACTTCACGTCTTGAATGTGGTGTTTGTATTTCACAGAAAGCTCTTGATGAACTTGGTGAAGCAGAATTCATTAAGCTTATGCGCTTTGTTGACTGGATGTTCTATTCTAAAGAAGCTTACTCACTCTGTAAGTGGGGTCCAGAAGGAAAGACATGGGAATGGAAGACTGTTAATGGCACAAAGATTAAGGCTCTTAAAGCTGGATACAAGTGTGGTGGTCTTGGTCTTACAGGTTCAGATGATGATGTTGATATCCGTCTTAAGTGGGGATATGCAGGTGGTAACTACTTCTATGGTCACTCAACTGCAGAATCAACAGATGCATTCACACCAGAAGTACAGGATCTTTATGCACGCTATGCTAAATATAAGACTGTAGCTGTTGTAGAACCAAAAGCTAAGCCAACAGAAGATCAGCGTGAACAGTTGAACCTTTGGGCAACACCGCTCATAGACAACATCAATGCCTGGACACTTAAGTTTGCAACTGGTCAGAAAGATATCAATAAGGATTGGAACGAATATGTTTCAAGCTGTAAAAATCTTAACATTGACAAGATTGTAAACCTTACAAACGATATCTATAAGAAGCAGTAAAAACAGGCTTTTATTGATAAGTAAATAAAAAAGCACGCGTCTTTTCCTCTTGTAAGGCGCGTGCTTTTTTTATTGTGTGGTCCCTGAGTTTGTGAAGCGGTCCCTGAGCTTGTCGAAGGGTCACATCTGTGCATTTCTTCTCTGCTTAGGCGTAATGCCCCTTATTTTTTTATATGTTCTTATAAAATGACTTGCATCTGTAAAGCCTGTTTCCTGACTTATGTAATCCAGAGTTTTGTCTGTGTAGAGAAGTAGTGTATCGGCCTTACAGATTCGTACAAATTCAATATATTCCTTACAGGTTTTTCCAAACTGAGCTTTAAACTGTTTTGCAAAATTTGAATAGCACATGCCGCAGCGGTTTGCAAGCTCTTCTATGCTGATGTTTTCGGCAGAATGCTGGTCAATGTATTCAAGTACAGAAAAATCCTTTGAAGAAAACTGGTCAAAGGTCGTTTTTGAAGAAAGCTGAAGTCCCCGCCTGAGCCAGATTCGCATAAGCTCTGTAATAATCAGGCTTATTGTAGACGCTACCTTTATATCATATCCAAATTGCTTGTTGTTTGTTTCCCAGATGCAGTTTTCAAAAAACAACTTTACAGGATTATATTTTAGTTCTTCGGCAGTAATCAGGTTGTAGGGTGTGTCATCCTTTGTGATATTTGCAAGCAGTTTTGGTAGTTTTGGAGAACCTGGTGTTGTATTTGAAAGAATCATGTCGTCAAACTTTATTCCGTAAAATAACAACTCTTCATCGTGATTGTCTGCGTTTTTTGAGGGGATATCCAGAAAGGAATGAATCTGTTTTGGATGATAAATTATCATATCGCCGGGGTTGAGTGTGTACTGGTGGTTGTCGACTTCGGTGTAAAGATGGCCTTTTACAAGGTACACCATCTCTGTAAAATAGTGCCAGTGAGGTTTTACAATGCGCCAGTTGCCCTTAAAGGTCTGAAAAGGTGCATTCAGACTGTCGCTGTATTCAAATAATTCATCCATAATACTCGCTCCGAAAATAGAGATTCGTACAATTTTCCGCTCACTTTGTTTATATCACGAAATGGTTTGTTATGCTAGAGTATAATCATGTTAAAGTGGATCTGGAGTTATATTGGCAAGTATAAGTTTCTCATGATTTTTGGACTGACCTTAAGCGTGATTGTTGCGGGCTTTGCAGTTGTAAATCCTCTTATTTCGGGTGCTATTGTTGACAGGGTAATTAATTCACCTGAGCATGATTTTAATCTTCTTGTAAAGCTTATTCTTCTTATGGTTGGAGCAACGCTTGTTAAGGCAATTTTGCGTTATTCTTATCAGCTGATTTTTGAGCATTGTTCGCAGAATGTAATCCGCCGTATGCGCGAAGATTTATATGCTCATATTCAGACTTTGGATTTTGCCTGGTACGACAAAGCTCCTGCCGGAAATGTTTTGACGCTGCTTACTTCGGATCTTGATAAGGTACGCCACTTTGTTGCCTGGGTTTTGTACCAGAGTCTTGAGAATTCACTTGTCTATACTTTTTCAATAATTACACTTGGAATGATAAACTGGAAACTCATGCTTGCTTTTTTGGGTATTGCACCGTTTGTACTTGTTCTTGTGCGTAAGTTTAAAGGTCAGATTCGTCCTGCTCATATGAAGGTGCGCGACCAGTTTGCAGTTTTAAATACAAGAGTAGGTGAGAATATAGAAGGAAACCGCGTTGTAAAAGCTTTTGTTCGTGAATCTTATGAAATCGGTAAGTTTGATACCGACAACGACGGCTATCGTAAAGCTGCTGTAAACAATGCCGATGTCCGCGTAAAATACACTCCCTGGATTGATACTCTTTGCGGGCTTTTGCCTGTATTTCTTATTTTATTTGGCGGTTACCTTGTTATAAAAGGCGAAATGACTATTGGTGAGCTTGTTACTTTTAATGGCTTGATGTGGGCCTTTACACAGCCAATCAACATGTTCGGGATGCTTGTTGATAATATCCAGAACTTTGGTGCTTCGGGCGACCGTTTGTATGAGCTTTGGAAAACAAAGCCCAGTGTAAAAAAAGGTTTTGAAACAATTGAAGAAGCAAATGCTGTTAGCAGTCTGGGGCCGGCAAGCGAGCTTTCTGATGATTTTAAGTGCGAAGGACGTGTTGAGTTTAAGAATGTTTCTTTTGCATATAATCAGGTGCAGGTTATAAAAAATATGAGTTTTACTGTTGAACCTGGAATGACAGTTGGTATTCTTGGACCTACAGGAAGCGGTAAATCTACAATCGCAAATCTTATGTGCCGTTATTATGATGTTTCTGACGGTGCAGTTTTAATTGACGGAAAGGATGTGCGTGATTATGTACCAGAAGTACTTCGTAAAAATATTGGCATTACAATGCAGGAAGCTTTTTTGTTCAGCGACACCGTAGAAGGAAACATTGCCTTTGGAAATCAGGATGCAACTTTTGAGGAAGTTGAACATGCGGCAGAACTTGCCCGCGTTAAAGAATTTATTGGCGACCTTACCGAAGGTTACGACACAATTGTAGGGGAGCGTGGGGTAGGTTTGAGTGGTGGACAAAAACAGCGTATTGCACTGGCCAGACTTTTCCTTGCAAATCCAAAAATTATGATTCTGGACGATACTACAAGTGCAGTCGACATTGAAACCGAACAGAAAATCAGACAGTCAATTAAAGAGCAGAGTCAGGGACACACAACGTTTATTATAAGTCACCGAATTTCGTCTTTTGAAAACTGCGATTTGATTCTTGTAATTCAGGACGGACAGATTGCGCAGATGGGAACTAACCAGGAGCTTTTGGCTCAAGACGGTTACTTCAGGGATGTTTATCAGGAGCAGAACTATGGCAAGAAATAAATTCGATACCGACGAAGAAATAGAACAAAAGCTCAACCTGCGCATTATCCCACGAATGCTTCGCTGGATTAAACCTTACTGCTGGTGGATGGTGCTTGCCTGCGTTATTATGCTTGTTGCTTCGGGAATCTCTCTTTTAAGTCCGTACCTTATCCGCATGGCAATAGACGTGGCAATTCCTGCTGCAAATTATTCGCTTCTTATTAAGATTTCTGTGTTTATTATAATTACAACACTTTTTGCCAGAATCCTGCTTGCGGCAAAGCTTCGCCTTATGACTAGAGTGGCGCAGAAAATTATTGTAACAATCCGTAAGGAAGTTTTTACAAAACTGCAGGCTCTGCCTTTTACTTATTTTGACAGCCGCCCGCACGGAAAAATCCTTATTCGTGTTGTAAATTATGTAAACTCACTTAGTGATTTATTGAGCAATGGAATAATTCAGCTTATAAGCGATTTGTTTACGCTTGTTGTAATTGTGTGCTTTATGCTTGCAATTGATGTTCGCCTTACTCTTGTTTGTATGGCAGTGCTTCCTGTTCTTCTGCTTGTACTTGTTTCTATGAAGAAAAAGCAGCACGAGGCGTGGAAGCAGGAAAGCTATAAACGTTCAAACCTTACTGCATATCTTTCGGAAAGTCTTAATGGTATGAAAATTACCCAGAGCTTTGCCCGCGAAAGAGTAAATCAGGGAATTTTTAATGAGCTATGCGATAAGTGTAAAAAGGTTTGGATTCACGCTGTAAATATGAATAATATTATCTGGCCTGTTGTAGATAATCTTTCTACTCTTGGAGTTGCTCTTGTTTATATGGCTGGAATTGCCTGGCTAGGCGACGGCATGGGTGGTACAGTAACTGTTGGAACTCTTGTTGCCTTTACAGGTTATATCTGGCGCTTCTGGATGCCTATTCAAAACCTTGGAAACTTTTATAACTCAATGGTAACAACCGGTGCTTATGTAGAGCGCATTTTTGAACTTCTTGATGAGCCTGAAGATATTACCGACAGAGATGGTGCAGTTGAACTTCCTCCAATTCGCGGACACGTTAGTTTTGACCATGTAAACTTCAGTTACGAGCCGGGAAACCCTGTACTTAAAGACGTTAACTTTACAATTACACCTGGAACAAGCGTTGCAATTGTTGGTCCTACAGGCGCCGGAAAAACTACAATAGTAAATCTTCTTACACGCTTTTATAACCCCGATGACGGAAAGATTTTGATTGATGGTCTTGATATTCAGTCACTTCAAATTAAAAGTATTCGTAAGCAGGTTGGCGTAATGCTTCAGGATTCGTTTTTGTTCAGCGGAACTATTATGGAAAATATCCGCTACGGCCGCCTTGATGCCACCGACGAAGAATGTATTGCCGCTGCCAAAACTGTACAGGCCCATGATTTTATTGCTGCTTTCCCCGACGGCTACAACACAAAAGTAACTGCAAACGGTGGAGGCCTTTCGCAGGGCCAGAAGCAGCTTATTTCTTTTGCAAGAGTTTTGCTTTCGGACCCACGCATTTTAATTCTGGATGAAGCAACCAGCTCGGTAGATACGCAAACAGAAAAGGCATTGCAGAAAGGTCTGGATGAACTTTTGAAGGGGCGCACAAGTTTTATTATTGCACACAGACTTTCTACTATTCGAAACTCCGACATAATTTTCTTTGTAGACCATGGAGAAATTGTCGAAAGAGGAAATCATAAGGAACTTATGGCACTTGACGGAAATTATGCAAAATTGGTAAAGGGGTGTTAGATAAATACATAAGGAAAACAGATGGCTCCCGCGGGGGCGTGTCCGCAAACTGCGGCAAAGGCTGCAAGGAAAGATTTTACTCGCTTCGCTCGGCAACCGTTGATGCAGTTTGTGGCCCCGTCCCCGCTACGCCATCTGTTTTCAATGCCTTCATTTTCCCACTTTTTCATGTTATAATATCTCTAGGTGGTGGCATGAAATTCCTTCATATTTCCGATTTGCATTTTGGTAAAAAGTTAAATGAATTCCCTTTAATAGAAGATCAGCAGTTTATTTTGTATAAGAATTTACAGTGTATTGATTCTCAGAAGCCTGATGCTGTTTTAATTGCTGGTGATATTTATGATAAAGGTGTCCCGTCAGTTGAAGCGGTAAAATTATTTGACTGGTTTTTAAATCGTCTTAGCGAGAAACATGTTCAGGTTTTTATTATCAGCGGTAATCACGATTCCCCGGAACGAATGACTTGCGGGGCTTCTCTTATGGAAGGCAGTGGTATTCATTTTGCGCCAGTGTATGATGGCACCAGCTGTAAATACGAACTGCAGGACAAAAACGGACCTGTAAATATTTATCTTCTTCCTTTTATAAAACCTGCAGTTGTACGTGCGGCACTTGAAGCCCTTGGAAAAACAGATGAGGCTGAAAAAATCATCACTTATGACGATGCCGTAGCAGCTGCAATTTCTCAAATGAATGTTGACTGGTCAAAGCGTAATGTTCTTGTTGCACATCAGTTTGTTACAGGTAGTGAACGTTGTGATTCAGAAGATATAAGCGTTGGTGGCAGTGACAATATTAGTTCAGCACTTTTTGAAAAATTTGACTATGTTGCACTTGGACATCTTCATGGTTGTCAGAAAGCAGGCGGCGAAAATATTCGTTACAGCGGAAGTCCTCTAAAATATTCTTTCTCGGAAGTAAATCATAAAAAGGGCGGACTTATTGTAGAGCTTGGTTCAAAAGGTGAACTTAAGGTTGAACAGGTTCTTTTTGAGCCGCAGCACGATCTTCGCTGTATAAAGGGAACTTACGAAGAAATCACCCTTAAAAAATACTGGGAACAGATTGGCGAAAGTATAAACGATTATCTTCACATAACTCTTACCGACGAAGAAGATATTCCCGAAGGCTTTGCAAAACTTCAGCTTATTTACAAAAATCTGGTTAGCCTTGATTACGATAATTCCCGCACGCAAAAAGATAATCAGATTGATGCAGTAGCCGAAGTTGAAAAATCATCTCCTCTTGAACTTTTTAATAAGTTTTATGAACTGCAGAATAATCAGGGTTTTTCTGAAGAACAAAAAAAGTTTGCACAAAACTTGATTGAAGAAATCTGGGGAGGTGAAAAATGAGACCATTAAATTTAATCATCACCGGATTTGGAACCTACTGCAACCGTACAGAAATCAACCTTGAACAGCTTGGAACTCAGGGGCTTTACCTTATTACAGGAGATACAGGTTCCGGCAAAACAACAATTTTTGATGCAATTACTTATGCGCTTTATGGTGAACTATGTGGTAATAATCGTAAGGTTGCAATGATTCGCTCAACGTTTGCAACTCCAGATATTCCAACCATGGTTGAACTGACTTTTGAATATCGTGGAAAAATTTATAATATAAAACGGAATCCTGAATATGAACGAAGAGCTTTGAGGGGTAATTCAACAACAAAGCAGCTTGCCGATGCAATTCTTACAATGCCAGATGGAAGTGTAATAACTGGCAGCGAAAAGGTAACGAGTGCAATAAAAGATCTTCTTTGTATTGATGCAGGTCAGTTTTCACAAATAGTGATGATTGCACAAGGCGAGTTTCAAAAGCTTTTGATGGAAGGAACTCTTGAAAGACAGAAAATATTCAGACAGATTTTTAGAACAGAATTTTATGAAAAACTGGAGCTGCGCCTTTCTGATGAAGAAAAATCTTTGTATGGTCAGTGTAAGGATATTAAAAAAGCATTTGAGATTTTTATACAAGGTGTTTCCTGTGACAACTCCAGTGAATTGAATATTGAACTTGATAAAGCTCTTACCGGTGGTCTTGCTATAAACGATGTCCAACAGCTTATTTCAAATATAATCTGTGAAGATGAACAAAAGGCTTTAGCACTTGAAGAACTTATTAAAGAACGTGAAGGGCAGATTAAAAAGCTTAATATTACGCTTTCTAAAGATGAAGAAGTGCAGAAGCTTCGTGCATATTTTGAACAAAAAACAGAGTTATTTGAACAGGTAAAAAATAATATTGAGACTGCAAAAACTGCTTTTGAAACTGAAAAGGGGCGCGAAAAAGAACGAACAAAAAAAGAAGCCGAGCTTGCTGTTTTAAAGGAAGAACTTAAAAAATACGAAGAACTGGATGCGCTTGAAGAAGAAATTGAAACCTGCAAAAATAAAAAAGAAGAATTAGAAGAACTGGAAGAAAGTCTGAATGAACATAATAAAACGCAGACAGAAAAAAAGGAGACGCTTTCAAAATTACTTAAAGACCTCGCAGATGCTGAACAGAAGTGCTTTGAAATAACTACAGAACAAAAAGAATTGAGTGAACGAAAAAAGGATTTTGACGAGCTGGAACAGACAGCCGGTACTTGCGAAATGCTTCTTCAGAAACTTGAAAACCTTCAATCAGAATATAAATCTGCACAGAAAACCTGGGAAGAACTTGACGCTTCTTATAAAACTTTGCGTAAAACTTATATGGACGAACAGGCGGGAATTATTGCACAAACACTGCAAGACGGAGTTCCGTGTCCTGTATGTGGTTCACTTGAACATCCAAAGCCTGCGGCAAAATCGCAAAAGGCGCCTACAAAAGAAGAACTTGATGATGCAGAAGAAAAGGCAAAAGAATGGGAGCAGAAGGTTTCGTCGGTAAATGCCGCTTGTGCAAAAGCAAAGGCCGATTACGAAAACACTTTAAAAAATATAGAAGAAAAATACAAAAAACTCACGAAGGCAGAAGCAGAACAGAATCTTTTAAAGCTTAAAGAAAAACTTTCGGAGCATAAAATTCTTGCACAAAAGGCACTTGATGAATGTAACAGCCGTCTTGAAAAAGAAAACTCTCGTGCTGAACAAAAGAAAAATATAGATAAACAACTGCCGGAACTTGAAAAACAGCTTAAAGAAATTTCAGAAGAAATAAAAGAAACCGGTGCAAAACGTTCTGCACTACAGGCTCGGCTTGATGAAAAGAAAAATCAGGAAAAGGCTGCAATGGCAAAATTAAAATACAAGGATAGTTCCGAAGCACAGACTGCTGTTACCGGGCTTGAAAATATGATTGAGCAGATGAAGCTTGCATTTGAAGCAGCGCAGAAAAAATATGAGGAACAACTGAATGCATATACAACTCTTGAAGGTGAACTAAATCAGATAAAAAAGCAGCTTGATGGAACAGAAAAAGTTGATGTTTCTGAAATAAAAGAAAAACTGGCCGCTTATGAAATAGAACGAAAAGCCGCTACAGAACAAAAAGGCTTTGTAGATACACGACTCGATAAAAATCGTGGTGCCCTTAAAAATATTCAGGAACGCTCGGAAGCTCTTTGTGTTCTAGAAAAAAAGTATGCTTATGTTAGTGCTCTTGCAAAAACTGCAAACGGCAATCTTTCTGGTGGAAAAGAAAAAATCAAACTTGAAACTTATATTCAAATGACTTATTTTGACAGAATTATTGCCCATGCAAACAAACGCCTTATGATAATGAGTGACCTTCAGTATGAGCTTGTTCGCAAAAAGGAACCAGATTCCTATAAAAATCAGACAGGGCTTGAACTTGATGTAATTGACCACTATAACGGCGGTGTGCGCAGTGTAAAATCACTCTCGGGTGGTGAGTCGTTTCAGGCATCTCTTGCACTGGCATTGGGACTTTCTGATGAAGTACGTCTTTCGGCAGGCGGTATAAAAATTGATTCTATGTTTATTGATGAAGGCTTTGGTACTTTGGACAGCGAAACCCTGCAAAAAGCTTTTAAGGCACTTTCGGGAATTACAGAAGGCAACCGCTTGATTGGAATTATTTCGCACGTAGACCTGCTCAAAGAAAAAATAGACCGCCAGATTGTTGTAAAAAAAGAACGTACAGGTGGAAGTACGGTTAAGGTTATGGTATAATAGTAATATGAATCTCAACGATTTAAGAAATAACGCATATTCAAAAGCAAAAAATGATGGTGAAGGCTTTAAAAAGTTTGGTGCTGCTGCCGCTGCAGAAGTGTTAAAAGAACAGGGGCTCATTAAAGTTCCAGTTCAGGAGCCCGAAGAAGAAGGTAAAGAATCAGTCTACCGACGTGTTGCAAAATTTTTTCTTTTAATTGGCGAAGACGAAGCTGCAAAAATTCTTCCGCACCTTTCTGATAAACAGATAGAAAAAATAATTCCGGAGCTTGCTTCAATTCGTTCTGTTAGCAAAGAAGAAGCAACTGCTATTCTTGAAGAATTCCAAACGCTGCTTGAAGAAGCTAAAAAAAGTGGGGGTGTAGAAACTGCCCGCGAAATGCTTACAAAGGCATACGGCAAAGAACGCGCAGAACAGATGCTCCAAAAATCAATGCCGGAAAAGCCCTTAAAACCTTTTGAATATCTTGCTGATGAAGAAATTGAAAAAATCCAGATTCTGCTTAAAGACGAAAACGTTGGTGTAAAGTCGCTTGTTTTAAGTTACCTTCCTCCACAGAAAGCCGCTGCCGTAATAAACAGCATGAAGGACGAAGATAAAAAAGATGTTGTAATGCGTCTTGCGAAAATGGAACCTATTTCACCAGAAATCCTTAATCGTGTAAACAACGCAATGCTCGAAAAATCGCGTACAGTTACAACAGAAAAAACAGAAAATATTGATGGTCGTAATGCACTTGCCCAGATTCTTAAAAAAATGGATTCGGGTTCAGAAGCAGATATCTTAAAAACTCTTAGTGACGAAGATCCCGATCTTGGACAAGACCTTAAAAAGCGGTTGTTCACACTTGATGATGTTGTTGCAGCTGACGATAAATTTGTTCAGGAAACCCTGCGCGAATTCCCGGATGCCGATATTGCACACCTTATTGCGGCCAAGCCGGATGATTTCCGCAGCAAAGTGCTCGATAATATTTCGCATGCCAGACGAAGCGAAGTTCTTGAACAGGAAGAGCTTTTAAAACCAATGAAGCGTTCTGAATGTGAACGGATTACTTCTCAGTTTGTGGGCATTCTGCGCCGCGCCTACGAAGACGGCAATTTAATTATCAAAGGCCGCAACGACGAAGACTATATATAGGAATTATTATGGAAAAATTTGACTTTCTAAATCCAGCCAACATCGGCAAAGAATACAAAAATTTTATACTTCTTGCTATTGAAGATGTTCCCGACTACAAATGTAAATCTGTTTTTTTACGCCACAAGCGCACAGGTCTTGAAGTTTTTCATCTTATAAAAAACGACCGCGAAAATCTTTTTGCATTTGCCTTTAGAACAGCCGCTAAAGATTCAAAAGGAACCGCCCACATTATGGAGCATTCGGCACTCTGCAGTTCCGAAAAGTTCCCTCTTAAAGAACCATTTACAACTTTGGCAAGTCAGAGTCTTTCTACCTTTTTGAATGCAATGACTTACCCCGATAAAACTGTATACCCTGCCGCTTCTCTTGTTCGAAGCGACTATTTTAATATGATGGATGTTTATGCCGACTGTGTGTTCTTCCCAAAGCTCACTCACGACACCTTTATTCAGGAAGGTCATCGCCTTGAAATGGATGCAAACGGAAACCTTAGCATTCAGGGTGTAGTTTATAACGAAATGAAGGCAAACTTTACAACCTTTTATCAGATTGCTAATGACGAAATTTTAGCGGCAATGTTTCCAAAATCGTATCCGGCTTTTTCTTCGGGTGGGGACCCTGCAGTAATTCCGTCGCTTACTTATGAAGATTTTTTAAATTTTCACAAAACCTTCTATAGTCCCGATAACTGCTGTCTTTTGCTTTATGGCGATATTCCAACTTCTGAGCAGCTTGACTTCATTGACGAAAAATACATTGCCCGTCTTGAAAAAAAATACAACTGCACAACAGACTTGCCTTATGCAAACCAGACTCTTCCTTATGTAAAGCCACAGGTAAAGGAGCTTCTGGAACTTAAAAAATTAGACAAGTCTATTATTATAGAAAAAACTGCACCAGATCAGGGAGCCACAGGCAACCTTGCAATTATTGCAAAATACACAGGCGAACCAAATATTGAAAAGTATTTCCTTGGCGAAGTTCTGTGTGGAAACGACAGTTCTCCGCTTTTAAAAGCAGTTCGTGATTCAGGCCTTGGCGACATGCCTTATCTTGGAAACTTTGGTCAGTTCAAGGAAGAATTCTGGGTGCTTGGAATGGGCGGTGTAAAAGAAGGAAAAGAGAAAAAAGTTTTTGCACTTATCCAGAAAGAGCTTGAACGGCTTTATAAAGAAGGAGTTTTGCAGGAAGATATTGATTCTGCTGTAATGGGAATAGACTTTAATCTTCGCGAAGAAAACCGCTGGTGGGGGCCGTATTCAATTCAGATTATGGAAAAGGCACTTAAAGGCTGGGTATGGGGAAAATCCTGTACAGACCAGCTTTGCCCAATTACAAAATTTGAAGCGCTTAAAAAAGAACTTGCTGCCGATAAGAATTATGTTCAAAAGCTCATAAAAAAATATTTCTTTGATTCCGATATTGAATGCCGCCTTACAGTTCGTCCTTCAAAAGATTATCTTCCAAAGCGTGCTCAAGCCGAAGCTGCTCTTGTTGAAGAACTTGCAAAAACAATAGACAGGGAACAGCTTAAAAAAGATCTTGACCGTTTGCATGAGTATCAGGCACATGTAGAAACCCCGGAAGAACTTGCATGCATTCCACATACAAAAGTGAGTGAACTTGAAAAAACAGTTGATGAACCAAAGCTTGAGCTTCAATTTGTAAAAGGCGCCGATGGTTCAGATATACCTCTTTTTGTTAGTGAAGAAGAAACAAACGGACTTTTCTATATTGATGTTTTATTCCCGTTTGATACACTTTCTCCAGACCACTTTAAGCATATTCCATTTCTTTCAACAGTCATCACAAATATGGGGTGGGGCGGAAAAAGCTGGGATAAGTGTATTTCAGAATCTGCCTGCATAACCGGAGACGTTTGGGGAAGAATTCTTTGTGGTTCTGTTTATGATGCACCTCAGTGTAAAGAGCTTGCAAAAAAATATGAGCAATATGATTTTTGTGGCCGCAAATGGCTTGGAATAAGCTGTAAAGCTCTTACTCAAAAAACAGACGAAACCTTAAAAATGCTTACAGAAATTATTACCGGCATGGATTTTAAAGATGCAAACCGCTTTAAGGATATGCTCAAGGAATACAAAGCCGGAAGAAAAGCAAGCATTATTGACAACGGACGTGAGCTTGCTTACAAACGCTGTACTGCTGCCTGGAGCGAAGGTTATGCACTTGCAGAAATCCTTTGGGGTGTAACTCAGCTTTATACACTTAGTGAATATAAACCAAAGAATGCAAAAAAACTTCTTAAGGAATTTGAATACATTTATAAACAAAGCGTAAAGTCGGGAGGAGTAATTCATATTACTGCCGACAAGGATTCTCTTGAAAAAATCCTGCCTAAGCTTGGCGATTTTGCAAAGGCTTGTGGAATTACAAAACTACTTCCTTCTAACAATTACACTCTGGAACAGTTGCTTCCGTATGTGAAGGCTGCAGAAAATGCGCAGGGTGAACAGACAAAGGAATCGTTAAAAACACAATCACAGACAGGTTATGCTACAGTTGTTACTCCAGCTTCTCAATATCTTACAGATGAAGCTGCTGCAGAATATGTTTATACAACCTGGCTCAATTGTCATACTTTCTGGGAAAAATTCCGTACTACAGGAGGTTGTTATGGAGCCGGCGGATATCCTGATTCTGGTGAAAAATGTTTAAAACTGAGTACCTACCGAGATCCTGATCCTGTAAAGCATGCTGACCTTTTGATTGAAGCACTTGACGACGCAGCACAAACAGCTTTTACACACGAGGATATTGAAAAATCAATAGTTACCTGCTATGGAGATGCAGTTGTACCGCTTGCACCTCAAGATCGCGGTAAACAGGCTTTTGAAACCTTTTTGTATGCAAATAATGGTTTTAAACAGCTAAAAGCAGAAAAACTACTTGCAGTAAAGGATGAAGACGTTGTAAATGCTGCAAAAAGACTTGCCCAAAAGGCTCAGAAACAGTCACACAAGGTTGTTTTCTGTGATAAATCTAAAGATTCCTATGGAAAAAATCTTGATTTACCATTATAATGATTCTATCTGGAGATGCGTATGGATAAGAAAACAAAAGAATGTATTAAAATGCTTCGCGGTTTGGTTTCTGATGTTCAGGGAGCTCCATTCCCTGGTGGCGACATCAATACAGAATTGTATGCAATCTGGTATGAACATGCTCAGAAGGCAGCTGTTGAATGCTTTGAGTTTTTAAATGCTAACTTCCCTAAGGAGCAGAAAGAACTCAATAAGTCTATAGATAAGTTGTTTGATTAACAGGTATCATTATTCCTGTCAAATAATTCTAACATAAAGGCCATTCTGTTCCGAAAATAAGAATGATATCTTATATAAGGTGATAAATAGTAATGGCTGCAACAAAGAAAAGTATAAAGAACAGCAGATATGGCTTGTCCGGAAATTCAAAGAAATTAGGTGTCAATTTATGGCGCTGTTTTTTTACGGCTTTTGAAAAAAACTCTGCTTCTGAACAAAACTTCTTTCTTGAACTGGAGATGATAAATCCTGCATTGTCTCCGTCAGAACCACTTTTAGGTTTTAAACCACGTATAACAATCACCGAAGAAGATTTGCAATATGCTCTTGCAGGAACTTCTTCAGCATCAGAATTAAAATCAGAAAAGATTGTACAGCCTTCTTATGTAGTAGTTCGCTTTGGAAAACTCGGTGCCGCACCAAGACAGATTTGTTCTTATCATTCAACCAGAAATATACGTTTTTCAAGCAAACCTTTTTCAATTCAAATGGATAATAAATTGTTTGCAGAAGATCAGTTAAGCGGATTTATAAATATTACAGAAGAAGATTATCAAAAACATCCGGAATATCTTTGTGACAAGGGATATGCATCGTGGAATTTAAGATATGAAATTGTTCGCGACATGGCAGACGGATATCAGAATAAAACAGAACGCTGGTTTCCTTATGGAATTAAGACAAATTTTTCTGGAGTTGTAAGCTTTGATGGCGCCGATTATATTGTAGACCCTAGAAAATGCAATGGTTATATGGATCGTTACTGGGGCAAGACATTTCCATACGACTGGTTCCATATTTATTCAGCAAATCTTCAGAGTATTATTTCTGGTCGTGTTCTTAAGGATTCTTATTTTGCAATTCAAGGTGCTTTTGAAAACAGATTAGCATTTATGGGTGGCTTTGAGGGTGCCGATATTTTATTCCCTGCAAATGGAAATAAAAGATTATTTACTTGTGTATGGGATTGTACACAGACTCCTTCAACAGAAGACCCTGATGAAGATAAACTCCATTGGTCAGTAAGTATTAACAGTAAGCTTTGGGTTATTGATATTGATTTGTACTGCCGTATACGTGAACTGGCAAACAGGACTCTTGAACTGCCGGAAGGTAATAGAAAAATTCTGAATGTAGTTCAAGGTGCATCGGGAACAGGTGAAATAAAACTATTTAAAAAGGCCCGAAAAACTCTTGAACAGATAGAATATGCAAATATCACAAATGCAGTGTGCGAGTTCGGCCACGAAGAAGATGGTGTGATTTAACTTGCCGTTTTAACCTTTTATTATTATTTTCATAGATAGGTGATGTCTATGAACTATGAAAATTTTACAATAAAGGTTCAGGAGGCTCTGCAGGAGTCTTCTTCAATCGCAAACAAAAATGATAATGCCGAAATCTCTCCCGAGCATGTTCTTGAAGCACTTCTTGAACAGCAGGACGGACTCATTGTTCCGGTTGTTGAACGTATTGGTATAAATGCAAATGAACTCAATACACGGGTAAAGGACTTAATAAAATCAAATCCTAAGGTTTCCGGGGCAGCCCAGGTTTATTTTTCATCGCAGCTTCAGAAAATTCTTGCAAATGCAGAAAAAGAAATGTCTGCGCTTAAGGACCAGTATCTTTCAACAGAGCATATTCTTCTTGCAATGTCAGATGCCGATTGTCAGGCAGGCGATCTTCTTCGAAAATGCGGAATTACCCATAAAGCTATTATTGATGCTCTTAAAGCAGTACGCGGAAATCAGACAGTTGATTCTCAGGATCCAGAAAGTACAATGCGTTCTCTTGAAAAATATTGCCGCGATTTAACAGCACTTGCCCGCCAGGATAAAATTGATCCTGTAATTGGCCGAGATGAAGAAATAAGACGTGTAATGCAGGTACTCTGTCGTCGTACAAAAAATAATCCCGTTATTATTGGTGAGCCTGGTGTTGGTAAAACTGCAATAGTTGAAGGTCTTGCCCGACGAATTGCAAGTGGAGATGTACCAGAAAGCCTTAAAAATAAACGTCTGCTTGCACTTGATTTAGGAAGTCTTGTTGCAGGTGCCAAATTCCGTGGTGAATTTGAAGAGCGACTTAAAGCCCTTATGAAAGAAATTCAGAAAAGTGAAGGGCAGATAATTTTGTTTATTGATGAACTTCATACACTTGTTGGGGCAGGGGCCAGCGAAGGAAGCATGGATGCTTCTAACTTACTTAAGCCTGCTTTGGCTCGTGGAGAACTCCGAGCAATTGGTGCAACAACGCTTGACGAATACCGTAAGTACATAGAAAAAGATGCAGCACTAGAAAGACGTTTTCAGCAGGTTTACTGTGCAGAACCAACTGTAGAGGATACAATTGCAATTCTGCGAGGCTTGCGCGAAAAGTACGAAATTCATCATGGTGTTAGAATTGAAGATGAATCTTTGGTTGCAGCCGCTACACTTTCTAACCGCTATATAACCTCACGATTTTTACCTGATAAGGCAATTGACCTTGTAGATGAAGCCGCAAGCCGTCTTAAAATGGAAATTGAAAGCCAGCCGGTTGAACTTGACCAGGTTGAACGAAAGATTTTACAGCTTCAGATTGAACGACAGTCTCTTTCTAAGGAAGACGATGCAGCAAGCAAAGAGCGTCTTGAAAAGCTGGACAAAGAATTGGCCGAGCTCAAGCAAAAGCAGGCTTCAATGAAACTGCAATGGCAGAATGAAAAAGACAAGATTGATGCAAGCCGAAAAGCAAAGGAACAGCTTGAACAGGCTCGCTTTGACCAGGAAAAGTTTACCCGCGAAGGAAATCTTGAAAAAGCTGCCGAAATTAAATACAGCGTAATTCCGGAACTGGAGAAAAAAATAAGTGAAGCGGCAGAGGCAGAAAAGAACGGCGATGTTTCTCAAAAAGAATCGCTGCTCCGACAGTCTGTTACCGAAGAAGATATTGCAAAGGTTGTCAGCAGCTGGACCGGTATTCCTGTTGCAAAAATGATGACCGGTGAAAAGCAGAAATACATGGAGCTTGAAAATGTTCTTCACAAGCGTGTTGTTGGTCAAGACCAGGCTGTTAGTGTTGTAAGTGATGCAATTCGTCGTAACCGTAGTGGTCTTAGTGACCCTAACAAGCCTCTTGGAAGCTTCCTTTTTCTGGGACCTACTGGTGTTGGAAAAACTGAACTTGCAAAAACTCTAGCTGATTTTTTGTTCAACGATGAAAAGGCTCTTACTCGAATTGATATGAGCGAGTACATGGAAAAATTCAGCGTTACTCGTTTAATTGGAGCGCCTCCGGGATACGTTGGTTATGACGAAGGTGGCCAGCTTACAGAAGCAGTTCGCCGCCGCCCATACAGCGTAATTCTTTTTGATGAAATTGAAAAAGCTCACCCGGATGTATTTAATGTACTTTTGCAGGTGCTTGATGACGGACGCCTTACCGACGGACAGGGCAGGCTTGTGGATTTTAAAAATACAATTATCATAATGACGAGCAACCTCGAAAAAGAGCTGCTTCCAAAAACTTTCCGCCCTGAGTTCTTAAACCGAATCGATGAAACAGTTGTGTTCAACGAACTCAGCAAAGAAAATATTATGGCAATTGTAAAACTGCAGCTTGAGCGTGTACAGTCCCGTGTTGCAGAACGCAAGATTAAACTGAACTTTGATTCTTCTGCTTTGGATTTGCTCTGTGAAAAAGGTTATGACCCGACAATGGGTGCACGTCCTGTAAAACGAGCAATTCAAACTTATGTCGAAAACAAATTGGCAAAAGAACTGCTTTCGGGTAATATAGCAGAAGGTGATGAGGTAAGCATTACAGCCGGGCAGGACGAACTCAACATCAAGAAGGTATAATTATGACAATCAAAGATCAGGCAATAAAATGGGTAAAGGATTATTTCGCTAAAAACGGCAACGATCAGACAAAAGCTGTAATCGGCATTTCTGGTGGCAAGGATTCTTCCACAGTTGCAGCCCTTTGTTGTGCTGCCCTTGGAAAAGACCGTGTAATTGGTGTTATGATGCCAAACGGCGTTCAGGCAGATATAGAAGATTCTAAAAAGCTCTGCGCTTTTCTTGGAATTAAGAATTACACTGTAAATATCGCAGAAGCTTATAAGGGACTCACAAACGAAATAAAAGCAGTTACAGGCGTTGATCAGACTCCACCGCAGTACAACACAAATACTCCAGCACGATTGCGTATGGCTACTCTTTATTCAATTGCAGCAATAGAAGGAAACTGCCGAGTTTCAAACAACGGAAACAAAAGTGAATGTATTGCTGGTTACTTTACCTTATGGGGCGATGGCGCAGGGGACTTTGCACCATTAGCAAATCTTTATGTAAGTCAGGTAATCCAACTTGGAAAGGAACTTGGACTGCCGGATGAGTTGACACAAAAAGCACCGTCAGACGGAATGAGCGGCATGACAGACGAGCAGAAACTTGGATTTACTTATGATGAACTTGAAAAGGTTGCAGAAGGAAATACAGCAGGTATTGCACCGGAAGTTGTGGAAAAGATTCAGAAACAGATAAAGAATATGGCATTTAAAAAGGAGTTATTGAATTTGCCTAAGTTTATGCCTATTTCTTCTTAGAGCCACTACGGAAGAAATCAGCAATTTTCTGGAAAAGTCGCTTAAAGAAAAGAAAAATCCTGTAGAAGAATCCCGGATTGCGCAGGCGTTCAAGCCTTTTGTAGCCTTCAAGAAGTTCTTCGTCGGTGAACTCCTTGCGCTGGTTGTTTTCTTCTATTTCCATTTCCAGTTGTTCAATTTCGGTAAGATTGTCAACGATGTTTGCGTGAATGTTAGTCCATCCTAATTCCTTTGCGGCAGTAAGACGTCGTTCACCTGCAATCAGTTCATATTTACTGTTAATTGTAATTGGGTTTAAAAGTCCATAGGTACGAAGACTTGCCTTGAGTTCTTCAAGATTTCCAAGGTCTTTTCTAACGCGTTTCTTTACTTTGATATTCGCAATAGGTATTAGCATTGTTTAAAGATTATTCCATAAGATAATTATAGTCAATATCTGAATCAACATCATTTCGAATAACCGAAGAAGTTTCTTCTTCATTTGTGTAATCTGTTGTTAATGATGAGTCGGTACTAAAATCATAACCAGGTTTTTGGAAATCAAGATTTACAGAAAGAGGAGTTCTGTCAATTTCAAATGTATAACGTTGACCCGACATATACATTTCGGTTCTAAGTCGTTCAATTGCAATGAGAGAGTTTGTTGTATTCGAATGAACCGAACAGATTTCTGTAGGAACTGTTCCTTCAAGGAACCATTGAGTTGTTTTGTGGTCTCCACAGGCTTCAGTCAGAATCTGGCCACTTACAGAACAGACTGTTGCTTCTACAACACCTTCAAGAGGTTTGTTCCATTCTTTTGAAGGTAAATCCTCATGAATTCCTCCCATAAAATCACCCCAGGCATAACCTGCAAGTGTGGAACCTGTAATATTCAAACCAAGTGACTGCCCCGGTTTATCGAATCCAAACCAGAAAGCAGATGCATAATATGGAGTAAATCCGCAGGTCCAGGCATCGGCCCAGTTTTGAGTTGTTCCTGTTTTACCGGCAGCAGGCATTCTGTATGAACGTCCGTTTGCTGCTTTATATTCAAACTTGCCTTTTTGTCCAGCAAGAGTACCACCACCGTTAACTGTTTGTTCCAGAAGCTTTGTCATTACAAAAGCGGTCTGTTCCGAAATAACCTGAATTTTATCGCCCTTTGCAGTCTGTTCTTTTCTAATATCAAGTTCAGGAGTGAGGATTACGTTTCCATTTTTATCTTCAACAGTTCGGATTGCAATTGGAGTAACTTCTTTTCCACCGTTGGCAAATATAGCATAAGCACGAGCCATTTCAATTGGACGCACAGAACAAACTCCAAGACCAATAGGGTAGCCTGGAACAAATGCACGACTAGGAAGTTCATCTTTTGAAATGCCAAGAAGAGCAACTGCACGGTTAATCGCTGCATCAAAACCAATGCCATCAAGAACCTTGAGCGATGGAACATTCATAGAGTGAATAAGCGCATAATAAAGCGAAACATTTCCCATCCATTCACCACGGAAGTTCTGAGGAATATATGGTTTTCCGTCTGCAGTATGGAATACAACAGGTGTATCGGAAATCTGTGTAGCAGGTGTAAACTTTTTGGAATCAATTGCTGCTGAATAATAAAGAGGTTTGAATGTAGAACCAGGCTGAACCTTTGCCTGAACAGCACGAATAAACTGATTTTCCTGGTCAAATTTACTTCCACCAACAAGGGCATCAATATAGCCTGTTGAAGGTTCAATACAAATCATCGTTCCTTCTATTGTTGTTTTTTCTGCTTCCTGTTTTGCAAGTGTAGTGGCTTTATTTACAATTTCAATTTTAAGCTTGTCTGTTCCTGTCATCATTGAAACAACATCAAGCACTGGATTTATTTTATTTACAAAAGTTGAATTCGCTACAAACTGAGCACGTTGTTCACTTACTTTAAGTGAAGGAATATCAAAAATGAGTGCAAGCAATTCTGTCATAGGAATATATGTGCTATAGGCAAGGTTTGAACGCGAAGAATGCTCACGCTGGTAAAGATAATTCGCACGCTCAATATATTTTTCCATTACGGTTTGAGCAATTTCCTGATGCTGTAAATTGAGTGTTGTATTTACAGTAAAGCCCGAAGAATAAATATCGTCAGAACCGTAAATCATATTTCCAAGCTCACGACGTACATATTCACTGAACCATGGAGCCTTGTCGTCACGAACCATGTAGGCACTCGCAGAAGTTCTTGTGTAATCAAAGGTTGCCCAATAATCTTCAAAAGAAGTATCTGCTTCTTCCTGTGTTACATAATTTGCCGCAACCATTGAAGCAAGAACATTCTTCTGCATGTTCATTGCACGGTTCGGATGATCAAAAGGATTATAATAAGCAGGGTTAGAAAGCTGAATTACAAGAATTGCAGCTTCTGCCGGAGTGATTTCCTGTGCGCTGTGACCAAAGTAGTATTTCGAAGCAGCATTTACACCATAAGTACCGCCACCAAAATAGATTTTGTTCAGATATAATTCAAGGATTTCGTTTTTTGTGTACCGGCGTTCCATTTGGATTGCCCACCAAAGCTCCTTGATTTTTCTTGTATATGAAATATCGGAACGATCGCAGTAAAGTGTACCTGCAATCTGCTGGGTAAGGGTAGAACCGCCACCAAGAGATATATGAGCAAGCTTACCGGCAACAGCACGGAATATGGCCTTTAAACTGTAGCCCGGATGTGAAAAGAAAACCCTGTCTTCACGGGTTATAAGAGCATCAACCATGTGCTGCGGAAGATCATTATATGCAATTATTTCGCGTTTTTCATCAGAAGAAAATTCTGTGATAATTTCGCCGTTTATATCAAGCAGTTTTGTAGGCAGTGCATTGTCAAATTCTGTAAAATACTCTGAATTTTTAATGTTCTGTGTTTCCGAAAGTGCCCATCCTAAAGCGGCACCAAGTCCGCCGGCAAAAACAAAAAGCAGGCACAAAAAAACAACTGCTGATTTTTTAATCTTAAGCATAGAGTATATTATAGTAAAAAACTTGGGTTGATTCAACAAAAAAAAAGGCACGGATTAGACCGTGCCATGCCCATTAGGCAATCAGGGACATGGGTGGGAGGGGAAATGTCCCTGATATTTTAAATATCGGGTTAAACATGGGAAATCTTTAATGGATTTTTAAAAGATTTTTGAAGAAAAAAGGTAAACCTAAAAATTGCTTTCGCAATTTTTTTAACGGTTTGCTATTCATCAGAGTTCGCCAGCGAACTCACTCATCTTCCGAGATTTGCAAATCCACTGTAAGATTTACCTTGTAGGAGCGGCCTTTTGTAACCGAAAGACTGCGGACAATTTCATAGTCGCCTATTCCACAGCGAATTTTGTGTTCACCTTCGGAAATAACTACTTCTTTGCCCAAATCTTCGAATTCTTCGTCATCAAGATAAACGGTTGCACCTTCCGGGGCTGTGATTATTACCGTAGGTTCAATACTCTTCAGCGTTATTTCGAGCTCCATTTTTTTTGCCTGATCAACGCGTACTTTGCGAACCTCGGTTCTGTAGTTTTCAGAAATTACAGAAACATTATGAATCCCTGTTGAAAGGACAACGCCTGTTTCGGTAATTTCAGTTGAAGAAACCTCATTGTCAATAAAAACAGTTATATTTTGATCTTCATCAGTATTCAAAGCATCTGTTTCTGGCAATGTAAGCTTAACCTTAAGAAGTCCTTTGTCGCTCAAAATAGGGCGTACTGTCATATTGATGACTGCATTCATAACTTCATCGGGAACTCCCTTCATAATCTGCTGAAGCCGTAAGAATACAAAGTTTCCCTGTGCAGAAGGAATTGCCTCTATTGTTTTTGTATACTGATTTGTTTTGAATTGAGCATTTTTCGTAAGCGGCACCTGAAGAACCCAGGAAAGTTTTCCAGGAACTACACCAAAGAAAATCTTACTACCCGAATAGTCTATCTGTTGTGCTTTTGGAACAGGTTTAATTCCATCATAAATATAGGCACCGCAACAGTCCCGCCACATTGCCATATCCTCGGGAATTTCCATTTTTATTTCAATACCTTCTAAAAACAATCTGTCTTCTGGAATAAAAATGGCAAGGGAATCATTAAGACCAAGCTTTTGCGATGCAGAAAATGAAATGTCTTCTTTAAGTTCGACTATATGACTTTTGGCTACACGGAAGGTTTCGGCAAAAATACCAAATGTTGAAGCAACAGAAATGATTATAAAAAAAGAGAAAATGAGTTTTTGTTTTGTACTAGCAAACATCGGGTATCCTTGTTAATGAAGCATCTCAATCTGTGATTGAGGATCCTTAGCAACCCCGCCCTGGCGAATCTCAAAATGCAGATGATCTCCTGTCGCCATTCCCGTATGTCCTACATAACCTATTATATCACCTTTTCTTATAAAATCATACTGATTTATGCAAATTCTTGATAAATGTGCGTAAACACTAGTCATTTTTCCTGTATCATGACTCAAAATGATGTAATTTCCAAAGGTTTCATCCTTTTCAATGCAATATGCGGCATAACCATCTTTTACAGCATATACAGGTGTTCCTTCCGGAGCAGCAAGATCTATTCCATTGTGGTCTTTCCATTCTCCGCTTATAGGATTTTTGCGTTTTCCAAATTCTGATGATATCCAGAAAGAGCCTTTTTCGAGTGGAAGACCCAGATATGAATCTACAAAATAAAAGCGTTCTGTGGGAGAAAAACGTTTGTTTGCAAAGAAAATGTATTCTTCGTTGTCAATAATAAAAAAGTAATCGTTAACTGTTAATTCTGTGTCTGCGTATTCTTCGTGCAAAAGAATCTCCAGTGATGAAGAATCGTTGTTTACATGGCGTTTTATAAAAAGTCCTGAAACTGTAGGAATAATGATTTTTGTATTTATAAGATTGTCTGTAGAAGACTTGATTTTATTCAGGGTTGCAAAAGTGTCGTAAGAAATATTGCAGCGCGAAGCAATGGAAATAAGCTGTGAGTCGCTCCAATGCAGGTCTGCTTTATCGTCTTCGGTAAGCGTGTGAACAAAAAAAAGAAAATCAGGTTGTTTGTTCAGTTTTAAAATCTTGTAATTATCTTCGACAATTCGGTTGTATTCTGTAAAAATAGTATTATCTCTTGTGGTCTTAAGGCGTTCAAGGACAGGAAGTTGCTCTGTATTGATAATGATTGGATTTTCTGAATTCTGTGAAAACAGATTTACGGTTGAAATTGCAAAAATATAAAGGAAAAAAACTGATGAAAGAATCTTTTTTTTCAGATTCATTATTACTTCCGATTTTTTGAAATGATTTTACTAACTATAAGATAGATAATTATAGCAGCACAAAGAACGAGTACTGTTGCCGTATAAATGCGTGGTGCAGAGGTTGAAAACTTCCACAAAGGGAAAACCAGGACAATGGTTGCAGCAACGCAAGCCGCAATCAGCAGCAATATTCTTAAGAAAACTATGAATTTGCCTTTTGCCCGCATGGTTCCCTTCTTGAAATAAATTGATTATTCTTCGATGATAGCATCTGCAGGACAATCTGCAACACAAGTGCCGCAAGAAATGCATTTGTCCTGATCAATTACACGTGCATCGTCTTTTTCTGAAATAGCTCCAACTGGACAATCTGGTTCGCAAGCGCCGCAGTTTACGCAAGCATCAGTAATTTTAAACATTATATTGCTCCTAAATAATGGTTTGTATTTTTATGATACATTATAAAGTTGGATTTTACAAGTGGATTGTCGGGTCAAGCCCGACAATGACAGAGACAATCTACTCTGCATAACCAAAAGCCAATATTGTAAATCCCTTGTCCTCGTCGCCTTCTGCCATCTTAATTTCAATTGTATGTTTTGAAGAAGTCTGTTCGTCAATAAGCATAACAATCATACAGTTGTTCCAGCCTCCGTCCTCGTGACCCGCATAGGTTTGCTTAAGGTTGCCGTCAACAAAAACATCGGCTTTGCCAAAGCTGTCGTTGTTTGCGTTTTTGTAAATCATTATGAGCGATTTACAGGTAAGTGTTATAGTGAATGGCGAGTTATCCGTTGTCCCTGCGGTCCCTGAGCCTGTCGAAGGGTCGTTTACAGAACGACTCCAATTCTCCGGAAAGCACTTGCCGCCATGTGAATATCCTTGAATTGCGTCGTCTTTTTGATTAAACGCGCCGGTTGAAATTGAAACTTTTTTATCCTGAGTATTTGCATATACCGTTGCAAAATTTTTAAAGGCATTTTCGTTTTTATAATCATCAGGTATTTCATATTTGTCATCAGCTGACGAAGAATCAATTTCAGAAATAAGATTCATAAGACATTTTGCCATATATGCGTGTCCGTAGCGGGTAGGGTGAACATAATCGGAATAATATACCTTTGAATCTTTTTCCTGGTTTACGCCCGAATTCAAAAGTCCATCGCTAATGCTAACTTGCGGAAGGTTGTAAAAATCGGCAACAGGTTTAATTTGAGCCTGCTGGTTTGTATAAGTTGCCGCTGCATAAAGCATGATAACTGCTGTATTGTTTTTGAGTGCATCACGAACAAGATATTCCATTGCACGTGTGTTTGAACATTCGAGCCAGTCATTTACCGCAAATTCAATAATCAAAAGATCCGGGTTGCGCCCGCCTGCATCTACAACATCCTTCTGATAGCGGATAAGACCCATTGGCGAAGGTGTTCCTCCAATACCGGCTGGAACAAATTTTACATTTGAGGCGTCTGCTGCATATTCTTTAATAAAGAGGTCTTTGAACTGGTAGGCGTAGCCTTGTGTGTAGGTGGATGGTCCGGCACCTTCTGTAACAGAACCTCCGATTGCACTTACAATTACTTCTTCACCGGCACGCATTTTATTGAGCACCTGTTTTATAAGGTAATTGTTGCCTTTTGAAACAAGACTTTTTTTGATTATTTCTTCATATTTTGAATCTGGAATGCCCAGACCATTTGTAGAAGGTTCTTTAGGTGTGTCAGAAGCTGTATTTTCCTGATTTTTTTGACTTTGTAAATATTTTGCGCCGATTGACATTTGTTCCGGTGTTGTTTGTTCCACTTTTTTCTCCTTTTTGCTGCAGCCACTAAAAGAAATTGCAGTTACAAAGACAGCAGTGATAATTAATGTTGATTTTATTATTGTGATTTTCATAATGGGAATTATAGCATATTTTTTTGTTTACGTCATTGCGAGCGGAGCGCGGCAATCTACAAAAAAAAAGGCCGGGTCTTGCCCGGCTCGTAATGTGCTTTCAGTAAACTAAGTACTGGCACTATATTTTGTTCCAGCTCTAAGCGGCTGGTGGTCTTTCTGGTACTACATATTCTTTGAGCGTTGACCACGCTCTATCAAATTTCCGGACTCCTCATATTTGCCTCCTACCAAGTAACCGGTGTACGTCCTCATCTCGTTCCTTGTTACAATTTTATAATAGCATGAAAAAAATACTTTGCAACGAAAAAATTACTATATCTTTTTGGATGAAGGTGTGGTATAATAAAAAAATTAATTGCCTGTATAGTTGTAGACTATTGTTGCGTTAGTCAGACTGTCATTACCAGATTCAATCGTTATTGATTGCCATTGGGTTTCACTTCCACGATAATTTACTGTTGAAAGTTCACAATTACTGAAAGCATATTCGGCTATGCGGGTTATTCCTGCAGGTATCGTTATGCTTGTAAGCCCACTGCATCTAGAGAATGCGCTTTGTCCAATACTGGTCACACTGTCAGGTATTGTTATGTTGGTAAGCCCATCACAATCATAGAATGCAGAATCAGGAATTTCTGTAAAATTGCAATTTGATAAATCTAGTTCAAAGTATTTTTTTTCATCTTTCGAAGAAAATGCAGAAATAATATATGTTATATCATTTAGATTATCTGGGTCTGAAATTTTAATCTTGTAATCGAATTGATGATCATAATCATAAGGCAGACTGTTATAAAATTTTCCAATATTCTGGAGTTTTACATATGTGTCATAATAATAATAATTTATACAAGTGTATTTATTATCCTGGCAATCGGTAAGAAAGGAGATATTATCAAAATGCTCATACTCGGCATTTGAAGGATCTTTTTCGCTCAGAGGAATTTGGTTATTACCTGGATCCGAATAAAGATATTCTGTGAGTTCGGGAATATACTTAAATTCAGTTCCTATGTCATCAACATCAAGCAGGTAATATTTAACAACATAAGGATAATATTTCCAGCGAGCATAAAGTACAAGGTCGTCATCAATAGTCATATCTTCCTGAGCCGGTATTAGATATTCTTTGTCTGTATACCAACCTAAAAAAACTATTGTACTGTCAGTTAGTTCTGGTAAGTTCTGCGAAGTAATAACTGAGCCTGGTTTGATTTTTTTTCGAGAGGGTGTTTTTCCATATTCAGAAACATAAGTTATAGTAACCGGAACCTTATATCCCATTTTTTCATTCAAATAATCTGCAAGGCAGGAAGTAAAGAGAAGAGCGAATAGGATTGTTGAAATAATAAAAAAGCGTTTTTGCATAAAAAAGATTGTCGGGTCAAGCCCGACAATGACAGATTGTGTCATATTCGGGCTTGACCCGGATATCTATTAGTAGTTTTCAGCGCTTATTTCAAAGTAGCTCTTTGGATGAGCGCAAACAGGGCAAACTTCAGGAGCTTTTGTTCCAACAATGATGTGTCCACAGTTGCGGCATTCCCATACTTTAACTTCGCTCTTTTCGAATACAGCGGCAGTTTCTACGTTCTTAAGGAGTGCACGGTAGCGCTCTTCGTGATGTTTTTCGATTGCACCTACAGCGCGGAATTTTGCGGCAAGAGCAGGGAAGCCTTCTGCTTCGGCAGTCTTTGCAAAATCCTCGTACATTTCGGTCCATTCGTGATTTTCACCGTCGGCAGCGGCACCAAGGTTCTGAGCTGTTGTACCAATTCCTTCCAATTCTTTGAACCACATTTTTGCGTGTTCTTTTTCGTTGTTTGCTGTTGCTTCAAAAATTGCGGCAATCTGTTCGTAGCCTTCTTTTTTTGCAGTTGAAGCAAAGTATGTGTATTTGTTTCTGGCCTGACTTTCACCGGCAAAAGCTGCCTGTAAGTTTTTTTCTGTCTGTGTTCCTGCGTATTTGTTCATTTTTTCCTCCTGTGAACTTTTTACAGTTGTATCATTTTGTGGTGCTGGGGGTGTGGCGGTTGTTGTTTCCGCTGCCTGCACTGTTTCGTATATCGGTTCAAAATCCTCTGCCGGATGTCCGCACAATGGACATGTAAAGTCTGCCGGGAGCTCAGGGCTGTTGTGTACATAACCGCAGATTTTGCATCGCCAGCCGACTATTTTTCCTGAAGTTGGAGCTGCCGGTTTTGGTTTGATATTGCTTTGATAGTAAGCATAAGTGATTGGTTCTTCGCGGCTTGTGATTTTTGCATCAAGCACTTCTGCAGTGAAAAGCGTGTGTGTTCCAAGATTCTGGGCGGCAACTACTTTTGCACTAAAGAGCGCGCAGATTTGAGAGCTCAGGTAAGGGCAGCCGTTCTGATCCATTGAGTAATCTGTAAAGCCTTCGAACTTGTCTACGTTTTTACCGCTCTGATATCCAAAGCGTTTTATTGTTTCAAAGGTTGTTTTTTTATCAAGAACGCTTAGGGTAAAAAAGCCGGAATCTTTAATCATCTGGCAGGTGAGGTTAGTGTTGATTACAGAAATTGCAATGCGCACCGGGTCATTGGCAACCTGCATACATGTGTTTGTTACGCACGCATTTATTTTGCCGTTTGATTGTGTGCCGAGGATGAAGACTCCATATTGTAAGCTGAATAGTGCTTTGGTATCCATTAACGACCCCAAGTCAAAATAAGGTCATAGTTGTCGTCGCGAACTTCAAAATACTGATTGTATTCGCCGCAGGTTGGGCAGTATTCAGGGGCAGCAGGGCCTGTTACAATGTGACCGCACTTAAGGCATTCCCATACCTTTACAGTTGAGTTTGCAAGCTGTGCCTTTGATTCTTCATCTTTTAAAAGTGAGCGGTAGCGTTCTTCGTGGCGCTTTTCAATTTCGGCAACTGCACGGAATTTTGCAGCTAAGTCTGCAAAGCCTTCTTCTTCGGCTTCTTTTGCAAACTGATCGTACATGTCTGTCCATTCGTAGTTTTCACCGTCTGCTGCAGCAGAAAGGTTTTCGTTTGTTTTGTTCAGGCCGCCAAGCTCTTTGAACCACATTTTTGCATGGTTTTCTTCGTTGTTTGCAGTTTTAGTAAAGATTTCTGCAATTTTATCATTGCCTTCGTCCTTTGCAATCTGCGAAAAGTAAGTATATTTATTACGTGCCTGACTTTCGCCCGCAAAAGCCGCAAGCAGATTTTTTTCTGTTTTTGTTCCTGTGTATTTACTCATTTTGAACTCCATAAACTATGCAAATTGCAGTAAGCATACGCCTTTACAACTTCATCGCCTGCAACAAGTGCAAATTTTGCAACAGGTGCATCGCCCGGTTTAAGGCATTTTCGCTGATTTCCCTGTTTTGTGCTAAGTGCAATCCATTCAATATAATGTTCCGGTGCCATAGGATGATCTACAGAACCAACTTTTACTTCAACTTCATTTCCATTTACAGTAATTACAGGAACATGCTTTTCTACAGAAGCATCAGTTGTTCCCGGAATAATCTGCTCCATTTCCTGGCCGCAGCAGATTGTCGGCACGCCAGTATCTTTTACAACAGCAATAATTTTGCCACATATTTTACAACGGTAGAATTTTAATTCCATAGAGACTCCTCTGTCATTGTCGGGCTTGACCCGACAATCTATATATTAGTTTTACTATTATACACCATAAAACGCGGATTGTGTGAAAAAAAAATGAAGCGTACGATTTTTTCGTACATTTGAATAATTATATATAAAACTTTACATCAAGGTGTAATTAAAACTTGACATATGAATTATTTGATATTATATTATGAGTTATGGAAAATATAATAAAATCATTACGCGAACAGAAGGGTTTTTCTCAAGAAGAATTGGCTGGACAACTTGGTATATCTCGTCAGACTTATATTAAATATGAAACTGGAGCGGTAGAAATGCCCCTGGATGTTGTTCGAAAAGTATCACAGATTTTTGAGATTGACTATTCATGTATTATTGATAATCAGCTTCCAAAAGAGCCTTCGTATGATATTCAAAAATCAATTTCTAGTGAAGAAAAGCCGGATATCCGTATAAGCATCCCGGAAAACAATATAGAAAAATTCAAACAGGTTTTTCTATATATTCTTGAGAAGGTTGGGGCAAAACCTAATGTGGGGCAGACAGTTATCTACAAACTCTTGTATTTCATAGACTTTGATTATTATGAACTATATGAAAAACAGTTGATGGGTCTTTCATATATTAAAAATAATTTTGGTCCAACTCCTGTTGATTTTGCAAAGCTGAGTCGTGATATGCAGAATGAGGGACTTATCACAGAGGTTAAAACAGAGTTTTTTAAACATGAAATGACAAAGTACCTTCCATTGAAACTTCCAAATCTGGAACTGCTTTCTGCTCAAGAACTTGAATTTATAGATTCAGAATTGGAAAAACATTCAAATAAAACGGCAAAAGAACTATCAGAGTTTTCTCATAAAGATATCCCTTGGATTGGTGCAAAAGATCGCGAAGTTCTTGATTATGAAGCAGTTTTTTACAGGACTCCAGAAACTTCTGTAAGGCAATATAGCATAGAAGATGATTAATTATAAAACGCTGCCTGAATTTGACAAAGATTTTAAAGCTCTCTTAAAACGTTACCGTACTCTTGAAAGTGACTTCGAAACTTTCAAGAAATACACAATCGAAACTTTTTATGAACAAAAAACTCCAACCACAGCATTTGTTCCTGTAGAAGGTTTTTGTAGCGAAGACTATGTTTCAAACAAAGTTAGAAAATTTGCCTGTAAATCTTTACCAGGGCGCGGGAACCAATCTGGAATAAGAATCATTTTTGTCTGGCAGGAAACTCTTCGGCTTGCAACCTTTGTTGAAATCTATTTTAAAGGCGACAAACCGGAAGAAGACAGGGAAAGATTGGGTGATTTTGTAAAGACATGTTGTGTAGAAAAATAGCTTGTTTGTTGACTTTTTAAAACTATCTGCTATATAGGCTATTGGATAGGGATTTTTCAATAATTCAATTGTATATGTCTCAAAACGAATTTGAATTCGATTGTTTTACCAGAAATCACTTTGATTGCTTGTGACTGAAATTTCCTTGCATAAGACAGAAAAAAGACAATCTGGATCATATGATTTCCAATTTTCTGGTAGACAGGAATTGAAACATTCTATATTTGCATGTTCTCCATATCCGATATACATAGTAATAAAACTGTTTATTGAATGATTATCACTTTGTTTGAAAGGTGGAACCAGACAATCAATTATTGACTCAAAACGGATTCTAATAGAATATTCCATTTCTGTGTTATACATCTCAAGAATAAGAATATCATTCTGTTTGGCATAATCCATATTTAGAATCTTCCAGTCTAGAAAATGATTGTTTTCTTCCACAAAGGTCATAAAGTTTTCTTTTGAAACATCAAGTTGTTCCCATTCAGATGTTTTTTCATATTTTTTGAAAAAAGGAATTTTTCCAATTGCCATTTGCACTTCTTTATAAACCTTACTAATAAACTCCAATGCAAGTTCATTTTCTTTTTCTTCATCAGATAGTTCATTAAGATATTCTTTGTCAATGGTATAAGGAAATTCTGTAAACAAATTATCACCTGAAACTATAACATCTCCTAAACGTAGAAATTCATCAAAGCCATCTAATACATGAGTGTTTTCAAGATAATTTGGCAGATTACTGATTCTATCTTTGTATAAATCTAAAATCTTCGTTACCTTTTGTGCTACCTCAACAGATTGGAAAATAAGTTCTTCCTCTTTTTTATTTTCATCAACTGAACAGAAATGTAATTTAATATTTCCATTTTTTTTGGTTATAGGATGCATTATTTTACACAATCTGCCATTCGAATAGAGAATAATTCCTTTTGTAAATTTTCCTTTTGGTTCGAAGATTTCATACCATGGGATGTAGCCGTATTCAAATAGGATTTTGTTATTCATAATTTACTCCATTTTTTCTCAATCCCAAAGAAAATATCCATCCTTCTTTTTCAGTTTTCCATTGCATTTTGAACATCGCAAATCTTTTGGGTATTTTGTACTTTTAGTATCGATTCCTGATAGTTTATAAGAAATCATTTCAATTTTGCATTTTGGACATTTATGTACATATTGAAAAAAAATATTATTAACATCAGAAAATCCGTCTCCTTCCACTACAGATAAATTAAAATCATTTTTTGGTACATGACAATTAGGGCAAACATACAACTCTTGCTCAGCAGAAATATGAAAAGAAGGTTTTTCTTCAAATCTTTGTTTCAATTCTTCGCCATATTTACCGTCTTTTACCTCTTTCTCAAGTTTATCTCGCGATGCAAAATATAACGTACCTACTCCATAATAAAAGTCGTATTCTTCATTACATTTTTTACATTTATATATTATACCGTTACCCATAATCTTGCCTCCTGTTTCTCAGAAATCAGCAAATTCAATCTCACATATCAAACACTAGTCTTCTATTTCCCAAAAAAATGCTGCTTCATCTTCAAGAGAAATATCGTCGGGTGTAAAATCAATTTCACGGCTACCTTTTATTCTGCCAGTCACTGCTAAATCGTAAGACATTCTTGATTGTATTTCAATAACATCCCAATTATATTGAATGGTAATTAGCTTTCCCAATTTAACACCCATTGCCTCACAGAGTACTTGTGCTTTTGTTTTTGCATCTTTTGCCGCATTGGCAAGCAACTGATTTTTCACAAACTCTTCATCCTTCACGGAAAAAGAAACATTCACCTTTGGCGCAAAATCCATTTCAGAAATTGAGGCAAACACTTTACCAAGTTTCTTTGAATCAAAATCAAAACTTAGTTTCATTTTTGTAGTGAATCTATAACCTGCAAAAATATCCACATAATCACCGTTTCGTTTTACGCTGTCGTATTTTGTTGTGATTGAAATTGTGCTCGTCTTTAAATCAGATTTTTCAAACCCTAATTTTTCAATTATCTTTTGTAATGCAGAAATATGAGAATTAAAATCTTCATATCCACTTTTGTAAACTCTGTTTAATTCATCCAAAGTAAAAATCACTGTAATATAATCAACCTTAGCAGAAAAAGAACCAATACCTTTTACCGTAATTTCACGATTTCTTTCCATAACTTTGCCTCCTTAGCGTTATTAACATTATAAATCAAGGGGTGTAGCAAATAATGCTACACCCCTTAAAAAATTTAGCATAATGTATAAAACGCCAAATCGATTTTAAGTTTTTACTGATTTTGATAAATAAATCTCGTGCATTTTCTTCCGAATTTTTTAATTCGAAAGATCACATTTTAGAATATATCACTTTTAATCTTTTTTTAATTTTATAAATTAGAGGAAAATTATTTCGCATAAAATTATTGAATGGCAAGAAAACTACCTAAATAAACTAAATCACAAGTTTTCAAAATTTTTAGCTGATGAAAAAAATGATAACGCAGAACTCACAGAAATCAGACATTTATTACAGTTTTACATCGACAATTGCGGAAAAAAAAGTTTTCAGAACAGAATAAAAAAAAGTCATCCAGATAATTCAGTTTTTGTTATAATCTTTCCATCATAAGTTATGCAGTATTTAATTTTATCCCAGCTTTGAACATTGATAATGTTGTTTTCAATAAAGAAACAATCACTTCTATCTGCAAGGACAAAGATGTCACTACCACTTTGTTGCCATATGATTCTCCCATCTTTGTTGATTCTCGTGATATATAATTCGCCGTGAATTATAAAATCATCATGCATTTTATATATTTCAAATGCAGTGGCAAAATCAACTTCTTTATACCAATTTAGTTTGAGTCCATTTATCGCTAGTGAAAAAACTGTATTTGAAATACAAATATATATATCATCATTTTCAACAAGATATGCTTTTTTATTGATTGAAGAAGGGCCGCCAGTTGAACAAACAAGCAAGCAACTATCTAGTATTTCTTTTTGGTAATCTCTGATTATTATTCCGTAGCAAGTTGAATTATTAGAAATGTTTTTTTTCTGATTTTCAACAGTATTAGTTGAATATTTTTTTGTATATTCAAATTGATGAGTCTGTGTTTTTTCTTGCCACAGACTTTCATTTTTGATTTCAATAGTAAAATCTTTATATTTGAATTCCATATTTTCACTTCCTAATTTTATTATAAAGCAAACAATGTTATAATAAAATAAGATAAAGCGAAATCATATGGAATGAATTTATTTTTCTTCATAAGTAGAGGTTTGTATGTCTCAAAATGAATTTGTACGATGCAATTGTTTCAAGAACGGCCTTTCCAAGCCTTTTGAATATATAAAATATGTTAAGCTTATAGATAATTATTTTGAACTTGATTTACCAGAAGAAATCAAAAAGAACAATGAACTAGAATATAAAATTGATTGGGAATTTTCTGAATGGACCGATTTTCCTTGCGAGCATGAAATGGGAGAATATTATTCCTGCAGATTGGGAGGTGCATTTCAATATTTTATTAGACTTTTAAATGACAAGACTAGATTTCCAACTCTCTCAACCCAGTTACCAGATTTTAATGAACATAATTTTATACCTACATCATTCAATACTCAACTTCGTAAGGAAGCCAAAGAATTTATGGATCTGAAAATTACTGCTTATAATCTTTCTGATGGTTGGGAAATCGGAGAAAATATCGACGAATTATTATGCGAAAAAGGAAATGAAAAGCTGTATTCTTATAATAACACATTCAGAATAGAAAAAGATAATAAAATCATTTTTCAATCATCTGATTTTACTGTGGAAAGAATTATAAACAGAAGATTCATTTTTTCTGATAAAGATAAAAAAGCTGAAACAACTGTATTCTGGGATATGAATTTGTTTGAATATGGCAATAAACATCGAATTGTTTATGAAAAAAATACATACAATATGCAAGATGAATTACAATTTACATATGATGAACTCATAAAACTTCTGGATGCTTCTGATACAACAGGAAATCCAATTTGCTGGGATTAAAGTTTCCAAAGCCGTAATTTAACAAATAAAAAGAGGATTTTCAGTTTCTTCAGATGTCCTAATCAATTCCATAAAATTGTTATACTCTTCAATACATTTTTCAAAACCAATACGGCTTGCAAGATTAGTTAATTCTTCTTCAAGAGCCCTGTTCATTTCCATAGGAATTACATCTGTATGATTTTCAAAAAGTGTTTTATTTATAATTAGGAAAGTCTTTCCCATTGTTGTAGTCAAAAATTGAATATGGCAAACTTTTGAATTTATAACAAAGTTTCCACATGAATTCATGTTCACACGCATCTTTAATCCATTCATGGAATTTTTGTTCGTATGAACATACGAGAGATTTCTCTTTTAGGATTTCTTCTGGAAGATTAAGTTCTAATTCATCTGCTTTTTGTACGATATATTCTGGAAAGTCAATTTTCTTTGTCTTGCCTTTTTTCCAACAATCACACATTACAGCTACACAGAACCCCATAATTCATCCTTATTTATCCCTTAATAAAATTCTCAATTGCCTCTTTTGGTGCATATCCTGTAAAGGAATTAACAACCTTGCCTTCTTTCATCATAACAAGGGTAGGTATGCTCATGACGCCAAACTGTTCGGCGAGTTCTGATTCTTCGTCTACGTTTACTTTGCCTACTTTTATTTCGTCGTGTTCTTCGGCAATTTGGGAAATTACGGGGCCAAGCATTTTGCACGGTCCGCACCAGGGAGCCCAGAAGTCAATTAGAACAGGCTTGTCGGAATTGATGACTTCGGCTTCGTAGTTCTGTGCTGTGATTTGTACTTCTTTCATATTATACCTCCTGGGGTTTTTAGTAGTCATTCGAAAATGTGTGCGGAGAGAGACCGTTCGCGAGTGACCTTCCTTTTCGTCCTTGTCGCGAGCGGGCGGTATCTCGTGAGTACACATTTTCCCACTAGAATTAATATCTACCTATAAATATAATATTAAAGAATGCAGGAGTAAACAAAATAATGCCGCACATTCAGATAAATGACAAAATCTCACTTTTCTACGAAGAATACGGCACGGTGCCGCTGGACTCAGACAACATAATTCTTTCGGCACAAGTTGGCTTTTATCCAAAGGGCATGCAGCAACACCTGGCAACGCTTGGTTTTCATGTTTTTTGTATTACACTTCGAGGCTTTCATCCTTCGACACTTGTAGAAGAAGATTACGGCGAACACTGGTACGACATTTTTGCAGACGACGTTGTTGCCTTTGCCGACAAGCTTGGAATTAAGAACTTTGTTTATATGGGTGCCTCTCACGGAGCAGGGGTTGGCTGGCACTTGATGCTGCGTCACGCAGAACGTATAAATGCCTTTGTTGCTGTTGTCCCGGGACCTCACTCTCTTGCCGAAGGAACTATGTCTTACCGCCAGATGCTTGCACAAGGAATTATAAAAGAAATCCCACCTTTTAATCCTCCGATTGATAATGACGAAGCTAGACAAATCCGCAGAGACATACGAACCGAACATATAAAAAATCTTCCTCCTGCTCCAGAACTTGAACGCAAGGTAGATTATGGCCGTCCACTCATGGCTTTGGGCAGCGAAGAAAAACTCTGCACAGAACTTAAAAAAATCACAACACCTGTTTTGATAATTGGTGGAACAGATGATCCAATCAGCACTCCTGAACTTATGATGCGTACAGCAAAATGTCTTCCACATTGCAAGCTTGTTATTTATTCAAACTGTGGGCATGACATTGATACAGATCTTATAGAGGAAACCTGCGATGAGGCTTTTCGATTTATAAAGAATGCACTTAGCACTAAAAAATGGTATTTACCAGTTAAAGAAAACTAAAAGGAATTTTTTATGGAATTTTATGCAGAATGGCGGCAGCGTGGCGACAGCTACAATAATGGTTATGGTAATGGACATACACTTTCGCAGAGTGAGTCCGTTCAGAAGATGAAGGAAGTTGAAAAAACTGATGATTTTACAAAGTATGAGCGTGGTGGTATAAACCTTACAGCTTATCACAAGTCTGTTGCTCCTGGAGTTACAGAATGCCGTACTATTATAGAAAATAAATCAGACAAAGAAATATACATCGAACTTCTTTCGAGTTTTGCACTAAAAAAAATCAAGGCAGATAAGATTCACAGGGCTACAAGCTTCTGGAGTGCAGAAGGAAAGCTTCTGAGTCAGGAATTAACTGATTTAAACTTTGAGCGTTCCTGGGCAAATCATGGATATAGAATAGAAAAATTCGGGCAGATTGGTTCTTTACCTGTTCGTAAGTGGTTTCCGTTCCTTGTGCTTGAAGACAGCGAGACCGGACATTTTATTGGTATTCAGGTTTATTGTGCTTCAAGCTGGCAGATTGAAATTTTCCGTAATACAGATGATATAAGTGTAATGGGCGGACTTGCCGACAGAGATTTTGGCGCCTGGACAAAAAAACTTGCAGCAGGAGAAAACTTTGAAACTCCAAGAGCGATGATAGCAGAAGGTAACAGTCTTGAAGAAGTTTGTGACAAGCTTGTAAAAGCACAAAAGCCACGAATTGCAAAAGTTGACCAGGACCTTCCTGTAATCTTTAATGAATATTGCACAACCTGGGGCGACCCTTCTTTTGATAATCTTAAGAAAACTGCAGAACGTCTTGACGGCACTGATGTTCGCTACCTAGTAATTGATTGCGGATGGTACAAACCCGAAGGAATTGAAAACTGGTTTGATGCGGCCGGCGACTGGATTCCAAGCAAAAAGCTTTTTCCTGACGGTATAAAGGCAGCAGCAGATATGATTCGCTCACATGGTCTTATTCCCGGTATCTGGTTTGAAATGGAAAATGTTGGAACTGTAGCAAAGGCCTTTAATCAGACAGACCATCTTCTTAAGCGCGACGGATATCCTGTTACTGTAGGGGCTCGTCGCTTTTGGGATATGCGCCAAAAATGGGTTTGGGATTATCTTGATGAACATGTGCTTGGACTTTTAAAAGAATGTGGCATGGGTTACCTTAAGGTTGATTACAATGAATGTATAGGGCAGGGCGTTGACGGCGAAGAAAGCTATGGCGAAGGATTGCGAAAAGCAGTTGAAGGAAGTCAGAATTATTTCCGTCATCTTGCCAAAGAAATGCCTGAGCTTGTAATAGAGAATTGTGCCAGCGGTGGTCACAGGCTTGAACCTTCAATGATGGAGCTTGTGAGTCAGGCAAGTTTTTCTGATGCACACGAAGCAGTAGATATTCCGTTAGTTGCAGCTAACTTACACAGACTTATCAGACCTGAACAGAGTCAGATTTGGGCAGTTATGCGTGCCAATGCAGACCTTGATAGAATTAAGTTTGTTTTGACTTCGGCATTCTTAGGACGCTTCTGTCTTTCGGGTGAAATTTTTGATTTGAATGAACAGCAGTGGGGTGCGGTAAAAGAAGCGATAGGATTTTACGGCAGGATAAAGCACATTATAAAAGACGGCTTTACAAAAATTATCCGCACAAATGTAAAAGATTATCTTAAGCCAAAAGGATATCAGGCAGTGCTGCGGGAACTTGGCAATGAAGCTCTTTTAATTGTTCACACCTTTGAAGATGGTGCCAACCCTCCAATAGATGATTTACTGAAGGGCTGGAAAGTTAAAGAGACATTCGGTTCAGAATTGAATGGAGCTTTTAGGGGTAGAGTATTTTTGTTAAGTAAATAATTGGGGTCTTAGGGGCGAAGCCCCTAGGAGACTCTTTTTTTTTACTCTTCGACCTTTGCAATCTTTCGTGCTAAATAAACAAACGGAGTGTCGAGCAGACTGGTTGCAATGTAAATTACATAACAGGCGCCGGTAATTGCCACGAGCTCCTTAAAGCTGTAAATGCCAAGAAACGCACCAAAATTAAAAATCACAATGTTGATGAACTGCGAAATGAGTGTAGAAAAATTATTTCTGAACCAGAGCATTTTTGTATGACTGCCTGTTTTCTTTTCTGTAAGATTCCACCAGGCATGATAAAGCGAAACATCAATTGCTTCTGAAACTGCGTAGGCAATAAGACTGCTCAAAAGCATGCGCGGGGTGTTTGTAAAAAGACCTTTTACATAAGGGGTAGCCCAGTCACTTTCGGCAGGAATATAGTGAACCCACATAAACGAAAGAAGAATAAAAGTAAGGCTTGTAAAGATTCCGGCTAAGACGCCCTTTGATGCTTCTTTCTTTCCGTAAATCTCGCTTAAAATATCTGTTGCCAAAAAAGTTGCTGCAAAAAGTGTGTTACCCAAAGTCTGGTCCATGCCAAAAGCGTGAACTACAATTGTAACTTCGATGTTTGCAAAAAGCGTACAGATTCCAACCCAGGCGAAAAGTCCGCCCTTGCCGAATACCTTGAGGAATAAAAGAGTTCCTCCAAAAGACACTAAGAGTGTGATGATGAGTAAAAGTTCATTCATTTTAAATGACCTCTGAAAAAAGAATTGACCTGGTTTTGTTTATAGACAGGAAGGACTTCGAACTGTCTGTGAAAAGTCACTGTCGCGATTTTATTATAATACTGCCGTTTGCACAAGAGGTGCTTTTTTGTATAATAGCGTTATGTTAAAAAATTATCTCTGGATTTTTTTTATTTCAATGGTGCCGCTTATTGAGCTTCGTGGAGCAATTCCTGTTTCGCAGGCCCTGCAGATGCCGATTGTTTCTTCATATATTGTTTGTATTATTGGCAACATGCTGCCTGTTCCTATTATCTATTTGTTTGCGCGAAAGTTTCTGGAATGGGGTCAGGATAAAAAAGTTATTGGCGGAATGTGCCGCTTCTTTTTAACTAAGGGTGCTGCTGCAGGAGAAAAAATGCAGGAAAAAGCAGGCCGCGGGATTTTCCTTGCCCTTATGCTTTTTGTTGCAATTCCTTTGCCTGGTACTGGCGCCTGGACCGGAACACTTGGAGCCAGCCTTCTTGATATGAAATTCAAAGACACAATAATTGCCGTAATGCTTGGCGTTTTAATTGCGGGACTCATAATGATGGCAGTTTCACTCGGATTATTTACTGCACTTTTTGCAGCAATGGGAAAATAAAATGTATTTACTTGTTTTAAAACAATTAACAATAATGACAATCATCACGGTGGCAGGTTATATTTTTGCCCGCATTGTAAAAGTAACCGACGAACAGCAAAAGTTCATGAGTCGCCTGCTGCTTTATTTTATAAATCCTTTTTTAGTTCTCAACAGTTTTAATATGGAATTCAGCTGGCACAAATTTGGCCAGCTTTGGTTTGCAGCGTTTATCGCACTTGTAATGCACGGCATAATGATTCTGCTTGGAATCCTTTCCTCCAAAGAAAAAATTGACCGAATTGCAGTTGCGTTTACAAACTGTGGCTTTGTAGGAATCCCCTTGATTCGCGGTGTATTTGGCGATGAAGGTGTTTTTTACCTTATGGGTTACCTCATTATTTTTAATGTTCTTATCTGGACCTACGGCTACTACCAGGTGAGCGGTACCACAAACATAAAAAAAATCATTACAAACCCGAATATCATTGCGGTAACGATTGGACTTATACTTTTCTGTCTGCCGTTCAAACTGCCGGAACTCATTCAAAAACCAATCGTTATGATTGCCGATATAAACACCCCAATGGCAATGCTCTTGCTTGGAATCCTTTTTGCACGCTTTGAGTTTGACCGTTCTTATATTGCGCGTGTTATTAAAACAACCTTGTTCCGTCTGGTTGTTGCCTCTGTTTGTAATCTTGTGGTAATCCTTGTTGCCTACAAAATCTTTGCAAATATGGCAGACATAAAAATGATGCTCTTTGCAATTTACATCTGCTCTATGTGTCCTGTTGCAACAACAATCCCGGGCCTAGCCGTAGTTTTTGATCACGACAAATCTTTTGCAAGCCTTATAGTTACAATTACAAGCCTGTTCTGCATTTTGACAATTCCAACTTTTGTTGCACTTGGTGAATGGGTGATGGGGCTGCTATAATTAATTATCTTTCGACGCGGTTGCTGAGCTTGTCGAAGCACAGGGACTGCGAGTGCCGCAAAAAGTACAACCAGCAGCTGATTTTTTCTTCACCAACCTTGAGCATTCTGGCAGCGGCTTTTTTGTAGCAGTCTTGCTGGCCGCGGTATAATTCAACATTAATTTCTTTGTCTGATTTGTAATCTACAATCGTGTAGGTGCCGTCTGGGTTTTCGAAAATCAAATCTATGGAGCCGGTGAAAATGTATCCGTCTAACAGCATTCGGAATGCCCATTCTGCGCGGTAAAAGTGGCCAGCTGCCTTACACTCTTCAAGGGCCTTGCCCAAATCACTTTGCGCAAAGTTTTTACACATTGTCCGGCAGTCATCCAAAAACTGCTTCATAACATCAGGGCTGTCTGGAAGATTTTTAAGAAGCTTTGGTTCCGGTTTATAATTGTCGCAAGGGGTCCCGTTTGCCTGAGCTTCGAGCATCGCGTGAACTAGCGTTCCAAAATCGGCGGCGGTGAAAACTGGTGTATCAAGTGTGTCTTCAGGTGAATCAAATCTTTCTCCACTATCGGAATCTTGAGGGGCAGAGGCTTGTGTTCCGGCTCCCTGTTTTTCAAGATACTCTTTTTCAAGTGACGAAGGAGTTTTTCTGTTTGATTCCGGCCACTCATATTTTATGGCAGGTTCTTTCTGATAGAGTTGTTCGGCAAGTTTAACATGCGTTTTTTCTGCTGTAAACGAATTATTGTCATAAATCATATCTTCCATTGATTCTCGTTTAACAGGTTCTATTTTGTTTAAAACAAATGGTTGTTCTGTCTGCTTATCTTCCATTGAATAATATCGAACCATGTTTTCAATAAGCTTGAAGGAGTTTTCTTCGTAATCGCTGTCGCTTGGTTCAAATTTCCAGGCTCCAACAATCTCAGCAAACTCTTCGGCGCGTGTAATTGCAACGTAAATCAAGCGGCGGAATTCAGCAAGCTCTTCGCGGGTTGCTTTATCTTCCTGTTGTATAAAGAAAAAGTTTTTTGTCCCATTACCAGGCTTTATTGTAAGCCCAATCTTTTCATCAAAGAAAAATTGAGAATCTTTTGTTTTGCGATTTACATTTGTACAGCCATAAACAAAAACGTATTCAAATTGCAATCCTTTGCTTTTATGAATTGTCATGATATTTACAGCATCACTTTTTTCGAGCGGATAGGTAATATCGGTAACATTGATTTCAACGTCTTTGCCAAAATTCGAAATCTCATTATCTTTAATTTGACTCAACTGATCTACAAACCATGCAATGCCTTTATCGTTTAAATCTGTCTGGCGTGCAAGTTCAAAAAGCATATCAAACTGTTCCTGGTAAAGAGATTTTCTGTAACTGAAGATTGTTTCATAACGGTAGCCGCAATCATTCCACAAAACTTCAAGTGTTTTTGTAAGCGGGCGGCTCAAGGTTAAAAGCTTCTGCTCTTCATAAAAATCCATTGCTGTCTGATATTTTTTGCGTTCAGTTTCATCTGTTAAATCTTCTGCTTTGTCTCCAGCTAAAATTGCTTCAACAGTTTCTTCCCTTAAGTTTGCAAACGGAGAAGAAAGATATCCTGCAAACGAAATTTTATCTTGAGGATAAACACACAATTGAATAAAGTTGTAAATATCATTAATCGGCCCATCCGAAAAAATTGAAGTATTCATATCGAGCGTGTACGGAATGTTAAAAATATTAAGCCACTTTATAAGATATCGTCTGTCTGTTCGTCCACGGTCAAGAATTGCAAATTTTGAATATGAATATTTTTCTCCATTTGCTTCTTTTTCTTTTTTATAATCCCGAATCTTTTTTGCAATATAAATTGCCAGCTGGTCTTTTATACCAAAATGATTGTCCTTGTCAATTTCTTCTGGTTCGAGCCTTGTTATTGTAAGTTTTCTTTTGCCGGGTTCGAATAGTGAAGCTTGAGGAAGTTCCTTTTGTGTAACCGGATCAAATTTTATTGCAGGTACAGAATATTGTGCTTCAAACAACTCGTCGGATTTGCTGTCAAAAATATAATCGTTTTTACCAAAGATGTAGTTAAAGGTTGCAAGAAGTTCATTGTTCGAACGATAGTTGTAGTTCATCTGCAAAAAGCATTCTTCTCCAAGGTCGGTCTTTAGTTTGTTGAATACCGAAACATCAGCTCCACGGAATTTGTAAATTGACTGTTTTTCATCGCCAACAAAGAATAGTTTTTGTCCTTCGACAGGCTCAGGAACCCCAGGGATTTTATTAAGCAAAAACAACAGATCCCTGTTTTTACCATTGTTATCCTGAAACTCATCAATCATAATTTTTTTGTAGGCATTCTGTTCTTGCATGAGTAAATCTTCCTGTTCGTTCAGGATCTTAAGTGCAAGTTCAGAAATGTCTGCAAAGGTGAGATTCCCGGTTTGACGTTTAGAATCATTTACTATTTCTGTAAATTCATCAAACATTTTATATAATTCGTTAGTTGTGTCTAACTGTGCTATGTAAGCACAAAGTGGAAAAATAGGATTTATAAATTCATCCGTAAGTAATTTTTTTGCACTGCGCAAAGGGTTTGTGTAGCCGTTGTTTGGAAATTTAAAATTCTGTATTTTTTTAAGGTTTTCATAAAGTTGGGTTGCCCAAGGTTGTATTGTTTTAAAATCTTTTGCTGTTGACGAATTTGTTTTTGAAAGTAAATCTGCAAAACTAAATGATTTCAAAATATAAGGAGTGTCACCTTTTGAAATTCGTGCTGTATTACATTCATGGATGTAGTCATCAAGTAAAGGATTAAGATTTCCTATAAGTAAATTCCAGCAGTTAAGAAGTATTGATTTTTGTGTTTCAATTTTAGAACAGAAAAAATCAGGAGCATCGGCAAGTGTCGTATAATTACAAACCGCAGTGGCAAGGATAGAATATGCAAAATCTTCAAGCTGTCCGGCTCTTGTATATTGTTGAACACAAGGCCTTTCTTTATTTGCAAAAACGTAGGGAAGTGCAAGCTTTTTTATATCTTCAAAAGAATCACTTCCGCCAGCTGTAAAATCGGGGCGGATTCCATAACGATTTGCTGCCTGCTTAACTATAGAGTTGCAATAAGAATCAAGTGTTTGAATATGAGTTTCAGAAAATTCTTCAAGTGCGAGTGCCGCCCGTTTTTTTTCAAGTTCAGGTGTTTCTGGATTATTCGCAAAAAATGAAAGCGTCTGATAAATCCGTTCGTACATTTCACCGGCAGCTTTTTTTGTAAATGTCAGCGTAAGAATTTCTGGTGCATGAATATTTTGTGACATTACAAGCCAGGCAAAACGTGTTGCAAGAACCTGTGTTTTCCCAGAGCCGGCTCCGGCTGCAACAATTGTATTGTCTGTTCTGCAGCAAACGGCACGCTGCTTGTCATCGAGTTTTTTATTGATTTGTTCAAGAAGGTCAAGATATTTATATTCATTTATAGTGCTCATATTGTCCTCCCTGCAATTGTGTAGTTAAGGCGGCAGATTGATTTGTACGAACAGCCGCCACAATCTTCAAAGGTATCTACTTCAGTCAAATGGTAATCAGAATTTTTTACGCACGAAGCAAATCGTTCTGCATATTTTTCAAAGGCTTCAATTGTTGGCTTGTAATGTTCAAGCGTTTTATCTTTTTTTGAATTATCTACGACAATTGTATTCTTCTGAGTACTGGTCGGTTTTATTGCATAAAAGGCGGCAAGGTTTATTTCCTGATTTTTTTCATTCTCACGTATAAGTGTTATATACATTGGAATTTGAAAATCTTTTAGAGTCCCATCTTCTGCAACTGTTGCTTCATTGATTTTTGGCATAGAAGTAACTGTGTTTTTGTAATCAATAATCGTCCAACCGAAATCTTCTGAATTATCATTTCCGCTGACTAGAATACAGTCGATTTTTCCATTGTAATTCCATTCGCGTTCAGGTTTATTTCCGTTGTACCAGGTTTCCACACCCTTAACTTTGTAACCACCAAATCTTGAGCAAAAGCCTTTAAGAAAATCAATAATTGTTTGAGTGATTGTCGAAGTTTGCGATTCCAGCATTTGAATTGTCAAAGGACTGTCGTAAAAACTTTCATCAGGATTGTGAATGGCTTCAAGTGTAAACGCGTTTATTTGAGAAATAAGTTTAGCATGATTTTCTAGAGTACCTTCTGCGTCTACATATGGAAGAGGAAGATTGTTTTTTAAAAGATATGTTCCGTATAATTCCAGAATTTTGTGATGAATGTTTCCCATGTCGTAGCGCCCCGATAGCGAGGTTGAAAGACTGTCTGGTTCAAGTGCAAGTACATTAGAAAAGAACCAGCGACGCGGACAAGGGAAAAATGCTTTCATGTCTGACTGGGAAATTGTGATTTTCCCGTTATCATCTGCAGGCTTAGGATTTTGCATGTTTCTGTTTTCTATAAGGTACCAGTCGATTTTCTTTTTGAGAGCTAGGGGTACAGTGTAAGGAACTGCCGGTTCATAGCGCGATTTATTGAAGGAGTACCAGCGGTTGAACTGATCTTGCTGGCCCTTCGACAGGCTTTCAGTTGCGGTTCCTGAGGTTCTCGAAGGGTCGCTTAAGAACCAGCGTCTTTCACCCATAATAAAATCACTCTTTTCAAGCTTCTGCAAGGCATCTGCGAATTTTCCTGCATCTTTTGTATCAAGATAAGTATGTGCAATTGCAAAACCCGCAAAGGTGTCTTCGGCACAAGAGAAGGTCGGAAAATCTCCACCGCCTGATTTTGCATAAAGCCTTATAAAAGTTTTTGATGCATTAAAGCGTTTGTCTTCATCGGTTAGTTTAAGCAAACTTCGCTTGCCTGTATTCAAAAAAGAAAGCCGCTTAAAAGGCAGCTCAAGATTGTTCTGGCTTGCATCAATTACAAACTGATATTTAAAAGCAGCGGCAGCAGAAAGTTTATATGGAAATACAGAAATTCCTGTTGCTTTGTTTTGAGGTGTATAAGTTTTTGTACTTAGTTCATTCAGAAAAAAATCATAAGGCGAATCTACAGAAAGTCTCATCGGTTCACAATAATTTTTCTCAATTGAAATAAGTGTGTTCAGTTCTGTAATGCACCGGCTTATAATTTTATCTGCAGTCTCCGAAAAATCAGACGACTCAAGATAGCGGGATTTAAATGCCATCCAGGCAACATGAATTGCAGCAAAAGTATTACTGTTGCAAATTGCAGTAATGTCTTTTTTGAGCAGATTGTAAAAGGTGAGTTCCCGCTCGTCATGATTTATTTTAGAAAGCGCTTCCTTCCAGATATCTGTTTTTTGACCGTTCTGATTTTCGTAAGAACAAAGACAACGCATTCTTTGACCTTCGCGAATAAGGTTTTGTTTTACTTCATCAAATTCTTTTTTCCAGGGAATGTAATTATCAAACAGCAGTGCTTTTACACTGTCATAAGAAAAATCAGAACTATAACAGTCCGAAATTTCTTTAAAGATTACACCGGCGCAATTTGAAGTAAGTGGAAAGCCTGCCCGAATTACAAAAGGTACGCAGTAGCTTGTAAGTTCTCGTTCAAGATAAGGCCGGTAAGTTTCAAGATCCGGGACATTTAAAGTAATGTCACTCCAGTTTGCTTTACCGTCTGTAACAAGCTTTCTGATTGCAAGAATTGTCATGCGCAGCTCTTTTCGAGAATCATGATATTTTATGCAGACAGGGTGGGGTGGTTCTGCATCTGGCATTGTTACAAGCGTGATATCCTTGCATTTGTTAAAAACTTCAAAGTAATCTGCAAAATCCTCCAGAGTTTCGGGATAAATTATGAGAACCTTTTTTTTGTTTGCCGAAAAATCAGGAACTGTCCAGGCTGGCTCAAAAAAATTGTTGGCTTCAAGAAAGGCAGCGTATTCCTTATATAAGGTTTCAAAATCAGAATCTTCTTCGTCATTGCTGATAGAAACACTGGTTCCAGTTGCAGTCATTTTTTCTCTAAGGTCATGCCAGAGTTTAAGCGAAGGAAGAATTTTTGAAATCCAGTCTGTAAAAGAGTCTGCTGTATCTGCATATTCCGGATTTATGATTTTCTTAAAAAACTTTTCCTTGGCATTTCGTCGAATCAAATTGCTTACAAAAATCTTACGCAGTAACGAAGGAATAACATTTTTCTCTGCTTGTTCTGCCGAAGCATACTGCCCCTTAAACTTATCCCAGGAAACAAACCTCTCCAGCGGAACCGCCGAAACTCCAGATTCCTCTTCATGACAAACACACCAGTCCACCCAAGAGTTCATAACAACATCAGTCGAAAAGACAAAAAGAACATTCGGGTCTGGGAGGTATTGTTTGAAGATTTTTTGTAACTGTTCCGGGGCAATAGAAAGATTGTTATTCATACAATTAATTATAACATAGAATAATAAAAAAGGCATACAAGTAAATGTAGTGTCATTGTCGGGCAGTAAAGTGTGTCATTGTCGGGCTTGACCCGACAATCTTTTATCTGAAGAAATATCTTGCCTTTTTAAACTTGTATTATTACCTTCAATATATGCAAGAATACTATGTTTATATTCTTTCAAATATTACAAATTCTACTCTCTACATTGGTATGACAAATGATTTAAAACGTCGGCTTTATGAACACAAAAATAAATTGCTTCCAGGTTTTACCGAAAAATATAATGTAAACAAACTCGTTTATTATGAAAAAACGACAGATGTAAAAGTTGCAATTCAACGAGAAAAGAATCTAAAAAAATGGAATAGAGAATGGAAGATTGAATTAATAAAGAAAAATAATCCGCTGTTTAAGGATTTAAGTTTAGAGTGGGAATAGAAAATAAGAGTGTCATTGTCGGGCAGCAAAGTGTGTCATTCTCGGGTAACAAAGTGTGTCATTCTCGGGCTTGACCCGAGAATCTCAATAAAAAAGTGACTTTTAATATGAGATTCCCGTGTCAAGCACGGGAATGACAATGTCGTTACGGGAATTACAATGCTATTACAATAATGACAGGGGTGGGGCACTAAGATTCCCGTGTCAAGCACGGGAATGACAGGGGTGGGCTACAGAAATGATAGTGGTGGGCCACGGGAATCACGAGACAAACACACACAAACTCGTTATAATCTTCTCATTATGTTTAAACCAGAGCTTCTTAATACAATAAAATCTTATAACACAAAAACTTTCGTAAGCGACCTTATTGCAGGTGTGATTGTTGGCATTGTTGCTCTTCCACTTGCCATTGCCTTTGCTGTTGCTTCGGGCGTGAATCCCGCGGCAGGACTTTTTACAGCAATAATTGCAGGCTTTTTTATTTCGGCACTTGGTGGCAGCCGCGTTCAGATTGGCGGACCAACCGGTGCTTTTGCAGTAATTGTTTATGGCGTTGTTGCTCAGTACGGACTTGGTGGTCTTGCCACAGCAACAATGATGGCAGGAATTATCCTTATTCTTCTTGGTGCCTTCAAAATGGGCGGTCTTGTAAAGTTTATTCCATACACAATTGTAACAGGCTTTACCGCTGGCATTGCAGTAACTATTGCAGCAGGCCAGCTTGGTGACTTTTTTGGACTGCGCCCGGACTTCTCCTCTCCAATGCTAATCCTTGGCGAAGAATATTCCAAAATGCCCGGTGATTTTCTTCCAAAAATCATTGTTTATATAAAATCAGCAGCAACTGTAAACTGGTATTCAACAATTATGGCTGCAGTTTGCCTTGCATTTATATTTATATGGTCAAAATTCATTAAAAAAATCCCGGGAAGCTTTGTAGTTATCATAGCGGCAACGGTTGTAAGCATTATTCTGGAAAAAACAGCCGGCCTCCGCACCGACACAATCGGAACTTTTGCCAACGGAAGTCCTCATTTTGTAATTCCAAACACACTTCCAAAGCCTCAGCTTCCGTCACTCAGCCTCAAAACAATCACAACGCTTTTCCCAACTTCAATTTCTATTGCAGTTCTTGCCGCCATAGAAAGCTTACTCAGTGCTGTAGTTGCCGACGGTATGATTGGTACAAAGCACGATTCAAACACAGAACTTATTGCCCAGGGTGTTGCCAACATTGCAAGCCCGCTTTTTGGTGGAATTCCAGCTACAGGCGCCATTGCCCGAACCGCTACAAACATCAAAAACGGTGGCAAAACCCCAGTCGCAGGCATAATTCACGCAATAACCCTTCTGCTTATCCTTCTTTTTGCCGGAAAATACGCAGCATATATTCCAATGGCAGCACTTGCAGCAGTACTTATAAACGTAGCCTGGAATATGGCTGGATTTCCAGCAATCCGTTCACTGCTTCATGGCCAGAAATCGGACATTACAGTATTCGCCGTTACTTTCCTCATTACTGTATTCGTAGATCTTACTGTTGCAATTGAAGTTGGACTTGGTTTTGCAGCCTTCTTCTTCATTAAAAAGATGATTGATCTTTCGGAAGTTCAGAATCAGCGCGAAATTATTACAGGTGGTATTAAAAAAGACCAGCCTGCCGAAAATCTTGATATTCCGCCGGCAACACTTATTTACGAAATTGAAGGTCCGCTCTTTTTTGGAACAGTCCGAAAGTTTGAACTTGCCACAGAACGCGCAGGAACTGACTGTAAATACCTGGTACTTCGCATGAGAAACACAATTTACCTTGATGCAGGTGGAATCCGTGCCCTGGAGCAGTGTAAGGCAGCCTGTGACCGCAAGGGAATTACAATTGTCATAAGCGGTATTCACACCCAGCCGTATCTTCTGCTCGAAAAAACAGGCATGGCAGATAAGCTTGGACGAGAAAATATTTTTGAGAATATTACCCAGGCGCTGGAGAGATGTCGACAATAGTGGCCCTTCGAGAGCCTCAGGGACCCCAGAGGGGTTAAATATAACATTTTCAAAATTTCCTTCAATGTCATTGTAAAAAATATTAAAATTTGCTATAATAGAAGAAATTGATGTTTTCTTATGACGAATTGGGGGGAATTTGTCGATAATTTAAAAAATTAATTATGTGTAAAAAAGTAAAAACAAAAGTTATTATTGCTATATTACTATTTTCTTTGTGTCTTCCTGTCTCAGCAATTGAGCTTGTATTCTCTTTAACTCCGGAACTGGGCTTTCCATTCTTAACAGAAGGTGTTCAAAAATACGACGATTTAGGTTATGGCGGAATGCTTGATACTGGTGTTTCGTTATTTAACTTCTGGAATTTAGGAACGACAGCAGGTTTTTATGCCTTTCCAAAAAAATCATCTGAAAATTTTGCTGCAGATCAGGCCAGAAACTTATTCCTTGTTCCTATAGGTTTTAAAACCGGGGCAACTGCTTATCCTTTTTCGCGTCTTGCTCTTAGTGCAGGAATTTCCGGCGGTTTTAGTATTGCAATTTCTGGCGACAGTATGCACTATCAGCCTTGGTATAGGGCCGAAGTAACAGCTGCTTTCCGAATTAATCCTTCTTTTTCAGTAGGCCTTTCGGCTTCGTGGCTTGATTTTCAGTTTAATTCCTGGTGGAATGATGCTTTGCTGCAGGGACTCACAGCAGGAATTGCTTTAACTTATCGTTTTGATACACAGAAAAACTCTGGCAGTGTTAGTGCAACAGCCGAATTTGATGATTACGTGTTCCCGTTGCTTTATACAATTTACAAAGAAAACAGTTTTGGAACAGTTTATATTTCAAATGATGAAACTGCAGACATAAGAAATATTCGCGTGTCTCTTCGTTCCAAAGGCTACACTGCTTCAGAAATGGAATGTGGCGTAATTCCGGCTTTGGGAAAACATAAAACAGCTGAACTTTCTATTGTTGCAGACTTTTCAGAAGCAATCCTTAATTTTACAGAAAACGGTCAGATTCCGGCTGAAGTTGTAATGGAGTATGAGCTTCTTGGTCAAAAACGAACTGCTGTTTCACAAATAATTATTCCTGTATATAACCGAAACCAGATGCGTTGGGCAGACCCTGCAGTTCTTGCAAGTTATGTTTCAAGCTCTTCTCAGGAAGTTCTGGAATTCTCTAAATATCTTGTTGGTATTGCAAGACGTTATCTGCGTACTGGTCTTAACCGAAACATGCAGTTTGCAATGTATGTATTTGAAGGAATGAGACTTGCAAATATTCAGCTTGATCTGGATCCGTCTACACCTTATGACAGCTATCACCTTGATCCGTCAATTCTTGATTATATTCAGTATCCGTATCAGACAATGCTTTATAAATCTGGCGACAAGGATGATCTTGGTATTCTTTTCATGTCACTGCTTCAGTCTGTTGGTATTGAAACTTCATTTATTGCAACAAATGATGATTTTATTGTTCTGTTTAATACCGAAATTCAATCTTCAAAAGCAGGCAGCTTCTTTGATACCGAAGAAAGAATTATAATTCTTGACGACGATAATGTATGGCTTCCAATTTCTATGAAAGCCCTTAGCGAAGGCTTTATAAACAGCTGGTATAAGGCTATAGAAGAAATCAATTATGTTACCGAAGCCGAAGAAGATTATTACTTTGTAGGAATTACAGATGCCTGGACTTATTATCCTCCTGCAGGCTTCTCTAGCGGCGAAAATGTATCGCTTGAAACTACAGAACAGAATATTTCTGATGCTGTAGAAACAGATATTGTTCGTTATATTACAGCAGAATTTGGTCCTCAAATTAATGCAGTTCTGACTCAGATAAAGAAAGAAGGCGCTTCTATTACACTTTATAATCAGCTTGGTATGCTTTATGTAAGGGCCGGTATGTATTCAAATGCAATTCCTGTATATCAGCTTGCGGCTAAGATGGGCTCTATTGCAGCTATGAATAACCTTGGAAACATTGCATCGCTTCAGGATAATCTGGATGAAGCTGTAAAATGGTATAGAAAAGTTCTGGAACTTGATCCAGAAAATGCTACGGCAAGGTCAAATCTCAATCGTATTGAAAGTGAGCTTGAAGAGTAGTAGAGAGGGAGTAGAGAAAGTTTAATGTCGGGCAAGCAGTCAAGAAAACTAAGAAAAATGAAAGGCTTCTCAAAAAAGGCAGTCGCTGGTGCTGCAGCTGCTATTCTGTGTTCAGCTCCTTTAGCTGCAGAAGGCGGTGAATTTCTTGTAAGTCTGTATCCTCATTTTTCTTTTCCTGTTATAAAATTTGATGAAACCTTGAGCACTGGCTTTGGAGGTGGTTTAAGATTAACATATCGTCCTACTGATTATTTTGGAGTTTTTGTTCAGGGCGATTATAAGCAGTTTGCTTTTGATACACAGCAAAGCATAGGAAGTCTTTCGATTTTTGATGGAATGGTTGGAGCCGGATATCATCTTCCAATAACAGACAGAGTTGGAGTTGATTTGGATGCAGGAGTAGGTTATTACTACTCAAATTATGAAAGAGGCTCTGGTTCCGATAAATCTTCTGTTTCTCTTAAGGGATTAAATGTAGGCGGTTCAATTTCTATTTCTTATAAAATTGGTCCTTCAATTTCTGTTTATGCTTCGGGTGGTGCACAGCATTATGCCTATATGAATTCCAAGTTTGTTACTTCTATAGATGCAAATCCTGGAGTTACCTTTAACCTTACAAAAGCATTTTCAAATAAAAATAATGTAAGTCTTGGAGAACAGACTTTAAAGCCTGTTTTCCCTGTTTTCTATTCCTGGTATAACGACAATCCTTTTGGAACTATAGAAGTTTACAATGATGAAGATGCATCTATTACAGATGTAACTGTTTCATTTTATCAGCAGCAATATATGGGTCAGCCAAGGGAATGTGGAAAAACTGCAATTCTTAAAAAAGGCGAAAAATTTGTTGTAGACCTTAAAGCATTCTTTAACGAGAACATGCTTAATTTGAACGAAAAAAGCGACACAATGGCAAATATCATTGTTGAGTATAAATATCTTGGTGCAAAACGATCAGAAACTTTTTCAATGATAGTTCCTGTTTATGGTCGAAACAATATGTCTTGGGAAGATGACCGTTGTGCTTCTGCGTTTGTATCTTCAAAAGACCCTGCTGCCATGTGGTTTGCAAAATATGTAACGTCTATAATCAGAGAGGATGTTCGAAGTGGAGTTCCTCAGAATATTCAGTATGCAATGGCCGTTTTCCAGGCATTGGATCAGTTTGGTATAAATTATGTAAAAGACCCTACATCTGCATTTGAAGATAATGTTGGTACAGCTTCTATTGACTTCCTTCAGTTCCCTTACCAGACATTGATGTATCGTGGTGGTGACTGTGACGACCTTTCTATTCTTACCTGTTCGCTTTTTGAATCAATAGGAATTAAAACAGCCTTTATTACAATTCCGGGACATATCTTTATGGCTTTTGATTCAGGTCTTTCTATTGCCGAAGCCAAGGATTATTTTGATTCCCTTGATAATTTAATTGTATATGATAATAAAGTTTGGGTTCCGCTTGAAATTACTCTTAGTGATGAAGGATTTAATAAAGCCTGGCATAAAGGTGCATGGGAATGGAATACAGCAGCAAGAACAAACGATGCTATGATTTATCCAATGGAAGCTTCCTGGAAAATCTATAAGCCTGTAAGTGTTCCTGGAGCTGCAGCAAAATTTACTCTGCCTTCTGAAGTTGCTGTTGCCAACAGTTTCTCTGCTTCGATTGATGAATTTGTTCTTAATCAGATTACACCTCAAATTGCTCATTTTGAAAATCTTTTAGTAAAGGCTCCAACAGCCCAAAACTATAATGATTTTGGTATTTTGTATGCACGCTACGGACTTTTTGAACAGGCAGAAGAACAGTTCCAGATGGCAAGAAACGTACAATATCTTCCATCTATCTTGAATACAGCAAACCTTTGTTATTCACAAAAAGATTATTCCAAAGCAATAGACTGGTACAAGCAGGTGCTTGCTGTTGACAGTACAAATAATCTTGCAATGTTAGGTCTTGCACGCTGTGCTTATGAAACCGGTGATTACAGTGAATGCGATAGATGGTATGCAATTGTTTATAAAAATGACAGAAAACTTGCCCGTCAGTATTCTTATCTTGGTGCTTTTGAATCGACTTCTGGCCGAAGCTTTAGCCTGGCAGACCGATTGGAAAATACAGTCTGGCTGCAAAGTGAAGATTTTGAACCTGCAATAGCTGAATCAAAAATTAAACAGCTTGAACCAAAAAACAATATTGTTGTAGCCACTGCTTCAAATGCTGTAATTAAAACAAAAGAACCTGAACAGCCGGCTTCTACAATAGAAACTCAAACCCCTGTTGTTGCAGTTGTTCCAGCCAGCACAAGCGAAGAAGAAGAGAATAAAGAAGAAGAAATTCAGGCAACTGCTTCTGGCGATGGTGATGATAAGCAGCCTGTCGAAGGGGCGGAAGAAGTTGCAATTGCTGCAACTGAAAGTGCAACAGCAGTTGCTGAAACTGAAATTGTCGCAGCAGAACTTGTTACAGCTGAACCTGTTGCAACTGAACCTGCTTCAGTTGTAATTGCCGCAACTGAACCTGTTACAAGTGAACTTGCTGTAGCTGAATTTGATGACTTTGAAGATGAAGATGACGAAGAAGAGTATGTAGGAATTTCTTCTGAACTTGATTTTGATTTCCTCACTGTTATGGAGCTTGCTGAACTTGCAGAAGAAGCAATTATCGAAAACGGCGAAACTCTTGACGATTTTGATACTTCAATGGAAATCGTTTCTGCAAAAGAAGACAGACTTATTGATAAAACCTTCGTAAGCTCAATTATGACCGATGTTCCAATAAAGGAACCTTCTGTAAATGATATTGCCGGTTCAACAACAGCAGTTTCTGATGCAGAAGCTTCGGGCGAGGCACTTACCGACAATAATTCACTTTCTGAAACAAATGACAGCACTCAACAGACTGTGTTGTATGAACTTAATGATGTTAATTCAATTTCTGAGCAGAATGCAGTTTCAGAACCTGTTGAAAATACAATTCCAGAAGTTTTAAATATAGAAGATTATATTCTTGATATCCGTGATGTTCTTCCAGATCTTTTTGAAGCTGAAGATACAGTCTTTACATTTGCAAAGGAAGAACCAAAAGATAATAAAAAAACAACCCAGACTGCTGCAAAGAAAACTGAATCTGTTGAAAAAACAACGGAAACTGTTGCAAAGACACCTGCAGTTGTTGAAAAATCAGAAACCTCAGATGCAGACTGGGTTCCAGAATTAGTTGAAGGTCTTAAAGAACTTGAAAAGAGTGTAGAAGAAACTGCTCAAGTAAGTACTGCTGCTGAGCCAGCTGGAACTAGTACCGCCAATGAAACAGTTGTGGTTCCTGAGCCTGTCGAAGGACCACAAGAAGTTGCAACTTCTACACCAGAAGCAACTTCAACAAAGAAATCAAAAGTACCATTATATGCCGGAATTGCAGTAATTGCGGGTGCACTTGCTGCTTTAGTCATAGCCAAACGTAAAAAAGGAAAGAAAGATGAATAAATCAAACAAGAACGTAACAAAGCTTTTATTTTCAGTTATTATCACAGCTATTTTACTTTTTGCAGGCTCCTGTCAAAACTGGATGTCGAACGATGACTTCATGCAAAAAATCGAAAATGAAGTTCACGATGCAAACGCTACTCAAATAAAGGTTTACGTACGCTATGCAAACCAGATGATGGGTACAACAGAACCGTCTGGTAATACAACAATGAAGGTAGATGTCGCTTCAAGAATTTCTGCCATTACAAACGATGATTACGGTTTTGTACGCTGGGCTGCCTTTACAACAAAAGATTTTCCAACAGGAAAACAGCACTCATCTTTACTTTTTGTAACCGAAGAAGACTATAATACAAAATATAAACCACTGGAGCTTCCAGATTCACTTGTACATTTTGTGAGTCCAACAAGTCCTACAACCGAAGTAAAAATCTTCACTTCGCAGAATGATATTTTTATTATTCCAATAGTTGCGGCCCGTCCTGCTTATGTTCAGTCAGTTCCTGCTGCAGCCGACTCAAACATTGTAAAAAATACTTCTATAAGAATTTTGTTCTCAAAACCGATAGACGAAAAGTCGCTTTATGACGATGAAGGAAACTTAAACTATTCCATTACAACAAGTACTTCTGTGTTCTCCGATGACGAAACAGAAATGGTTGCAGATGATATTACAGACAAATTCGTTCATAAGCTAAGCGATTCAGGAAAAATGCTTACTCTTTCTTTAAAGACTGAAATAGATGAAGAAACTCAGGCTGTTATAAAACAGGAGCTTCTTGATAACCGTCAGCGAATTACTGTAACTCTTTTTGAAGGAATCTGCGACCGCTACGGTTATTCTATGAACGGAAGTTTCTCATTTAACTTCCAGACAGGTACAAATACCGACAGTCTTGCTCCAATGATTGAAGTTATTTACGGTGGAACAGGTGATGTTTGTGATGTATTTGTAACCTTCGGTGAAGATTTTAAAATGGCTGGTAATGCAACTAAAGCTTCAAAAGCCGCCTCTAAAACAGATGTTGCAAGCGAAGAATATACCGATGAACTTGTTGCTCAGCGTGTTTATGATAAATTAAATATTTTCGTAAAAGCAAACGATATTATTGCTTCCGGAAGCAACGAAATTAACCCTGCTAAAGACTTAAGTGAAGATAACGTTGCAACAATTGGTATTTCTGCAAGTCTTTTCTACGATAAAGACGGAAAACCAATTCAAATCAATAAAGATAACTCATCAGAGTTCTCAATTGGAAAGAAGAATTATATTTACATTTCTGGTGCAATAGATAAAGATGCAGAAATTGATAAGCTGTTTACAGAAGTTGCTCCTCTTGATAAAGATGGAAATAAGTATACAGGTGGTACAATTTATACTTATGATGTAAGCAGCCTGCCGGACGGTCTTATTAGAATTGACGTTTGGGGTATTGATATGACCGGTAACAGTGGTGAAACCGACAAAGGTGCACCATATGTTGATAAGCACGATAACGGCTTTAAGTCAATCTTCGTAGTAAAAGATACAACCCCAATTGATTCTAACGAAGTTAAAGCAAAGAAAAAAGTTGTTTCAAATTCTATTTCAGCTCCTTATTACTGGTACAACAACGACACCTTAAAGACAATGCAGTTGTTCGATACTCAGACAAATAAAATTACAGATTACGGACATGTAAGGCTCCGTTCTCTTGATGAAAATCTTTACTGGTATTTTGGTGTCGGCGACGAAAGTAAATCTACACCAGACAAGGACTCAAAGAAATGGGTTCGCATTCACGATGCAACAACCGGCGAAAGTATTCCGTTCCCACTTGAAAATGCTGTTGCTCCGGAAAGCGACGGACCGGTAGATATTACACTCTTCCTTAAAGATGACATGGGTAACGTTTCTATTCCGGTTCTTCTTGACTCAATCATGTATGATAATACAAAGCCAACTGTAACTCTTCTTGATAACTACGGCGACTTTGTAAAATCAGATGGTTCAAAAGATCTTCACGCTTCAAAAGAAACTGTAATCCGCCAGATTCTTAAGGTTTCATTTACAGAACCAAATGAAAATAACGCTGGTAGTGGTATACGTAGAATGGAAATTCACGTTAAGAAGGGTAATACAGAAGTTGAAGTTCCACTTAGTCAGGATGCATCTAATCCGTTCAAAGTAAAATGGACAAGTAAAACAGGTTCTGCTGCAAATCCTGCTGACGCAAAAGAAATTAAAATTGCTGCAAATGATGAAGCATCAACAAATAATATTAAAGTATTTGATGTAAACGATTCTTCAAAAATCACAACAGGTACACTCTTTATTTATGGAATTACTCTTGGTGACGAAGATGGTAATTATACAGTATTGGTAGATTTGTTTGACTCTGCCATGAACCAGACTCCTGCAACTGCAAAAACTCTTATTGCTCTTGATACAACAGCACCTGAAATTGAACAAGTAAAGGTTGTAGATGTACAGGCCCGCACAGTTTATGGCGATACAACCGAAACAAAAACCTGGTGGCTTCCAAAAGATAAGTTCGAAAACAGTTCAGATGTAAACAGTGCACTTAATAAAGTTTCGCTCACTGTAAAAGTAGATGAATTTGGTTCTGGTCTTGAAGTTCTTAAGGTTTCTAAAGATATTGAATTTACCGCTCAAACAAAGCTTAAGCTTGGAACTGCAGAAAGTGAAGAATATTTAATGCCGGATGTAGACTATCAGCTTGATTATGTTAATAACACAATTAAACTTTTGAATAATTACAATGTAATTTTAAAGGGAACTTCTGAAAGCCCGATTGTATTTACTCTGGAAAATGTAAAATTCAAAAAGATAAATAATGCTTCTGGAAACAAGGTTGCTCTCGAAGTAGTAGACTTTGTACAGAACGCAAAATCAAACAAAGCACAAGATTCAGCAGACGACTATCAGGTTTATTACAATGATACAACAACAGGAACTCTTGTATTTGCCGATTCAACACCTCCACAGATTACAGAACTTAGAATAGAAGACTCTGCACATAATGACCAGACAAATCCTTATAGAGACGGTGGCTGGGAGTCTGGCTGGGATAAAGATAATTATACAGACAGCCGCGTAGTAGCACTTGTTCTTACTCTTAAAGCCGAAGACCTTACTAACGGAAGTGGTGTAAAGACAATTCATCTTAGCGACAATGCAGAATTTACAAGCTCAACAAAAATTTATGTAGACGACGCAACAGCTCCTCTTACATCTTCTGAATATTCAATTGCTGCCGATAAGAAATCGGTAACTTTCACAAAAGTATTTACTGCTGCAAACGTAATCAGATTTGAAAATGTTCAGATTGTTTCAGATGCCGAAGGCTACCAGACAGTAAAAGCAGACCTTACAGACTTTGTAGGTCTCGATACAGTTGCAAGTAAAGAATCAAGCATCATTACTTATGACTCTATTGCGCCGGTTATCAATGAAGACGGAATTAACTGGATTCCAGATAACTCTCTTGTTTCTTATGGAAACGTTCAGACAGAAGAAGTTACAGACCAGACACTTAAGGTTGACTTTACCGAAGAAACTGCCGGTGTTAAGGTAATTCGTTTTGATATTGATTATGAAGGTGGTGCAGACTCTTACGAATGGCCGTTCAGCTTGCATGATTTTAATCTTTTATATAATGGAAGTTCAATAGACTTTAACAGATCATCTGACGGACGTTACCTTTTATTGAAAAATCCTTTTAAATCGGGAACTTTTGAATTTAAGAATATTAAACTCCGCGACGATCCGCTCGAAGGAAAATATAATGTAAAAATCACACTCCTTGATGCTGCCGAAAATAAAAATCCGCAGGATTCAAGTGCTGTTTATAAAAAAGAAATTTTCATGGATACAACAGCACCTGTAATTAACGAAGTCCGTGTAATTGATGCAAAACCTCGCACAGTTTACGGAGATTCTGCACGCACTACAACCTGGTGGATGCCATATGAAAAATTCGATGAAACAAAGACAAATCTTTCGAAGGTAACTTTCCAGATAAGTGTTGACGAAGCCGGAACAGGTCTTAAATACATTAAACTTGCACAAGATATAGAATTTACAAATGATACAAAGCTCTTTATAGGTTCACAAGAGCTTGTTAAAAATACCGACTATACTCTTGATGTTTCAACAAAGACAATTACTTTACTTAATCACCGTGAACCAAAGCTTAAAGGCACCGCTGCTGCTCCAGAAACAGTATTTACACTTCAGAACGTAAAGCTTAATAAAATAAATACAAATGCCGGAAACAAAGCCGCACTTACTGTATTTGACTTTGTAAACAACTTTGGATCAAACCGCGCAGAAGGTTCTACAGACGATTACACAGTTTACTATGATAATACTACAACAACAGGAACCCTTATTTACGCAGACAATACACCTCCTGCAATAGCAACTCTTTATATAGAAGATAGTGCACAAAATACAACTACAAATCCAGATAATAAGGCTTATGATAAGGATAATTACACAAATACACAGGATGTAATTCTTACACTTACTCTCTCTGCCGAAAATGCAACAGATGGTAGTGGTGTAAAAACAATTCAGCTTAGCGATAACGCAGAATTTACAAATGCTACAACAATTACTGTAGACGACATCCTGCTCCCTGCTTCAGATTATACTTTTGCCGCCGACAACAAATCGGTTGATTTTGATAATGTATTTACACAGGCAAATGTAATCAAGTTTACAAATGTTCATATTATTTCTGCTGAAGAAGGTGCACAGATTGTAAAAGCAGACCTTACAGACTTTGTAGGAATTAATACAACTGCAAGCACAGACTCAAATGAAATTATTTTCGACTCTGTAAATCCGGTTGTTACAGCAATTAACTGGAATACAACAGATCCTCTTGTTGCAAAAGGAAAAGTACAAACACAGGATGTTACAGACCAGACTCTTTCTGTAGACTTTACAGAAGAAACAGCCGGTACAAAAGTAATCCGCTTTGATATTGATTACGAAAACGCTCCTGATTCAGATTCATATGAAACTCCATTTGATTTAAGTAATTTTGAAATTAAATACGGCAACACTACATTAGTCAAAGATACAGATTATACAATTTCTGATGGCCGCTATATCATATTAAATCAACCAAAATATTCTGGAACCTTTAATTTTAATAACCTGAAGATTCGAGATACAAATGATGAAGGTGAGTATACAATTAAAATCACACTTCTTGATGCCGCCGAAAACAAAAACCCACAGGCAGAAAGTTCTGTATTCAAAAAATCTATCTTTATGGATACAACAGCTCCTGTAGTTTCAAGCGTTACTGTTGCCGGAGCACAAGCCCGTACTGTTTATGGCGACGCTTCTGAAACAAAAACCTGGTGGCTGCCTTATTCAAAATTTGAGGCAAAGAATAATCTTTCAAAAGTAGATTTAAACATTGCAGTAAACGAAGCAGGCTCTGGACTTAAGATTATTAAGCTTTCACAGGATGTTGAGTTTACAGAAAATACACAGCTCTTAGCAGGAGGCGTACAGCTTACAAAAGGTACAGATTACGCCCTTGATTTGACAAATCATACAATCACATTATTCAATTATGATAATCCTGTTTTAAGAAATACAACAGGAGCAAATGGTGCAATTACATATTCACAGTTCACACTTAAGAATGTAAAACTCAACAGAATTAATACTTCTGCTGGTAATACTGTTGGCTTTACTGTAGCAGACTGGGTAGCAAACGCTGGTTCGAACCAGATTGATTCAACAAGTGATTATAAGATTTACTATAATAGTATAGAAAACGGTACACGTATTTTTGCAGATGACACAGAACCAGAAATTACAGCAATCAAAATTGAAGATTCTGCACAGGAAAGTAGTGTAAATCCGGATAACAAAGCTTACGATAAAACACATTACACAAATACTCAGGATGTTGTTCTTACACTCTCACTAAAAGCCGAAAGCTTAAGCAATGGTTCCGGTGTAAAGACAATTCACCTTAGCAACAATGCCGAATTTACAAGTTCAACTCAGATTTTTGTAGACGACGCAACAGATGCACTAACTTCTGGTGATTCTGGCGATTATACAATTGCCCAGGATAACAAATCTGTTACATTCAAAAAAGTATTTACAGATGCAAATGTAATTAAGTTTACAAATGTTCATATTATTTCATCAACACAAGGTGAACAGACTCTTGGTGCCGATTTAACTGACTTTGTAGGACTTAACACTGTTCAAAGCAAATCTCCTGACTCTTTAATTTATGACTCAGTTGCTCCTGTTGTTTCAAGCATTCACTGGGTAACAAATCAGCCTGGAGTAACTCTTGGTTCAGATAAAGACTGGAAGGTAGACACTCAGGCACTCCAGATTGCTTTTACAGAAGCAACTGCCGGTGTAAAAGTAATAAAGTTCGATATTCACTTGCTGGATCAAACTGCTTCATATGCAAATCCATTTGAAAATACTGATTTTGCACTTTCATATAATGGCACGGTTCTTGCAAAAGGCACAGATTATACAATTACTGCCGATGATAGTTCTAATAGTGCTGCCCGCTATATTATCTTAGCAAGTCCAAAGCCTACTGGTACTTTCAAATTTGAAAATCTTCAGTTGAATAATCAAGAGATTGAAGGAACTTATGTAATTGATGTAGCTCTTCTTGACGCTGCAGAAAACCGGGTAAATACAACAAAATCAATTGCAATCGATAAGGTTGTTCCTGTTATTACAGAAGATATCCGCATTCCAAACTTGATTGAAGCATATCAACTTACAACAAGTGGAATCGGCTCAACTAAAGAATACTGGCTCCCAACAAGTTATATAAATGGTACAGTAAAAGCTCCTGATGCAATTCCTGTATATGTAAAGATCCAGGAAAACGGTTCTGGTATTAAGGTAATTACTTTTGGAAATAACGCAACACTTTCTGCTAACACAACACTTTGGATGGTTGCTTCTGATGGAACCGAAACTGCCGTTCCTTCTTCATATTACGAAGTAAATTCAACAAACAAGACAATCACAATTATTGATTCAAATAACGCCTTGAATGCAGGTGCCGCCGTAGCCGACTTTGAGATTCTTGTAAAGAATGTTGGCTTTGCAAATACAGATTCTGCTTATGGCGATACAAATGCTCACTTCTCAAGCAACTCAATTAATGTAAAAGTAAGCGATGTTGCAATGAACGAAACTGCTGTTCGTGGAACTACAGAAACACTAATTTATTCCGACAGCCGAACTCCTGCAAAACCAACAGAATTTAAGCTCTTAGACCGCGCTTCTGCAACTGATGGAAGTTCAACCGATGGTGCTCCTTCAATTGAGGCAGAAGAAAATTATACAAACGATTCAATCGTAAATATGGAATTCAACCTTGATACATCAGAAGTTTATGGCTCTGGTTATCATCAGTTTGTAATTACTAATGCAAGCTTTATTCCAGAAAGCACAACAGTTGAAATGACAAAGATTTCACCTTCTGGTTCCGGTTCAATCAGTGGAATTGCCTTTGTACTTTCAGAAGACAACAAAACACTCACACTCAAAACAAACGATGCTGAACCAAAGAACTTAGTTGTTCGTGATGCTGTTAAAGTTACAATTAAAAACGTCCAGCTCGATAACGCAACTTCTGGAGATAACAAATCTGTTACAGTAAAAGTCAGAGACCTCATCGGCCGTGAAAGTCCTGTTGCAACAGACGATATTTGGTTTGATAACACTAAACCAGAACTCTACAAACTCTTTGCTGCAAATTACTCAAAAGATACATCAACATCATGCCCTGAATACTACAAGCCTGCAATCAATGTTTACCCACATGCAGACGTAGAAAATGCTGAAGGTGTTCTGGCTAATTATGGAACAGAATCTTCTCCAAAGAATATACCAACCTTCTATACTGCAACAACTTATAACACTGATTATACTTATTACACATATAAAGGCCAGCTTTCAAGATCTTCTTCTTCTTTGCTGCAGGACTTTACTTATGGTGCCGTTCTTGGCTTCCATGCAACAGATAATACAAAACTTAGCGGTTATGTAAGCGCAGCGACTACTTTCTTACATTATATTCAGGATGATGACTTTACAAAAACCGCTTCTGACATTCTTGGCACAAGCATAAATTCAGGTAGAAAGAATCCTGCAACGGATATTAATAATAATACAACAAGACAATATGAATCTCTCTGGTTCGGAATCCCAACAGGCCACTATTCAGCCGTAATTGTCGACGAAGCCGGAAACGTCAGCGATGTATTCCGTTTTGCGGTTGTAAAGGATACGGAAAAACCTACAACAACAAATCTTAATGACCGTGTACTCTTTGCGCGACCAGGAGAAGATTATAATGTTTACAGAAATACTGCTGCTGCACCTTCTGACGAAAGTGCATTTGAAAATGGTTTCAAAGCATCCTCGTCAATCACCAGTGGAGTAAACGGTGGTGGAATCAGAACCAAAAAGTTTGTAACTAAGGAAACTAGTGATAAAAAATATAAGCTTATTCTTAAACTTGGTGAAAATTATAATGCTTCTAACCTCATAACAAACATGCAGGGTGAATCTGTTTCATCATCTATTTCTACATCTAAGTATGAAGATCTTGACGGAACATCAAGTTCTGCTCCAATTGAGCAGTATTTAATAAGCACCTGGTATGGTGAATGGCCAAGTTCATATCAATCGCAAGGTACACATGGTTACTCTTATGCATATAAGCCTTTGGTACCGAATGGAACAACTTTCCCTAGTGGTCAAACATTAAATACTACTAGTACTTTAAGTACAACCGATTACCAGGATGTTCGTAATTACTTTGGTTATAGTGATGCTTTTACATCAAGAATGAGAGTTTACGATAATGGTTCTAATCCATATACAAGCTGGCATTCATATTCTCATCCAGCTGGTAGTGATGGTACAAAATATACTGATTATGGTAACAGTATTACAAGTTATGTAGATTCTGACAACAACCTTGTTATTGAACTGCCTCCTAAGAGTACAGCTCCTGTTTCTGTATTCCTGCGCGACGGTTGTGGTAACATGACTTATGTTGTCTGCGGTTTGGAAACAGAACAATCTGGTTCATATACCTGGACTGAAACAACAGAAAACCCAGATGATCCAGAGAATCCTGTTTCTACTCTTCATACTGTTAATTATACCTATCAGGTAGCACCTAGCTTTATTATTGATAACTGGCTTGGCTGGAAGCAGACAACTAATGGTGTAAATATGGAGCCAATTATAAGACAAAATCCTCATATGCTTTATGTTAGTTCTAGTTCTAATGTACGTTGGCCAGATTGGACCCTTACTAGTACCACTGGTTATGCTGGATATAAATGGAGTTACAATACTGGTAATGGTGATCAGGGTGGAGAAGGTGAGGCCTTTGGTCATATAAAAGACCATGTCAAAAAGGCAACTTATTATAACCCTAATATAAGTGATAATCGTACGACTGTTACTAATTCATCAGATAATAAGTTTAAACTTGGTCTTACACTGTATTTTAAACAAAGTGATGAAGATGGATCTGGAACAGATTCAACAGTTCATCCTGAAGATATTTTGTGGGATACTTCTCTTGGAAAGACAGATAGTACTACAGACTATTCAACTCGTGCCTTACTCTACTGTACTCAAAGTTCAAATAGACCTGATTATGATGATATTGTAAAATCGCATCGTTATGATCAGGTTAGCTATGGAGATACTGGCTTCCGCACAGACTGGACCGCTATTCGAATTTCA
>JAFZWX010000231.1 GCA_017617145.1 Treponema sp. | reverse complement strand
TACTTTTTCTGGAGGATTTTTATCAATATTTGAAATATAATCTTGTCTATAAGCAATAAACCCTTCAAAATCCATGACAACAAAAGTATAATATCCATTTTCACTAGCAGTAATTGTATATTTACCATCGGAACTTTTTGTAATTGGAATAAAGTTGGGACTAGTTAATACAGACTTAGCATTATTCCAATTTATGTGTGTTTTTGAATAGACATATCCTGTTTTTTCTATTTCAGTTTTTGATATATTTAAGGTAACTACAATATTCTCATTTGTAGGATTTGTAGAACTAAAAATCGTACCAATAGAAAGAGAACCACTTAAGCATTCAGGATCAGTTCCTGATTTCGCCAATAAATTCCAATTATTACCATTCCAAATATATGAACAACCGGTTTCAGTATTATAATATGCCCAGTTCAATTCTGGATTTTTAGGAGGTTCTGATTGTTCTCCTTTCCATACAATTGAAACTCCATCAGTACCGTTTGTTCCATTCTCTCCATCACTTCCATTAGCACCCACTTTTGAAAGCAAATCCCACTTTGTACCGTTCCAAATATAAGAGCAGCCTGTTTCGGTATTGTAATATGCCCAGTTTAATTCGGGATTTACTGGCACGTCTGAAAATTCTCCCTTCCATACAATTGAAACTCCATTTGTGCCGTTAGTTCCATCATTTCCACTATCACCCTTGTCTCCCTTATCACCTTTTGCACTTAATAATGTCCACTTTGTTCCATTATAAATATACGAACATCCATCTTCCATATTAAAATATGCATTCAGATATTTTGGATTTTTTATTTCTGAGATATCTTTAAATGAACCAAGCCAAACAATGCTTGTTCCAATTACACCGTCTTTTCCGGCTGATGCTTTAAGTTCTTTACTTGTAAAATTATTGGTTGCGATTGTCGTTGAACTGTTTGCATTTACTACAACATTGGCTTCCAGAAAATACATTACATTATTTTTCATGGCAACAAACTGATATCCACTTCCAGCAGGAACATCAGAAATTGTATAATTACCAGCATCATCAGTTATTGCCATGTAACTTGTACCAGCAATAAAAACTAAGAAACCTGTATTTCCAGAGTTTCCTTCATCCAAGGTGATTTTTCCTTTTATGCTACCAGTAGCTGTGAGTGTCATAACATCTGCAACAGTTTCTTCCGCAGAACGAACAACTACATTTGTACACACTGCTTTTTCTTTTGAATAAGAACTTGCAGCATAAACAGTGTAAGTTCCAGGCTCAAGATTTTCAAAAAGATAAGAACCATCATCTTTTGTTACAGAATTTGAAACAATAGTTCTTGCCGATGTAACAATGCTTCGGTTTACGGCAGACCGCATAACAGATTCGGTTCTGAGCCCATCCGTTTTATCGAGAGTTACAATTATTCCTGCATTATGCGATTCATCGAGATTAGAATATAAGACTTTTCCAGAAATACTTCCTGTTTCTTTTTCTTTCTCTTGATTTTCATTATTAATTCCGTTGTTACATGCAATAAAAATAAATCCGAAAATAATTGAAACAGACAACAATATCTTTCTTATTTTCATAACGAACTCCCTAACTACAGTTTGTTTCATTATAACATTGATTAGGTTTGCTGACTAGAAAAACATATTATGATTCAGAAAATGATTCTTATTTCACGAAAGAGAATAATTAAACTGTTGAAAGGATATAATATAGAATATAATTCCTGTAAACTTACATCGACGATTCTTTTTTACGAGTATCAAAATATCCGCCATCTTCAAGATAACGGCGGCGAGTCATAAGAAGGGAAATCAATTCGTTGTACATATTAAAATCTACTTCCAAAGCCATTGGAAGAAGGAAGTATTCAGTTTCGTCGCAGTAGCGTTCTATAAACTCGGGGTCGGTAACGTAGCCAAGCGAAATCATATTGCTTATGCGGTCGGCACATTTTAGGATTTTGGCTTTCTGGCTTCCGTAATCGAGGATGCGGCGAAGAAACTGCTTTTTGTCTTCGTTCTGGCGGCGGGTTACTTCCATTACAATTTCAAGCACATCGGCACCATCTTCGTCGGCAGAAATAATCTGATTTTTATCAAAACCTTCTATATCTTCAACTGTGTCGTGAACTACAGAAGCTTTAAGAAGTACGGCATCTATATAACCATAATCAATAAGAATTGCAAGGGTGTCCATCTGGTGGCGGAACATGTTTCCACCGGCATGGCGTTCTTTACCAATAAGGCCTGTGGCAAGCTGCATGTACGGAGCAAGGCGCATATCGGCAAGCTGGAGCATCTGCTTTGTATCCATCTTTTTGGAACGTTCTGTTTTCATTTCATATTTCTGCTTTGCCATTTACAATTCCCCCTTCTCCACCTTTATAAAATCTTCAAACTGATTTCCAAAAATGTCTGAGCCGTCACCATAAAAATAATTATTCGGGCGGATAAGCTGCAGATGCCAGCGTTCTTTTCCCTGATCGTCGGCAAGAGGAGCCGCAGAATAATAGAATTCACCGGTGTAATATTTTATAAACTGTCCCGATGTATATTTACCAACAACCTGACCATTTTCATATCGGACACACTCGGTAAAATCAAAAGTGATTTTTCTGGAATTTATTTTGTAGGTTCCGGTCCAAACAATTATATTTGTAGAATCTGCATAAGAAACTCTAAGCGTTGCCTTGTGAGCAGGCTCAAGAATTAAATGATGATAGTAAAGGTCTGCATTGTCATCAAGATTCTGCATAACCCATTGGCTGTCGTAAAAAGGACTTGATTTTTCATTGAAACAGCCTGTCAGGAAAAGAGGAAATAGAATTAATATAATAATCCAAACATATTTTCTCAACATAAATCCTTTGGAAAAATGCTGCCGCGAAGAACCGTGTTTTACTCCACTAAACGAAGAGGACGTTCCGTAAAACACGAACCTTCGCTACGCATTTTTCAATTCCTTTATTTACTATTTACTATTAACTATTTACTATCCCCTAACAACTACATCAGTTCCTTAAGATAACCCTTAAGTGTTTCTATTTTGCGTTCACTTTCTGCAAGGCGATCGCGTTCTTCCTGAACAAGTTCGGCAGGGGCGTGCTGGGCAAAGTTTCCGTTGAGTTTGTTCTGGCTCATGCGGGCATAGCCTTCTTCTTTTTCCAAAGTTTTCTGGAAACGGGTGATAAGCTGTTCCTTATTGATGTTTTCGTCAACAAGAATGAACGACTCAAAGCCTTTTCCTACTGTACCAATTGAAGATTCAGGCTTAGCGTCTACAAAATCAATCTTTGCAATACCTGCAAGAAGCTGAATCATTTCTACCTTTTCGCGGCAAACTTCGGCCTCGCTGCCTTTTTCTATGCGGATTGCAATGTTGATTTTATTTGCAGGGTCAATTCCACAGTCTACGCGAAGTGCACGTGTTTTTCCGATGAGTTCCTTAAGAACTTCGAAGCGTGCTTCAATTTCAGGATTTTCGCGGCTTGCAATAACTTCCGGATAAGGTGCTGTAATAAGCATACCTTCGTGCTTTTTAACAGGAAGCTTAGCATAAATTTCTTCTGTAACAAACGGAAGATATGGATGAAGCAATCTAAGGTTTTCTTCAAGAATGTTCATAAGAACACTAGCCTGACGGTCTTTTTCCTTGTCGTCGCCATTCTTAAAGTTAATCTTTGTTGCTTCAACATACCAGTCGCAGAACTCATTCCAGAAATATTCCATAAGAGCACTTGCTGCATCGTTGTAGCGGTAAGTTTCCAAAGCTTCGCGTGCAATTTTTGTTGCATTATTCAAGCGGCTGTAAATCCATTTATCAAGTTCGGTAAGGTCTGCGTCTGTTACCGGAACAAGGTTTCGGCCTTCAAGGTTTCCAAGAAGGTAGCGGCTTGCATTCCATACTTTATTACAGAAACGGCTTCCAAGCTTAAAGCTGTCTTTATCAATAAGAACATCCTGTCCCTGAGCACACATAAAGCCAAGAGTGAACTTAAGGGCATC
>JAFZWX010000230.1 GCA_017617145.1 Treponema sp. | reverse complement strand
TGTTATAAAAAATATTTTCTTTTTCACATCAACTCCTCAAGAGCTTGTACTCACCCAATGTCATTGTCGGGCTTGACCCGACAATCTCTTATCTGATTCCCTTGTACAATACTCTTACCTGCTTATATAAACCATCACCTTCGCTTTTGGTTTCAACATCAGGAATTTCGTTGAGTGTTGTATGAATAAGACGTCGTTCAAAAGGATTCATTGGTTCAAGCAAAATTGAGTTGTGTCGTGAACGAACCTTATCAGCAGTTGTATAAGCAAGACGAACAAGTGATTCTTCGCGGCGGATACGGTAGTTTTCTGTATCAAGAATTACGCGAACTTCTTCGTGTCCAAGACGGCCTGCATAAATATTTGCAAGCAGCTGAAGTGCATCAAGATTCTTTCCTTTACGACCAATCAAAATTGAAGAATATGCTGAATCCATTTTAATTCCAAGCTTCTTATCTTCTCTGTAAGAAATTTGAACTTTTACATCATAGCCCATTTTTTCAATTATTGTAGAAATGAATTCAATAAGCTTTTCTTCAAATTCTCCTTGAGGAAGAGGATCTGCAACAAGACGTGTATGCTTTTCTTCCATATCGTTATCTTCAAACATTGCATGCGATGGTTTTCCATCATCAAGAGTATGAACTCTGATTTTTACATATCCTTTTTTGAAAATTGAATTTTTCTGTGTTTCAAGAATTTCAACATCAAATTGATCTCTTTCAAGTCCAAGCTCTGCTGCTGCCAGCTCAATTGCTTCTCTCTCTGTTTTTCCTTCATATTCGTAAGTCATTTTAATTAACTCCTATATTGTCATCCTCGGGCTTGACCCGTGGATCTTTATTTTTTCTGTTTTGCCTTTGCTTTTGGTGGAAGATTTTTTGGAACATTAACAACCTTTTCTACACCAAGCTCTTCGCGTTTTTTAGCCATCATTTTATTTATTATTGTCTGCTGAACTAACTGCAAAATATTACTTGTAAGCCAATAAAGCAAAAGTCCAGACGGAGCATTGTAGAAAATAAAGAAGAACATAAACGGCATACCGTATGTCATGAACTTCATTGTCTTTTCATTCTGTCCTCCAGGAGGGTTCATGCTCTGAGTAATTCTTCCAGACAAAATCTGAGTTGCAACATAAATAATTGGAAGCAATCTTAATTGATTTCCAATTAAAGGAATATTGAATTTGAACTGGTAAACATTATCACCTTCTGTCAAATCAGGAATCCATTTTGGAATAAACATTGCACCACGGAATTCAAAGTAGTTATTGAACAGATTGTACATCGCAAAAATTACAAGGAACTGGAACAGCATAGGAAGACATCCACTTGCCGGATTATATCCTGCTTCCTGATAAAGCTTGCTTGTTTCCTGTTGAAGCTTCTGCTGGTCACCGGCATATTTTTTCTGAATTGCCTGAAGCTTTGGCTGAAGCTGCTGCATTTTAATAGTTCCCATAGACTGCTTTTTAGAAAGAGGGAACATAATTACCTTAAGAATAATTGTAAGAATAATAATACAAATACCCCAGTTAGAAATTACTTTGTGGAGCATTTCAAGACACCATTTCAAAATGGCTTCAAGCCAACTGAGCCATCCGCTTGACTGAAGAGCTTCTGTAATTTTATAACCGCCAAAGTTCCATGCGTTTGTATCTGGTGTGTTATAAACCTTAAGGCTCTTGTCTTCGCGAGGACCAAAATACATATAGTAACTGTCCTGAATATCTGTGCCTGTATAACTGCGTCGCTCAAAAAATCCCTGGGCATTTGCATAATCGTTTGTTTCAACTTTTGCAGAATAGGTTGGAGTACCAAGAATTGTTGCATCTGTTGGAATTACAAGTTCAATAAAGTACTTACCTGCAATACCGCCCCAAAGAATTTCTTTTTCATATTTTTTTTCTACGCCACTCGAAAGAATAACCTTCTTTGCCTTTTTTCCGTTGTAAGCAATAAACTGTCTGTTTTCGTAGCGGTTCTGTTTTTGATTAAAGCGAGGTCCAATTTGCGGTGATGTTCGTAATGTATAAGCTGTTCCATTAAAATCAAGACCAGCAGCGTCATTACCGTGAATCAAAACATCAAGCTTGAACATATATTCATTTTGCTTGAACGAATATTTTTTTCCGATTGTGTAGGAATGAACCTTGCCGTTTGAATCTTTTATAGAAACATTTTTCTTAAACAGAATTGTATAAGCGTCTGGTTTTTCATAAGAAAAAATTTCATTGATGATTTTGTTTTCTGCGCCACCAATTGCAAGTGCACAGGTTCTGTTTGCTTCTGTAACGCCGTCTGAAATCTGAACATAATCATTTGTTTCTTTATCGTTATGACCAATAAGCTTGTAGCTTACAATATCGCCGCCCTTTGTTGTAAAAATAACTTCTGCAACTCCGGTGTTAATTGTAATTTTCTGTTCTACTGCTGGTGCTTCTTCTTCTGCTTCAGCATTACCGATTTCTACTTCAGAAAGAAGAGCGCTTGTTTCTTCGTCAAACAAAGTATCTGTTAGAATTTCTGTTTGTGATGATTGGCCACTTGAAGCAGAATTTTCTGCTACAACTTCTACCCCAGTCTGTTCTTGAGTTGCGGCTTTTTTAGTTCCAAAAACCTTTGGCAACAAAAAGTACGAACCAACAATTACAAGAGTAGAAAGCACAATGGCCCAGATGGTATTCTTGTCCATTTAAATCTCCTCAGGCACCGGGTCGTAGCCACCTTCGTGAAAAGGATTGCATCGTAAGATTCGTCGAATTGCCAGAATAAGACCTTTTCCAGGTCCATGCTTTTGAATTGCTTCCAATGCGTAAGCCGAACAAGTAGGTGTATACCTGCATGTTGGCGGAAACAAAGGAGAAATACATTTTTGATAGACGCAAATTAAAAAACAGAAAAACTTAGTTAAAAAATTTTTTAACCATTTTATCATTATTCTTTTAATAATCCTGCCTTTTGGCACAAACTACGAATCTGTTCACATCGCGTGCTGAACGAGTCATTTCCAGGATAGATTAGTATT
>JAFZWX010000229.1 GCA_017617145.1 Treponema sp. | reverse complement strand
ATACCTCGACGTAATGTATTCGCATGAGTTTGACAAGCATGAAAACTTTCAGGAGTTTTATCTGGAGCTTGCAAAAAAGTATGGTAGCGGCGGCGTTGTTGATGTTGCCTGCGGTACAGGTGCAGTTTTGCTTTATCTTGCAGAGCGTGGAATTATTGCCGATGGTACAGACATTTCTAAAGAGATGTGCAAGGTAGCCGGAGCAAAAGCAGAAAAGATGGGATTAAAACTCAACATCTATTCTGCAGATATGACAAAGTTTAGTTCCGGTCGGAAATACTCTCTTGCAATAATTGCCCGCAGCGGCTTTATGCATTTACCCGATACAAAAACTCAAAAGGCTGCGCTTCTGAATCTTCACGATCAGCTTACTCCGGGCGGCATCCTCACGCTCAATACCTTTGATCCTTGGCCTCCAGTTCAGGCAGCCCAGATGAACACAACGCCAGAAGATTACAGCTTCCGCCTTGAATATGTAAACGCAGATGGCAACCGTGAAAAAATCTATAACGCAATCTCGTATAATCCTTATACGCAGCAGATGTACGGCAACTGGAAGTTTGAAACCTACAACGAAGCTGGCGAAATTATTGGTGAACGCGTTCGTCCTCTTTTAATGCGCCAGACATATCGCAGCGAAATGTTCCTGCTGGCAGAGCTTTGTGGCTTTGAAGTTGTAGACATCTACCGCGGCTACAAAGGCGATAAGGAAGATTTGAACGACCCGTCTTCAGCGGCGAAATACCGTAGTAATCTTATCTGGATTTTGAAGCGCCGAGACTAGCACTTTTATGACTTTAAGGAGAATGAAAAATGATAAAGGAAATTGATAAAAGCAATATTGCGGAATGTGTAAACGTGATTAGAAAAAGCTTTCAGACTGTTGCAGATGAGTTTGGTTTTACACCAGACAATGCACCACGCTTTACCGCTTTTGCAACAACAGAAGAAAGGCTGGTCTATCAACTTGAAATTGAACACAGACTGATGGCCGCTTATTTTGATGAGGATGGGGATAACAGGATTTTGGGATATTATTCGATTCAGTTTTTGGAGAACGTTGAGTGCGAGTTAAATAATCTTTGTGTACTGCCAGAGTGCAGGCATAAGAAAATTGGGGAGGCTTTGCTGGAAGATGCCGTCGCCCGAGCCAAAAGCAAAAACTGTACAAGAATGAAAATCGGAATTGTGGAAGAAAATACTGTGCTGCGCCGCTGGTACGAGAAACACGAGTTTGTTCACACTAACACAATCAAATATGATTTTTTTCCGTTTACGTGCGGATATATGGAAAGAGATATATAAAATCTATTAGTCTTGCCTAAAGAATTTTTAATATGACATACTGTTGTCATATTTACTGTGTATAATAGAATTAGTCTTATTTAATACGGAGAATAAAATGGTTTTTGATTATAAAAAAGAATTCAAAGAATTTTACCTTCCACCTGCAAAACCTCAGATAGTTGAGATTCCCAAAATCCAGTTTGTTGCAGTACGTGGAAGAGGAAATCCAAATGAAGAGGACGGAGAATACAAAAAAGCTCTCGAAGTCATTTATGCGCTTTCTTATACAATAAAAATGAGCAAAATGGGGGATCATAGAATTGAAGGTTACTTTGACTATGTAGTTCCTCCTCTTGAAGGATTCTGGTGGCAGAGGGATGAAAAAGGGAATGTTATTCCGGGCATAGATTATTCGCACAAGGAAGTTCTTGAATGGATTTCTCTGATTCGCTTACCTGATTTTGTGACCCAGAAAGATTTTGACTGGGCAAAAGATACTGCTCAGAAAAAGAAAGGTCTTGATGTTTCTCGTGCTGAGTTTTTTGAATTCACGGAAGGAAAATGTGTTCAAATTATGCACATTGGTTCTTACGATGATGAGCCAGCTACAATCAAAGTGATGGATGATTTTGCCCTTCAAAACGGATATGAACTTGATTTTTCAGAAATCCGGCTTCATCATGAAATCTACCTGAGTGATCCACGAAAAGTTTCTGCAGATAAATTAAAAACGATAATTAGACATCCAATAAAATAGGAAGTAAAAAAATGAGTTGTAAAGTTGATTCTTTGTATATTTGTGTAAATGACATGGAGCGAGCTTTTATTTGCTATTCAATACCTCCGCTTCAATCTCCGAAGCAATTTTATTATCAACAATTCGCATGCAGCATTCTTCGTTTTCTGTATATCCTAAAAAATTGATGTTGCCGTACCACAAAATCTTTTCATCAATTATTGAAATTTTTTGTGAAACATTTTCTCGTTCAATAACTTTTATACCAATATTTTCAAGCATTCTAATACAAGGTTCAAGTTTCTTCTGTTTTGATTCATCATCAGGATTGCGTAAAAGAATCTGAATGTTCACTCCTTTTTCAAGTAGCGCCGTAGAACTCAAAACAAAATCCTGCACTTCGGTTTTAGAAAGATATGAAACACTAATAATGATTTTTGAAGCTGCAGACAAAATATCTTTTTGGAAATCTGATTTATAATCTTCTGCTGAATATAATTTTGATTCTGTATTTGTTTCTTCATTTTCAGAAGTATTTGGTTTTATAGAATAACCAAGATACTTATAACCTTTAAGTCTGTTCTGATACATTCTGTCAAAAACAGGAATTCGATAATCAACGTAGTCGTAGATTTGAACTTCATTTTTGCCAGTATAATTCCTGTGTAAACGACCGCAATACTGAGACAACGTTCCTTTCCAACTGAAAGGCATTACAAGCATCAAAGTATCTATGCGAGGATAATCAAAACCTTCTCCTGCATATTTTCCTGTCGCAAGGATAATTAATGACTCATCAATTGGAACAGCTCGTAATTTTTCAAGGACTTCTTTCTTTTGTTTCTGAGTACCACGGCCAGTTATGAAAATCACATTTTTTGCTGAAGCCGAAAGTTTTTCATACAAGAATTTCAGATGCTCAATACGTTCTGATAGAACCAGAAGTGTACGCCCTTGTTGTACAGCATTATTTACATCTTCAATAATCAGTTCATTTCGTGCAGAATTTGCGATCAACTTTTCGTAATATTGGTTTATTGAAGGATTTTTAGAATCTGATTCTGCAAGCTCTGGAACATAATGAAAACTCGAAAAACGAGGAATGAAATAATGTGAAAAATTCTGAGTTTCATTCATCTGCTTTGTGGTTGTAGAATATAAAACAGAACCGCACTGATAAAATACTATTTTCTGATGTCCGTCACGGCGAATTGGTGTTGCGGTAAGTCCATAAACATATTTTGCATTAAAACTTGAAACAAGATTTTCTGTAGAAAAAGCAGAAACATGATGACATTCATCTATAATTAACATGCCGTATTTATAAGAACGAGGTCTTACTTCATCAGAACCTTTTTCAATCAGTGAGTTTACAATAGCAATATCAACAATACCAGATGATTTATCTTTTCCAGCAGCGATTGTTCCGGGAGTAAAATCAAGAAACTGTTTTATAGCTTTCTTCCACTGCTCAAGCAGTGCATGAGACTGAACGAGAATTAATGTATTTGTTTTCCGCTCTGCAATCAAGTTTGAGGCTACAACTGTTTTTCCAAAACCGGTACCTGCCGATAAAATACCGACATCTTTTTTCAGTAATTCTTTTAAAGCAGCCTTCTGTTCATCATAAAGTTCTGCATTAAAATGGGGATCTATTTCCTGACCTGTCTCTCGTTCGTCCGTGATTTCATATTCACACTTTGCTTCTTCAATTTTTTCAATCACCTTAGAAAGATTTCCTCGTGGGAGAAAAAGATAATCTTCATTTTCTTTAGAACAATCAATGTATCTGGGAATGTTATAAAGTGGGAGATGCATTCGGAGATTCTTAAAATACTCGGGATTAAGAAATACCGCTGTTCGGCGTAAAACTCCCAAAGCTTTTTCTGATACACCGCTTTTTTGTATTTGGATAGAGTTGGAAAGCACGATTTTAACTACAGAAGAAAAATCAGATGGATTTAACGATTCTTTGTTTTCTTGGGTAAATCCGCCTGTTAAATAATTCTTTTTATTTGTATTTTCTGATTCATCTTTTTCAACAAAATCTGTAAGAGTGTTTTCAATTTCACTTATAGTTTTTCTTACAACTCTTTCAGAGACTTTCTGCACAGAAGATAAAAAAGTCCATTGATCTTCATAAGGTATAAAGCTTTCATCAACAAAAACAGAGTGCCCTTCTTTTACTGCTCTTCCTTGCAATGGAAGTGCAATAAGATTTCCATATCCACCTTTTGGAATTTCATCCTGATTCGGGAAAAACCTATCAAAACTTTCAAAAGGAATTGAATGTCTTTTTTGCATTGCGGCTTTTATAATTGCAGCTCCAAGATTTCTTGCAAGTCTAGCTGAAATATTTTCCTCAAAGAAAATCCACAGATGGCCACCATTACCTGAGCGTGAGATTTCAATATAACTATTAATTCCATAATCAGAAAAGGTTTTCTGAACGGCAAGAATATCGTCTTTCCAAGAAATCGCATTTTTCTGAGTATGCGAATACGTCGCTATCGCTCCGTTTGCATGAGAAGAAGTTATTGACATTTGCGCCTTCGGTGCATGTGCATCAAAATCCATTGCAAGGAACTTGCAGAGATTATCCTCCATAAGTGGATAGAGTCCAATAACATCACGACAGTACTCATCTTTTCCGACAAGATGATTGTAAATGTAATTATCTACCAACGCCACAGGTAATTTGTAAGGGCAAGTTGTGCAGGAATATTTCTTTAAATCACATTTACCAGATAACCACTTGTTTCCACAAACAGGAGAAAATCCACTTTTGTTAGACTTCGCATTGAACCAGCGAAGTGCAAATACAACCAGCCTGCCAGAAAACAAATTTTTAAAAAGATTTATTTTTTATTTCGGTTAGCTTTGACGATTAATGATGTGAGTTTGATGCAAAAGAGTATCTGACGAGAGCGTTTGTTTTTCATTTTGTTTTAATTGAATCTGAATCGTGTTCCATTTTTCTGTTAGATAATTTCTGACTTCAGTATTTGTCCCAGACAAATCCATCAACAGAGAAATCAGTTTTTCTTTTGATAAGGTTTCCAGATATTCTTTTAAAGTCATAGGCCTTTTTTTTATATATTATAATTCCACTTAACTCAAAATGTAAGAAAACAGTTTGACTTTTCTCCTATATCATATTATATTTTAATTAACATACCTGCTAGGCCTCTGCGAAAGCATGCACACTTTGCAGGTCTTTTTTTTATATGACTAAAATTCCTTATACAAAACCTGCAAAATCATATATAGACCAGCTTTCTCATTTGAAACAAATGGGGCTCATAGTAAAAGATGATAAACGAGCCCTAAGATATTTGGAGACAGTCGGATATTATCGTTTGCGTGGTTATATGGTTCCTTTTTTTGAGAGTCCAGCAATTCACAAATTTAAAAAGAATACTACTATTGATAATGTCTTGGATTTATATAAATTCGATCGTGAATTACGTTTACTTGTTTTTTCTGCAATCGAGAAGATTGAAGTTGCTGTAAGAGGCCAACTTGTTTATAACTATTCAATGGATTTAAATAATCCTTTCTGGCTTGATGATTCATCTCTTTTTATAAATCAAAAAAAATATTCTGATACATATAGAGGAATAAAATCTTTAGTAAATCGTTCAAAAGATGTATTTATTTCTCACTATGTTTCGACTTATTCAAATCCTGTTCCACCTGCATGGATAACATTTGAAGTTATGCAAATGGGACAATTGTCTGTTTTGTATGAAATCCTGGCTAAGTCACCAACACATAAAAGAATTGCATCGTATTTCGGAGTAACAGAAACTGTTTTAATCTCATGGCTACATACATTAGTATATGTAAGAAATGTCAGTGCACATCATGCAAGGCTTTGGAACAAAAAACTTAGAATTGCTGCAAAAATGCCGCAAAGAACTTCATATAAATGGGTTAGTCAAACACAAAATCTTACTGGAGATAATTTCTATTCAGCATTTTGTATCATAAACTATATTTTGCAGACAATCGCACCTAAAAATACTTTTGTAAAAAAGTTTAAGAAACTTTTACGAAAATATAAAGTTGTAAACATCTCAGCAATGGGATTCCCAGAAGATTGGAAAAAACAACCTCTATTCAAGTAATCTTATTTGGATAATTGAAGATTACCTTTGATTTTTTCTTCTATTTTACGAATATATTTAATTCTGTTGATTGTGTTTTTGACTTCGGAAAGGCCCATCTCTTGATCGGTTTTGTCCTGGCAGGTACCAAGTGCTCTTTGGATGTTGTACTCCAGCCATTCAATCCAGGTGTAAGTGAGGCCGAATACACTTTTGTAATCTCTAAAATCGTTGTCGTAGGCTGCAAGGTAACCCTGAAAAAATGACTTTTGTTTTTCTGCGTCATAATTGCAGAGAGTTATTCCCGACCACTGGAGCGAAAGTTGAATTGCGCTCGAAACTGGATTTCCGTAATCAAGGCATTCAAGGTCTATTACAACAGGTT
>JAFZWX010000228.1 GCA_017617145.1 Treponema sp. | reverse complement strand
GTTCGGTGCTTTTTCGGCTGCTCCGACATCTTACCAGAGTACAAGGATTGCTTCCTATTTAGAAAGTAATCCGGAGCTCAGAATCAACTTTTTCTACAATATTTGTGGAAAAGAAGATTCTGTAGCTTTTTCTTCTGCCAGTGGTGCTGCAAAGTACCTTTCGAAACTTGCACCGACTTTAAAAGATGGTGTGAACTTTATATGGCAGGAGGTTCCTGGCGGACATGATTTTAATGTCTGGTATTTAGGATTTTATAATTTTGCACGGATTGTTTTCGGGCAGAATTTAAAATAAATTTTTTTGAAAAAAGTCAAAAATAAGGAGGACTTTATGAAAAAAAGAATAATGTTGGCTGCTATGGTTGCAGTACTGGCATTAGGCTTGGTAGGATGTAGCAAAGGTGGCGCTTCTACAGCAAAGAAGAGCGACAAGCTTAACATTTCTATCTTCACAATTCAGCAGAGACAACAGCCACCTGCTGACAACAAGACTTACAAGTGGATCGAAGAGAAGTTTGGTGTAACATTCTCTTGGGATATTCTTGTAGGTGATAAAGACCAGAAAATTGGTGTACTTATTGCTTCTGGTGACCTTCCTGATGTTGTTGAAGTAGACTCAGAAAAGTTCCAGGGTGCTGGATGTCTTCGCGACCTCAAGCCTATGATTGAAAAATATGCTCCAAATATCTTGAAGCACTATTCTACAGCTTGGAAGCAGATGATTGACCAGGACTCAAAGAAAGATGCTAACGGAAACATCATTGAAGAGCACATCTATTCTCTTCCTAACTATGGTGTAATCGATGGTATCCCTTCTGATACATACTACAACGGAAACGGTTGGTGGATTCAGAAAGCAGTTCTTAAGGAATATGGATATCCAACAATCAAATACATCGATGAATATTTCGATCTTCTTGAAAAATACTACAAGAAGTATCCAACAATCGATGGTATGCCAACAATTCCTTTCAATATCATCACAGCTGACTGGGAAGCATTCGACCTCTGGAACCCACCACAGTTCCTCGGTGGAAACCCTAACGATGGTAACGGACACGTTGTAAACGAAAACGGCAAATATGTATACTATGATATCTTCACAGATGCAAATGCTAAGAGATGGTTCAAGCTTGCTAACGGATATTTCCAGAGAGGCTTGATCGATCCAGAATCATTCACAGACAACCGCGATCAGTACTATGCTAAGATCGCTCAGGGTCGTGTACTTGGTATGTTCATTCAGGGATGGCAGTTCATGGGCGAACCAGAACAGACACTCTGGACAGCTGGAAAAGATGAAAGAACATATGCTCCACTCGCTTTGGTATTCGATGAAACATTCAAGGCTCACTACCGCGATCGTTCACTTCCTAACCTTCAGAGAGGTTATGGTATAACAACAAAGTGTTCAGACGAAAAAGCTATTCAGATTCTTCAGTTCATGGACAAGATGCTTGAAGAAGAAAACCAGAAAGTTCTTTACTGGGGATTCGAAGGACAGGATTACCAGATTGACGCACAGGGACGTCCATACAGAACAGACGCTCAGCGCGCTCAGCAGAAGGACCCAGACTGGATTCAGGCTAACCGTGCTACACTTTGGGCAGAAGAAGCTCCAAAACTGGAAGGAACAATGCCTTCTGGATATACACGCTCTATGGATGACCTTGCTTGGGAATATGCTCTTTCACAGAAACAGGTTGACCTTGACCTGTGGGCTGCTTACGGAGTTGGTTCTTATGCAGAATTCGTAGATCCTAACCCACCACAGAACACTGGATGGTATCCAATGTGGCAGTGTAACCCATCTGCTGAAAATGGTGGAGAAGAAGAAGAAGCTGCAGTAGCTATGTCTGGATTCGAAACAGTACAGCGCAAGTACCTCCCACAGATGATCATGGGAAAACCAGCTGACTTCGACAAGACATGGGATGAATACTGTGCTTTGCTTAAGCCACTTACAGAAGTATACGATGCATTCATGCAGAAACAGCTTGATCACCGTGTAGCTGTATTTGGTGGTGAAAAATAATTAAGTCTGGCATTTAGTCACACTTGATTATTGATGGAAGATAGGGTATCCTTTCTTCCATCATAAAAAAAGCCCACAGTGGTGCTGTGGGCTTTTTTTTCGAATTAAAAATCTTTTTTTTGACGGGTGTTTTTTATGAAGAATAAAAAAACAGAGACAGTTTCTGTTCAGGTAACAGATTCTGTACTAGCTAACAGAAAGAACAAATGGAAGCTTCTTGGTAAGCAGAAAATGCTTGTCCTTATGTCTTTGCCTTTTGTTCTATATATTGTATTGTTCAGATATGTTCCTCTTTGGGGCTGGACAATGGCTTTTCAGGATTATAAGCCATATAAATCTTTTGCAGATCAGACTTGGATTGGCTTAAGATGGTTTAAACAACTTTTTACCGAAAAAGAATTCCTTATGTATTTAAGAAATACAGTTGGAATGAGCCTTATAAGTACTGCACTTGGTTATATTACTGCAATCACTATTGCCGTATTCTTGAACGAAGTTCGTGTAATTGGAATTAAACGCTTTGTTCAGACAGTATCTTATCTTCCACACTTCCTTTCGTGGGTAATTGTTTGTGGTTTGGTTTCGAATGTTCTTTCCGTTTCAGACGGAATTTTAAATAATGTATTGCTGAAACTTCATTTCATTAAGGAGCCTATTCAATGGCTTGCAACTCCAAAATACTTCTGGCACATCATTGGTTGGACTTATGTATGGAAGGAAGTAGGTTGGAATACAATCGTATACCTTGGTGCAATGACTGCTATTGACCCTTGTTTGTACGAAGCAGCTCAGATTGATGGTTGTGGACGTCTTCGCAAAATCTGGCACATCACATTGCCTGGTATTAAGCCAACAATCATCATCATGATGATTATGTCTGCCGGACATATTCTTGATGCTAACTTTGAAATGCCGTTCTTCTTACGAAATGGTTTGAACTGGGATGTTGCAAATACAATTGACCTTTATGTATTGAACTACGGTTTCCGTCTTTCACGCTATGGTCTTGCAACTGCTGCTGGTATCTTTAAGAATGCTGTAAATATTTTCCTTTTGCTTTTGGCTAACACACTTGCTAAGCGAGCAGGAGAGGAGCGACTTGTATGACAGAATCAGAAGAAAAGAAAAATCAATATTACGCAGCAAAACGCACAACACAAATCAGCAATATCATTTTTGATACAATCATCTTCCTTGTTCTTGCATTTGTTGTTGTTGCAACAGTTTATCCATTCTGGAATACAATTGCTATTTCCTTCAACGACGGTCTTGATGCCCTTAAGGGTGGAATTACCTTGTGGCCACGAAAGTTTACCTGGCAGAACTACCAGAAGCTTTTTATTACAAATGAAATCTTCCACGCAGGTCTTATTTCGATAAGCCGTACAGTTCTTCAGACTGTTTTGAGCGTATTCTGTACTTCTATGCTTGCTTATGCTCTTAGCCGTAAAGAGTTTGTAATCAAAAAGCCGCTTACATCTATTCTTGTAATTTCTATGTATGTAAACGCTGGTTTGATTCCAGGCTACATGCTCATTAAGAACCTTCACCTTCTTGGTAAATATTCGGTATATATCATTCCTTGTCTTGTTGATATCTTCAACTTCATTCTTGTAAGAACTTATATCAACGGACTTCCAGACAGTTTTGTTGAGTCTGCACGTATTGATGGTGCTAATGAATTTAAAATTTTCATGCGCATTATTATGCCGCTCATTGTTCCTTCTATTGCTATGATTTCTTTGTTCGTAGCCGTAGGTGCATGGAACAGTTGGTTCGATACATACCTGTATTGTTCTAATAAACCAAATCTGCATTCTTTGCAGTACGTTTTGATGTCTTACCTTCAGGCAAGTCAGAACCAGAGCTCTAACGCAAACGATGCCGGTTCTATGGCTCTTGCCGCTTCTTCCGGAAGTCAAAACACCGGTTCAATGGCAACACCAATCAGTATCCGTTCTTCTATTACAGTAGTTGCAACTTTGCCAATTCTGGTTGTTTACCCATTCGTACAGAAGTACTTCGTAGTCGGAATGACAATTGGTGGTGTTAAGGAGTAATCTTTAGGTAAAAATACTTTTTGGAATTATTTATATACACTTTAAGCCGCACGGATTCAATTTCGTGTGGCTTTTTTTATTATTTTACAGAAAAAATCTTTAGTGATATAATTAAAAAGTATGCTTCCAGTTGTATATCTAGTAGCATTTTTTATTTCTCTTTTAGAATTGATAATATTTTTTGAGAGTCATCTTGGAAAAAACAGTCAGAACCGCTTAATTTTATTTATTGTATCGTTTGTAGCAAATTATGGCTGTGCCTTTGAATCCTTTGGCAGTAGTCTTGGTGAAGCACTATGCGGAACACAGATTTATTTTATTGGAAACACTCTTACCTTTGTTTTTCTTTTTTATGTAATTTGTGATATTTGTACCATAAAACTCAGTCGTCATGTTGAACGAATATTTTTTGTTCTTGCATTTGCTATTATGGTTCTTGTTGCAATTTGTGCACATACCGATTTCTTCTTTAAAAATCTTGAAGTTGATTATTACAGGGGTGCCGCCTATCTTAAAAAAGATTACGGGCCTTTATATTTCCTTTATCCGGCATTTATATTTGGAACGTGTATTTCTTGTATTGTTGTTATAGTTATTTCACTTAGCCAGGAAAGAAAGATTTCTGTAAGGACTGTACGCTATCTGCTTGTAATTATGCTTATAACTGTTATGACGGCAATTATTTCCCGATTTGCAGAAGTAAAATTTGAAATATATCCGTTTATAAATATAATCCTGCTTGCGGCATTACTTTTTGTTTTTAAACGTGCAAGTATGTATGATATGACCGAAAATCTTGCTAATGTATATTCGCAGCGACATGAGTATGGTTATATTACCTTTGACAATAAACGTCACTTTTTGGGATGTAATGAATATGCCGAAAAACTTCTTCCTGCATTAAAAAAAGCAGTAATTGATGAATATCTGAGTGTCAATGACTCTGCAGAATATAAAACAATTCTTGACTGGATAGATGAATGGGAAAAAGGTGAAAAATCTGAGCTTAAAATAATGAGCGGCGGACTTACTGCAATGGCTACTATCCGTTATATAAGGAACGGTGACAGAATTGTAGGATATCTCGTAGAAATACGTGATGTTACTTCGCATCAGAAATATCTTGAAAACCTTGAAGGAAATCAGCATTATCTGGAGCTTGAGGTTGAAGAAAAGACAAACAAAATAATTCATATTCAGGATTCTATTATTACAGGAATTGCCAGCATGGTCGAAAGCCGCGATAACAGTACAGGCGACCACATCAGGCGTACAAGCGAAGGTGTACGTATTTTTGTTGATCAGATAAAAAAGCATAAAAGATATAATTATCTGGGAGAATCCTTCTGTCTAAATATGATAAAAGCGGCTCCTATGCATGACCTTGGAAAAATCGCGGTACATGATGCTGTTTTGCAAAAACCTGGGAAATTTGTTCCTGAAGAATATGAAGAAATGAAGCTGCATACAACAAAGGGTGCAGAAATAGTTTCGAATGTTCTTCGTGAAGTTGATGATAAAGAATTTAAACAGATTGCGGTAAATGTTGCACACTATCATCATGAAAAATGGAATGGGCAGGGTTATCCTGTGGGCTTAGAGGGCGAAGAAATTCCTATTGAAGCGCGAATAATGGCTTTTGCAGATGTATTTGATGCTCTTGTGACTAAGCGTTGTTATAAAGAAGCCTACGACTACGACACAGCCTTTAAAATTATGGAAAAAGATTTTGGTACGCATTTTGACCCTTATCTAGGAAAAATTTTCTTAGAGTGTAAAACGGCACTTGGTGCCATGTACTCGCTTGATGCGCTGTTGAATAAATCCTAGATTGTCGGGTCAAGCCCGACAATGACACAGAAGTTTTGTCATTATCGGGCTTGACCCGATAATCTCTTATCTGCTTAATTTACGATATACTGTTCTCTTTGGAACCCCTGCTTCTTCACCAAATTCTTTCATCTTCCATTCGGCATATTCAGACCAGTTGCCTTCAAAGAAACGTACTTCTGAGTTATTTTCAAAAGCAAGAATATGTGTACAGATTCTGTCTAAGAACCACCGGTCATGGCTGACAACAAGAGCACAGCCTGCAAAATCTTCAAGGGCTTCTTCAAGTGCGCGTACTGTCTGAACATCAAGGTCGTTTGTAGGTTCGTCGAATAAAAGAACGTTACCACTTTCTTTAAGCATAAGTCCAAGATTCAATCGGTTACGTTCTCCACCAGAAAGCACGCTTACCTTTTTATTCTGATCCGGGCCTGCAAAGTTGAACCAGCCACAGTAGGCATGAGCATTTACTTCGCGTACGCCGCCTTCAAGTGCACGTCCTTTTTCGTCAACAGCACCAAGTTTAACAAGGTCTCCGCCACCGCCAAGGGTTTCGTAAACTGTTTTGTTCATATCCAAGGTAGAGCGCATCTGGTCTACATATACAAGTTTTACAGTCTGGCCAATTTTTATTGTTCCGCTGTCTGGTTTTTCGCCACCTTCCATGCCTGCAGCATCTACAATCATCTTAAAGAGAGTTGTTTTTCCGGCACCGTTTGGTCCTACAATTCCAATAATTGCACCGGCCGGAATATGAACATTAAGATTTTCGAATAAAAGCTTGTCGTCAAACGATTTTGTAAGGTTTTCAATATCAATTACCTGACCACCAAGGCGAGGGCCTGCAGGAATAGAAATCTGTGCATCTTTAAGCTGTTTTTTGCTTTCCTGTGCCATAAGCTCGTTATAGCGTGTAATATGCTCTTTGTGCTTTGCCTGCCTTCCTTTTGCACCCATGTGAATCCATTCCAATTCGCGCTGAATTTCTTTCTGGCGTTCAGATTCATGTTTATTTTCAAGGGCAAGACGCTGGTTTTTCTGTTCAAGCCAGCTTGAATAGTTTCCTTTAAATGGATAACCTTCTCCGCGGTCAAGCTCAAGTATCCAGCCGGCAACATCATCAAGGAAGTATCGGTCGTGAGTGATTGCAATAACCGTTCCCGGGTAGTCGTGAAGGTGTTTTTCAAGCCAGGCAACTGTTTCGGCGTCGAGATGGTTTGTAGGTTCGTCGAGCAAAAGAATGTCCGGCTGTTGCAAAAGAAGACGGCACAAGGCTACACGACGGCGTTCGCCACCCGAAAGAACATCTACAACCTGTTCCGGTGGAGGGCATCGTAAAGCTTCCATTGCAAGCTCAAGATTATTATCAAGATTCCAGGCATCGCAGGCATCAAGTTTTTCCTGAACTTCAGCCTGGCGTGTACACAATTTATCAAAATCGGCATCAGGGTCGCCAAAAGCTTCGTTTATTTTATCAAATTCTTCAAGAAGATCTGTAATTGGCTTTACTCCTTCTTTTACAATTTCCATTACTGTTTTTCCAGGCTCAAGATATGGTTCCTGTTCCAGATATCCTATTGTATAGCCAGGAGAAAGTGATGTTTCTCCTGTGTAATCTTTGTCTATTCCTGCAAGAATCTTAAAAAGCGAAGATTTACCAGAACCGTTTGGTCCAATAACACCAATCTTTGCACCATAAAAGTATGAAATGCTTATATCTTTAAGTACAACCTTTGTTCCATAAGCACGACCTACACGGTCCATTGTGTAAATAATTTTTTTGTCATCAAAAGTTTTTGCCATTTTTAAACTCCTTCTTCTGTTGGTGTATTATCTGTAACGATTTTTTCTTCTGTTCCTGATATTTCTGTTGAAGATGTGTCAGAAACTGCTTCTGTGCCAGTTTTTGCACTTGCAGCAGGTTCAGGTGTAGCTGCAGGAGCTGGAGTTGGGGCTGGAGCTGCTTTTGGAACAGGAATATATGACATACGGATTTTTTCAATCTGAGTCTTATGGCGCGATTTAAGAAGAAGTGACTGTGAATCGGCCTTGTAGACATAACCGGAAGAATTGTAGGTTTCAAATCTTGGGTCAGTTCGGAAGGCCATGTCGTAAATATAAATCTGTTCAAATGAAGGTATACCTTTGAATATTACATAATGAGTGTATTCAAGTGGGAAATCTATAGATAGAACAAGAGAACCGTCATCGTCTTTTGCATAAGTTATGTCTTGTGCACAAGTCCAGGCCCATAAAGCATCCTTTCCGGAACCTCGTATAATCTGAATGTGAGGATAATAAGTGTTATCGTAAGCAAGTAAAGGATAAAGAGTTGAAAGTGTGCGTAAATCAAATGAAGAACTTTCTGCTATGTATGAATTTACAATTACACGTCCGGCGCGAATATATGTATCATTATTTGTTACAAGACCATATCTCATAAGAGCAATACCGGTTTCTGCAGCCTGAACAACCGAAAGGAAGGTATCGTTTTCAGAAATTGTAAGAACATCGTTTTCAAAGGTACATGCTTCGGTAATGCGGTTTATGCAGTTTGGCATGGCAGGTTCAAGTAAGGCTGCATAATCCTTGTTCAATTGTGTAAGTTCAACATAGGTACGCATTATTCCAGAAATTTGTGCAAGAGTAAGCGATGAAGCATCCTGATTTGCAGCGTTTTTAAGTATATCAATAACCGTTGATTTTTCAGGATAGATATATAGTCTTGAAGCAAGATTAGTTATTGTAAATATATCAAGCGAAAGTGTTGATGCTGCATTCTTAATCTTGCTGTTAGATTCTTTTATTGCACTTTCAAGCTTTGTGTTCATGCTCGAAAGATTGTTAAGGTATGGTGCAGAAAGATATGTTCTTGCTTCACTTCGTTTATAATCCTGTGGAATATCATCTATTGCGGCTTTATAATTTCCATTTTGAGCCATTGCGGCAATGTATGCTACAACAGCCTGTTCGTTAAAGCTGTTATCGTTTAAAGAAGCCTTAAAGCTTGTTATAAGATTAGCTGTTATTGTTGCAGCAGTTTGATTAAATGCACCTTTTTCGGCACTTGCAAGCTCTATAAGACTGTCAAGAGAGAACTTCTTTGTTTCATCGTAAATAGCATAGTGTGCAAGATTATCGGCATAGGTAAAGTGAAGGTAGTTTTCGGCAATTTCAGAAGCATTTATGCACCAGTTTTGTTTTTTGCCTTCTAAAACAATTTTGTTATTTTCTTCTTTAAGAATTTTTAAGTTATAAGAAACACTGAATGGTAAATACAAATCTGTTACATCTTTTGGAATATCGGCAAAAATTGTAAGAGGAGCTTCTGCATCATCTTGTGCAAGCATCATTGTTAATGAAATGCCCTCTGTAAAGTGGAAAGTATATTGTAATTCATTTTCTTCGTAACTAATTAGCTTCAGGTTCTTGGCAACCTGGTCATCTTTCTGTATTATTTTAATACTATTCTGGTCATCGGTATGAACGGTGATTCCATTATAGGAAACTTCAAGCTTGTTCTGGAGAGCATCTGGATTTTCGTTATTTTCGGCCTTAGCCATTGCAATTTGCAGATTTCCTATTTTTTTGAGAATGGAAGAATCTGTTCTAAATTGAAGAATAAAAATGCCGATGATAATAACGATATCGACAATCAGAAGTCCTATTGCTTTCCTTATAACACGCATGTTCATGGTAGTTATAGTTTAGCTAAAAAATGATGGACTTTCAACTATACATATAAGGAATGAATGATGAAGAAAAGTAAAATATTGCTGATTTTTTTGACAGGATTTATAGTTGCTTTTGGATTCTGGAGCTGTGCTACAACTGAGGTGGCTGAAGAAGAAAAAACTGAAGAAGTGACCCTTCAAGAACCTCAAGAATCACAAGAACCAGAGGAACCACAAGATCCGCCGAATATCGCTTTTGCAAAGCAGCTTAAGGAATTGCTTGATAAGGGTGATATAAAGGGTGCAATTGCTCTTTTTGAAGAAATTCCTGCTGAATTAAAAGACGATCTTGACTTAAAGCTGGTCCTTGCGTCTCTTTATGTTTCTGACGGAAATTATGATATGGCAATCACGGTTGCAGATGAAGTACTTGCTGTTGATGAAGGAAATCTTTCTGCACTGGAAATTAAAACTTTGTGTGCAAAAGCAAAGGGCGATTCTAAAACCTATAGTGATGCTGCAAAATCAATTCTTGAAACAGATCCGTATAATGTGCAGATTAATATCATGCAGGGCGATGAACAGGCATTAAATCACAAATGGAAGCTTGCCCGTGATTCTTACAGTAAGGCATTAAAAGCTGAACCGGACAATACTGATGCGCTTTATGGTTATGCAAAAATGACTTATTACATGGATGACCTTAAGCTTGCAAAAACAACCTGTCAGGCTATTCTTGATAAAGATCCAACCAATCCGGAAGCACTTGCTCTTATGGGAAAGCTTGCCGCAGAAGATTTTAACTATGTTCGTGCAATCAAACTTACTCAAGATGCCCTTATGTATGATCCGGATAACTACAACTATTATCTTGATATGGGAACTTACTACCGATATCAGGGAAAATACAGTGAATCTATTAAATGCTGGACAAAAGCTACAGAAATCCTTCCTGATTATTTTCTGGCTTATGCTTACCTTGCAGGTATTTATGATGAACAGAATCAGTTTGAACAGGCGCTTGTGAATTACCGCATGGTTATAAAAACTAATCCTGATTATTATTATGCATATGAATCTACTGCAATTCTTGAATATCACTACGGAAATTACAAATATGCCCGAGCTCTTTTTGATCAGGCATATACCTACAGTGAAAGCTGGGCCTATAAACTTATGAATATTGCAATGTATCTTAAGGAAGGCGATAAAAATAATGCAAAAAAGATTGCAATAGAGCTTATGAAAAAGCTTGATCGTGAATCTACAGAATACAGTTTAGTTCGTCTTTTTGTTGACACATACAGCAAAAATGCGGAAACTACACTTGTTAATAAAATTAACAAAGAAGACAATAACAACAAAAAAGGTAAAATGCTGTTTTATATGGGACTTTTTTATGAAGTAAACGGTTCTATGGAAGCAGCCCGCGAATATTATGCCAAGGTTACAGCATTCCAGGCACCAATGTTCTTTGAATACCGAATAGCAGAGTGGGGACTTGGTTTATGAGTCAGTTGCAAAGGGTTCTTTCGCTCAACGGAAGGACAATTACTTTAATTGGAACAGCGCATGTTTCGGCCGAAAGTGTTGCAGAAGTAGAAAATGCAATAAGAGAAATTAAGCCGGCTAGCGTTGCTGTTGAACTTGATGAAAAACGTGCGGATTCAATCCGTAATAAAGATAAATACCGTGAGCTTGATATTGTAAAGGTTTTGCGTCGTGGCGAAGGATTTTTGCTGCTTGCAAATCTTGTTCTTGCATCGTTCCAGCGCAGAATGGGCCAGAATGTCGGCGTGAATCCTGGTGACGAAATGCTTGCGGCAATGCGTGTTGCTGACGAGCTTAATATTCCAACTGTCATGGCCGACCGCGCAATTCAAATAACTTTAAAACGCGCGTGGGCAAAAAATTCCTTCTGGGGCAAATGCAAACTGCTTGCAACACTTCTTTCAAGTGCTTTTTCGAAAGAAGATATGAGTGCTCAGGACATTGAAAACATCAAGGAAAAAAACGAAATGGATTCAATGATGAATGAGCTTGCTGATTTTATGCCTGTGGTAAAAGAAGTCCTTATTGACGAGCGAAACGCTTATCTTGCAGATAAAATCTGGAACTCTGAAGGAAACAGTGTTGTTGCCGTGCTTGGAGCAGGCCACCTTGATGGTGTTGTAGAAAATCTTGAAAAAATAGCCGGCGGACAGACTGTCAATATTGCCGCAATTGATGAAGTTCCTGCAAAAGGTGCTGGTGCAAAGGTTGCCGGCTGGATTATTCCGGTTGCAATTGTTGGTCTTATTGTTGCAGGCTTTATTTACGGTGGAACCCAGCTTGGCACTAAGATGATTAAATCCTGGATTTTATGGAACGGTGCATGTGCCGCAGGTCTTACTTTGCTAGCCGCAGGACACCCGATTACAATTCTTGTTGCCTTTGTGAGCGCTCCAATTACATCTCTTTGTCCATTCATTGGTTGTGGCTTTGTAACAGCAATAGTCCAGGCCTTTGTCTGCAAACCAAAAGTAAAAGACATGGAAACACTCCAGGACGACGTAACGTTTGTGGGATTCTACAAAAACCGCATTTTACGCATTCTGCTGATTTTTATCCTGTCATCACTCGGCAGCTCGGTGGCTACGTTTATAAGCGGGGCGGATATTATTGGTAGTTTGGCAGGAGCAAGTGTTTAACATAAAAGAAGGTAAACCTAAAAATTGCTTTCGCAATTTTTTTAACGGTTTGCTATAGAACACCGGCCGCCAGCGGCCTTACACATATAAGAAAACTCTTATCATAACAACATGTTATATAACAATCCTTATATAGAATTTTTGCAGAATTCTGCGAAAATATGTATATAAGGATTTTTTATATGAAGAGACAACTTCTTTTTGTTATGACAATTCTTAGTGCCACGTTTCTTTTTGCCGCACAGGCAGCAGAGTCGACAAAGGCAACGCTTGTTCCAACTCAACAACTGCTTGCCTCATACCTTGAAAACGATGCCGACTTAAAGAACCTTGCACTTGAATTAAAAAAGTCAGAATTGAACCGCGAAAGTACACAGATTGATAAAGGTTTTACAATCAAACTTTCTACCGGCGATATGACAATTAAATTTGGCGACGATACTTCGGTTAGTGTAAAGCCTGGTGTAAACGCAACAGTTCCTGCTTTAAACAATCTTGGAATTGATGTTAGCAGTGAGCTTAGTGTTCAGAACGGACAAACCTCCTTCAACGGAGCTAGTGCCAAAGTTTCTGTAGACATTATTTCGGACAAGTCTGCAAACCGCGAAATATCACTTCTTAAGTCAGACAGAAACGTACTCGAAGCAGAACGAAACCTTTCTACAAAAGCAATCGACAAAGAAAAATCATTTTACCAGAGTCTTAGCAAATTGCTTTCAAGCATTTCAAGTATTGTGCAAAAAAAGAATTCCCTCATAGATGATCAGAATTCTTTTGAAAAAACAAAGCTCGAAGGATATTCAGCAACTTCGCAAACATATATCAAAGCCGAAATGAAAGTGCTTTCTTCTGAACGCGAACTTGAATCTGCAATTCATACACTTATAAATGACTACAAACTTTTTTATATGAATTGCGGCTACGAAATTGAAATTGACGATAACACAGATCTTACCTCGCTAATTCCAGACGACATTCCGGTTGTTGAGGCTGTTGATATTACACAGTACAAAGCCGAAAACTACACTCAGGTAGAAAGCAATCTTTGGAACCAGAGTGTAAATCAGATGAGCCGTGATGCTTCTACAAAACTTACTCTTTCTGCAAATGGCGGCTACACCTACAGAAACAACAACGGAACTGCTTCCAATACAGTTAGTGCAGGAGTAAGCGGTTCTTATCAGGGATTAAGTCTTAGCGCTTCTTTAAATGTTCCGATTGCTTCGGGCAGTTCTTCAAGTGCAGGCGGTCCGGGTGCTGCAACTTCAAGTTCATCATCCCCAAGCCTTACACTGGGACTTTCTTACACTCCTCAGACAGCAAAGAAAAATAAAATTCAGGATGAGCTTACACAGATTGCAATTGAACAGGAAAATGCAAAGGTAGACTCTGCTTATTCCTCTTATGAAAATGCAGTAAAAGAAAAGCTCTTAAAACTTGAAGATATTAAATGGAACGAAGAAACAAACAACAGAAATTACGAAATGTATGCATCTGTTGAAAAAAATATGAAAGATTATTATAACCGCGGATTAATTTCTGAAAAAGATTATACCTCGGCTCAAATCAATACATTGCAGGCTTATGTAAAGCAGCTTACAAACCGTATAGATTTGATTGTCTATAATGACGAAGTAAAAGCAATGTTTGTGGAGTAGAAATATGGCAAAGAAAAACAAGAAAAAGATGAAGAAGGGAGTTAAGATTTTAATTATCTGCGCATGCCTTATGGTAGTTGTTGCAGGAGTTCTTATAGCACTCAGATTCTTTTTGAATAAGGGTTCTAATCAGATTGTAACTTATACTGTAAACCGCGAGGTTTATGAAAATGTAATAGAAATTTCTGGAACAGTTAGTGCCGCCCAACAGCAGACGCTTAATGCACTAGGAGCGGGAACTGTAATGGAAGTATATGTAAAAGAAGGCGACTACGTTAAAAAAGGCGACGTTCTTGTGCAGCTTGATGATTCAACCGAAGTATACAATCTTGAAAAGCACGACTACGATATGGCAACAAAAAAACTGAACGGTTCTCCACGTGAAATAAGTCTTATGGAAACCCAGCGTGTTTCGCTTGTACAGAAAATTGCAGACCGCAAAGTAGTTGCTTCGTTCGATGGTGTAATTGTTGAGCTTAATGCAGTAGAAGGAAACTCTGTAAAAGCCGGAGATAAAATCGGAACTCTTGTAAATCTTGATTATCTTACTGCCGAGGTTGAAATCCCGGAAACTGATGTTGCTAAGCTTCAGGTGGGACTTCCGGTAATTCTGGAATTTTCTGCTTCTGAAACTCAGGGTAACGGTTATGTAACAGGCTGGCCTGCAATTGGTGAACTTACAAACCGTGGTGCTTCTGTTGTAAAAGCCCAGATTCGTATTGATGATTACCCGGAAGAAATTTTACCTAACTATTCGTTTACAGGAAAAATTCAGATTGAAGAGCCTGTAGAAACAATTACAGTTGAACGTTATGCAATTGGTTATGATGATGACGGCCAGGCTTATGTAACTCTTGCACGAGGCGGCCAGAAAATAAATGTCGAAGTTGAGCAGTACGGACGAAACTACGTAAAAGTATTGAGCGGTCTTAAAGGCGGTGAGGTAGTTTTACAGTCTGGTGAAGTTCCAAAATCGGGCTCGGCTGCAAGCAGAAGCAGAAATCAGCAGGGCAGTATGCCTGACTTTGGAAGCGGCGGATTCCCAAGTGGTGGTTCGTTCCCTAGTGGCGGAAGTTCTGGTGGTTCAAGCGGCTCTGGACGAAGCAGCGGCGGTTCTTCTGGCGGCGGCGGTATGCCTTCATTCGGTGGCGGCGGAATGCCTTTCTAATGGGGCGCTAAATGGCAGATATCGTTGTTAAACTTGAAAATGTAGTAAAGACCTATTCCATGGGCGAAAGCGAAGTTCATGCTTTACGGGGCATTTCGTTCCAGATTGAGCAGGGAGAATTTCTTTCAATAATGGGACCTTCTGGTTCTGGTAAATCGACCTGCATGAATATGATTGGTTGTCTGGATCGTCCTACTTCCGGTCTTGTAGAAATAAATGGAAAAGAAACTGCAAAGATGACCGAAAAAGAACTTGCAGTTTTAAGAAATCAGACTGTTGGATTTGTTTTTCAGCAGTATCATCTTATTCCATCAATGAATGTGCTTGAAAATGTTATGCTTCCACTTAAGTACGCCCATGTAGAACACAGTGAGCGTGTGGAACGTGCAGAAGAAGCACTTGAAGCAGTTGGTCTTGGTGAACGTATGAAGCACAGACCTCACGAGCTTAGCGGTGGTCAGAAGCAGCGTGTTGCAATTGCCCGTGCGATGATTACGCAGCCAAAAATTCTTCTTGCCGATGAACCAACCGGTGCGCTTGATTCAACAACAGGAAAACAGGTAATGGAACTTTTTAAGAGGATTAATCAGGAGCAGGGAACGACCATCATCATCGTAACGCATGACCCGCGCATTGGTGAGTCAACAAAACGATGCATCAGAATATTGGATGGACAAATACAGGAGTAGCGCATGTGGGAAGATTTTGTAAACGCTTTAAATAATTTTATTCGCAATAAGACACGAACCTTTCTTTCGCTGCTTGGTGTAATTATCGGTGTTGCTTCGGTAATTGTAATTACAAGTATTGGTTCAAGTTCTACCCAGCAGGTTGCCGACACTTTTGGTTCAGCAGGCCTTGATATGGTCAGCATTTCTTCCGGCGGTATGTGGCGTGGTCGAAGTGCTGTCAGTATAAAGTTCAATGACACCTTCCGCGACAACCTTTTTGATAACGTAGAAAATATCAAGACAATCTGGTATAAAAACTCGCTCAGTGCAACAGTTACTTATGGCGAAACTTCTAACTCAGTAAACTGTTCTGCTGTAGAAACAGGCTACCTTGAAGCACTTGGATTTGAGCTTGAAGACGGAGGCCGCTTTTTTAATGTAACTGATAATGAAGAAGGAACTCAGAAAATTATTTTGAACCACGATACAGCCTTAAGCTTTTTTCCGGCAGGAGACGCTGTTGGTAAAAAAATCCTTGTTGTTGTAAGCCGTGTTTCATTCAGTTTTGAGGTAATTGGTGTATTAAAAGAACAGACAACAGGTATGGAAAACAGTTCTGCGTATGTACCGCGCGGTTTTTACGATAAAAAAATTTCACCTAATGCAGATGCTGCTACTGTAATGGTTCAGGCAGTCAGTGAAGACAAAGCCCAGGGACTTGTAGATAAAATCAAAGATTATTGTACCAGTCTTAGTGGTACAGACACTTCTGTAAACGTAACGACAATGCAGACAATGATTGACCAGATAAGTTCTATTACAACAACACTTTCCACAATGCTCAGTGCCATTGCCGCCATTTCCCTCCTTGTTGGCGGTATTGGAATTATGAATATTATGATTGTAACAGTAACAGAACGCAAACAGGAAATTGGTATTCGTAAAGCGCTTGGTGCAAGTCCGGGAGCTATTCGTCAACAGTTCCTCGTAGAATCTGCAAGCATCACTTTAATCGGCGGATTTTTAGGAATTGTTGTAGGCATACTAATAAGCCTTGCGGTGGAATATGTCCAAAAACAGGCCTACGTAATAAACACCAACGCCTGCCTCATAGCCTTTGTATTTAGCGTATTTGTAGGAATTTTCTTTGGATTGAACCCAGCAAGTCGTGCGGCAAAACTGGATCCTGTAATTGCGTTAAGTGGTGAATAAAACAATTGTGCCAGAGATTTCAGGTCGGCGAGCAAACATCATCTTCGCCCCGTTTGCTCGCTGAACTGAAATCTCTGGCACTATATGATTTAATTGATAAACTAAAAATCAATAACCGTCAGACATTTCGCGGTTGGCATCTTTCTTGCAAAGTTCATCATAAACAAGTGAACGTCTGCGAAGGTCTTCCTTAAGCTCTTTTGGGAACGGCATGTTGCGCCAGAAAATACCGCGAACATCTTTTTCAAGACGCTGAACACCGGTGCTTTCCTTTGTCATCCACAGAATGTAATCTTCAATAAAGAATTCCTTTACGTCACCCTTGAGCTTTGCCTGGTCAAAGTGCTGATAGTACTGACCTGTAAGACCTTCTTCCATCCAGTAATACGAAGCCTTTTCCTTTGCAACCTGCCATCGTAAATCGGCAACGGCTGTAAGAACTGCAATGCGCAAATCTTTAGGATACATTGGAACTACAATACGTCCACGGCTTGTTACACGGTTATAGCGGTCAAACGGTTCCCAGCAGAAGCCTCGGTCGCCATAAGTTGGAACAAGACAAACATAAGGAACAATTCTGTTTGGAACATTTTTATGGATTCGGCAGAAGCAGCCCGGATCAATTGATTCAATCCAGCGCAAAACTTCTATTACATTTTCACGGGTTCCGGTTCCAGTTTCGGTACAATGATAGAATTCGCGTGTAAAAATAGGGAACTGGTTTCCTCGTCGTCCAATTGTCATTTTTGCCATCTGGCGGATTGTCTCAAATTCAACGTTAATGGCACTTTCATCAATCTGAACAATAGGGCCTGAATCAGAAAGCTTATCCTGAACTTTATCGTATACACCTTTTGCTTCCTGATATTCTGCAAGAGCCTTTGAAAGTTCCTTGTCGTTTCGCGAAAGTCTGTGAAGCAAATCTGTAATTTCCGAAAACATCTTTCTTTGTGCTTCTGAAAGTCCCTGTGTATGAGGCTCCATCCCAATAATAGGGCTATGCTGGCAAAGAGTATCTATTCTGTTTTTAATTTCAATTTCAATCATTGAACGTTCATTTTCTTTTATGTTCAAGATATTTTCTGAACTCTGTAGTTTTCCTGAGTTTTTTGCCTGAAGCTGCATAAGACGAGATTGTTCTGCAGTAGCGGCCTGTTCTGGAGAAAGATTCCTTTGCGGAGTTTTCTTTTCATCAGTCATAGAGTTCTTCATTCGCCCCGAAGCAATTTCCTTGAACCATTCATCAACATAAAGAACAGGTTCCTGAGGTTTGTTTTCAAAAATTATTCTGGAGAAGAAATCCTTTTGTTCCTGTTTAAAAAGTGAAGGAAGCAGAACGCCGAATCTCATGAGCATACGTTTTGGCATTGGCAGATTAATTTCGGCCATTTTTGGTGCCATTCCACGTAAAAGCTCCCAGTAGCATGTTACAATCTGCTGGCGGTAAACTGCACGGTCCTTAGGATCCTGACAGGTAAGATATTTTGAAAGAATCTGATGCACGCGTTGTGCCGACTGATTTTCATTTGTAAGAACGGTTTTATAATATTTAGGATCATCATAAACTCCGCTCGAAGTATCATTTGTGAGTTTTTCCAAAGGAGCAAACTCTTTAAGGCTTAAATTAACCTCATGTACTCCACCCCCCGAAGCTCCAGTTGGTGCCGAATGTTTAGACAAATCAAAAGATTCCGAAGTACTCGGCATATTGTCTATATCTTCCATTGAGAGGGTTGATTCTGTGCTTGAGCTTGTTCCTGCAAGTAATGCGGCAATTTCAGGGTCTAATTCTGCTTCTGACATTGAGATTATGCTCCTAAATAAATAATAATTTATTATAACATAGATTTATGGAATATCAAGGATTATAAAGGGAATAGTTAGGAGGGAAGCATTTGCCTTTTTTCTATAACTATACTTATAAAAGATATAAAATATACTTGTAAGTGTAGCATTTGTATAGTATACTATAGTCGCACCCGTGACATGGGCGGTTTGCCCCCAACTCAAACAGTTGAAAAACTGGAATAACTGAATTGGAGGCGATGCTATGAGTTTATATGAAATACTTGATCTGGTATTCCGTACCATCAAGTTTATCTATGACGTACTTAGCTCCCTTCATCGAAGACGATTGAAGAAGAAGAGTAAAAAATAGCGCCACCCTGTCTGTGACCGCAGAGTGGCGCTTTATCTAACAAAAGTTAGATTAAAAACCTTTGTGGGGCAAGACGCTTGTCGCGTGGTGCCTTTCTTTTTTAAATATATCATAATTTGTCAAAAAGTCAAGGCTGATTATATAAACCCATTTTTATAACATAGAGTTGCAATGCTTTACTCTTGCCACCCACCATTTTTTTTACTATATTTATAGTATATATATTTATAAAAAATGGAGACTTTTATGGATTCTATTAAGATATCTCCGCGTTTTGATGATGACGAAGAAGAGAAAAAACAGAAAAAAGAAGAACCTTTTGCAGACAGATTTCTGAAAACACGCCAGATTATTCTTACAGGCGAAATTAATAAGGAACTTGCAGATTCTATTGCACGTCAGCTTTTGATTCTTGATTCAGAAAGCACAAAGCCAATTTATATGTATATTGACTCACCTGGTGGCGATGTAGATGCAGGTTTTGCAATTTATGATGTTATCCGCTTTGTAAAATCACCTGTTTATCTTGTTGGAATGGGACTCATAGCCTCTGCAGCAACACTTGTTCTGCTTGCAGTTCCAAAAGAGCAGCGTGTTGGACTTCCAAACAGCCGTTATCTAATTCATCAGCCGTTAGGTGGAATGCGCGGTGTTGCAACAGATATCGAAATTTATGCAAAAGACATGGAAAAAATCCGTGCAAAATTGAATAAAATTATTTCAGATGCAACAGGCGTTTCTCTTGAGCAGGTTACAAAAGATACAGACCGTGATTACTGGCTTGATGCAGAAGAAGCGGTAAAGTACGGATTAATCAGCAGAATTATCACAAAGCGTGAAGAATTGAAGTAATGACCTTTAATCTGACCGAAAGTCTTGTAGATGAGATTCAATCTGCGCTCGAAAATCAGGAACAACAGTTTCTTGTAGATGCAGCACAGAATAAACTTGTAGAAAAAATAGACGGTCTAAAAGGCGATGAAGAATTTTTTTATAATTTACCGGAATGGGATTCTGCTGCAGGCTTTAAATTGCGGGAAGAATTTGTAACAAATCTTAATTCACCTTTAGCACACGAAGCATTGCAGGGAGTTCTACATTCAGGAAGGGGGGTATTCAGGAATTTTAGAAATGTAATAAAAGAGTATCCAGAAGTTGAAAAGAAATGGCACATCTATAAAAACAATAAAATGATGTGTTATATAAACGACTGGTATAACAACCTGCGTGAAGTATGGGGACTTGAAAAACTTGATTATGTGCCGGAAGCAGATGACAGTCTGATTCATGATGATTTTTCTTTTACGGCATATTCCAGGGAAAATAAAAAAGAACTTGTACTCCAGATGAACGCAGTTTTTAGAGAACGTAATGAAAATCTTAACCAGGAATTAGCGCAGGCAATTTACAATATCTGGCTTGAACAGTTTGAATCAGCTGAAACCAAAAACGAGCTTGGTTTTATATGCCGAAGTTTTTCTAATGATTTTGCAGGATGCATTACGGTTTCTCAAGTTTCACAAAAACAGGAGAAGGTGATGGTTTTGACCAGCCTTTTTGTTCCTGAGGCTTTCCGAGGATTAGGAATTGGTACAGAGCTTATTAATATGTGCCTTTCAGAATTAAAAAAACTTGGAAAGACCTGGCTTATTTTGCCAAACATGTTTATACCCGATTTTCTTGAACCGTTATTATTACGTACAGGTTTTAGCAAGATTGATTCGGGCTATGCAGTAAATCTGCAATAAAAAATTGGCCGTCAGTGGCCTTACACAGGAGATTTTATTATGGGTTACAATAATTATAACCGTGGTTTTGAGATTGACGAAGAAAAGGCAGCTGAATTCCTTGAGAATGCAGTTGAAAAAATTACAACAGAAGAGGATATTGATACACTTGTTGAATTGTTAAGACTTTTTAAAAAGTATGTTCCTCTTACACGCCGCAAGTATGTGATTGCTTTCATGCTTAAAGAATCTCTCAAGCATTTCCATGGTTTTGGAAGATTTAACCGCAATGCAAGAAATAATGACAGACGCTCTGGACGTGATTTTAAAAATGATTACAAGAGCAACTATAAAACAGAATATAAAGCTGCAGAAGCTTCAAATACAGAAACAGAAGAAAGACAGCATCATCCACGTGTAGAAATAGATCCAGACAAAGCAACATCTATTTTTATTAGTATTGGAAAGAACCGTCGTGTTTACCCACGCGACCTTGTTGGCCTTATTGTTGCAGTTGGTGGAATTGACCGTGAAAGAATTGGTGATATTAAGGTTCTTGCAAATTATTCTTTTGTTCAGCTTTATACCGAAGACTGCCAGACAGTAATTGACAAGCTTAATGGCTATGACTACCGTGGACGCAAACTTGCAGTAAGCTTCTCTCGCCAGAAGAGCGATGCTGAAGGGGAAGCAGCAGAAGATACAACTGCAGAAGAGCAGGTTCCTGCAGACGAAACAGCATATTCACAGGAAGAAGCTGAAGAAACTGCACAGATGTCAGAAGAAGACGCTGCCGCTTACGCCGCTGCCGAAAAAGCCGCCGCTGACAAAGAGCCATTTGGAAATATCTAAGGCTGTCATTCACATAATGAAGTTATGTCATTCCCGTGCTTGACACGGGAATCTATCATTAAAACAGATTATCGGGTCAAGCCCGATAATGACATAGGATTTTATGAACATCCACATAATCAGAACAGGCTTTTTCTCCGTAAACACACTTGTTGTGCCTTTGGAAGGAAAGGCCTGTTTTGTTGTAGACCCCGCGGCTTGTGAACATGCGGGTGACAAAAATAAAATAATCGATTACCTTCACAACAAAAAACTTGACTGTAAGGCAATCATTCTAACTCATTCACATTTTGATCATATAACGGGAATTGCTCAATTGAAACAGGTATTCCCTTCTGCAAAAATAGCAATTCACAAAGAAGAAATAAACGAACTTGGAAACGGTCCGGGACCAATGGGTGAGGCAGTAATCCGTTTTTTTGGAGAATTGTTTTTGTTAGACGAAGTTGCCGCTCAGCCTGCAGCAGACATTGCATTATATGATGGAGCAACTCTTGATTGTGTAATTGGCTCAGGTTTTGGAGCCGAAAACTGGAAGGTCATTTCTACCCCGGGACACACACCCGGTTCAATCTGTTTATACAATGAAAAAGGGCAGGCTCTAATTTCAGGCGACACTCTTTTTGCCTACGGTGGCTATGGAAGAACAGACATGGCAGGTGGTAATGAAGCTCAGATTATTCACAGTCTTTCTATGCTGCGAGAGCGCATTCCAGAAGGCACCCACGTTTTTCCAGGGCATGATACTGACTTTGTGTTATAGATGTCCGGGTCAAGCCCGAACATGACAAACCTCTGTCAAGGCTGTGCTACACCTCTGTCAAGGCTGTGCTACACCTCTGTCATTGTCGGGCTTGACTCGACAATCTATCCTATCGGATTAAATATTGTATATGAATCCACATTACCCATAGGGTCATTTATCCTCAAAAATGCCGCATCAACAAAAGTCTTTTCCACCGTTAAAATTGCAAAACTTGCAGGACTTCCTCCTCTTGGACGGCTTATGCTACCCGGGTTTATAAACGTAAAATCCCCACGCTGTTCAAACGCCGGAATATGAGTGTGTCCGTGAACTGCAATATGAATGCCCTGCATTTTTGCATCAAGGCCAAGCTTGTTGTAGCCGTAATCTACCCCTTCCATATGACCGTGCACAAAAAGAAGCTGCTGACCGTTTACAGTAAGAACAAGACTTTGCGGCATTAAAACAGAACCCTTTGGCAGCGTGCGTGCATTAGAATTATTTTTTCCAATATCATACGAAACTGCAAAATACGAAGGGTCACCGTTTCCGCGCACAAAGCCAAGTACCGGCGGAATTACCTGACACACTGTATTATCTTCCTGGGCAAGTTCAAGCAGTTCTTCAAGATCGCGCCAGCAGTCTCCTGCAATTATAAGTGCGTCGCAGGTAGGTCCGAACTGCTTTACAATTCGTATTAATCCACGCCAGTTTCCGTGAGAATCAGAAAGCGTTAAAATACGTGCATGTTCTTTTGAGGCCAGTGCGTCAATATCGGTTTGAGAACCTATAAGATAATTTGAGTTTTGCTGTAGAATTATCATCAGTTGAGTACAAAATGATTAATAGACTGAATGCCCGATTCCGGATCTACATAGTGATGAATCTTTTTGTTTTTGAGCATCTGAGTTATGTGTTTTGGAAGCGTGCTGTCTTTTACAAAAGGTCCTTCAATTTCAAGCATGTAATCAATACAGTCTGTAAGGACTTCCGGGGCTTCAAGAATGATTTCACTGACAGTTTCTTCAGGAGCCATGTCGCCGGTTAAGTCTGTAACCTGTTCCTTATCCAGAACAAAATCGCAGGTAGACTCTAAACCTAGAACATCATCCTGAGGGAACAAAGCATAAATAGGGTAGGGAACACCCATTTCCCAAAAATCCTGTAGTTTTGCAAAAGCAGTATGAGTATTTTCCGGTGCACCAAGAATTATTACACCTGCTAAATCTTTGTCTGTGCTTGTAAGTGCCGTTGCAAGTTCTGTCGCATAGCCTTTTACACCATGCTTAAAACTATCGGGATAAATCATTGTATAAATAAGTCCGCCGTCGCTTTCAAGACCATAGCGTTCACCAAGCAGTGCCGTAAATTGTTCAACAGCTTCGGGCGTGTTAAAATCATAACCAAAAATAATGCAAACCCTCTTGTTCGTAACATGCCATGTCTGATTCTGAGAATCAAGCACACTTTCATTATTAAGCGGCGCCACATTCAATTGAATAGAATCCGCCTCCACCACCTGAACCTTATTTTTCTTGCACCCACTGAGCTGGATAATTCCCGTGAACAGGATAACCGATATGATAATAATAAAAATCTGTTTCTTCATTTCCTAATATAGTAACATTTAAACAGAAATTTGTCTTGAGGTTGCTGCTTGTAGTAATTGAGGTTGTGACCGTAGTGAAAAATGATTGAGGACAACTTCCTTCTGTTGTCCTCAATCATTTTCCACGAGAGGGAACAACCTCGTATATAATCCAAATTGGGCAACCTCCCACAGATCGGTGTTTAAAGCATTTTTATTGAAAAAAATCCATATTTTTATTATTATTCATCATATGAGTGTCATAAACCCGATTATCCAGCTCCTTGGAAGTCTTGCATTCCTCCTTTTTGGAATGAAACTCATGTCCGACGGAGTTCAGAAAAGTGCGGGAGAAAAGCTCCAGCGTGCTCTTAGTGTTATAACAGGCAATCGTTTTGTTGCCCTGCTTACGGGTCTTTTTGTAACAATCATCATTCAGTCATCTGGTGCAACTACAGTAATGGTTGTAACCTTTGTAAATGCCGGCCTCATGACACTTACACAATCGGTTGGTGTAATTTTTGGTGCAAATATCGGTACTACAATCACCGCCTGGATTGTTTCTATTTTCGGGTTCAATTTTAAAATTTCGGCCTTTGCAATTCCTGTTTTTGGTCTTGGATATTTCCTTACACGCTTTATAAAAAAGAATACTGCAAAAAATATCGGCGATGCCATTATGGGTTTTGGAATGCTCTTTCTTGGACTTTCCGGCTTAAGCGATGTTTTTACTCCGGAGCAGCTTGGATGGCTTTTTAAAATTCAGGGGACAGGATTTCTTGCAATTACAATAGGATTTTTAATTGGTATTATCATCACAGCTTTGCTTCATTCATCTTCTGCTTTTTCTGCAATCGTAATTACAATGGCATACAACGGCCTTATTTCGTGGGAGCTTGCCGCTTCTATGACCTTGGGAAGTAACATTGGTTCTACAATCGATGCAATTTTGTGCGCAATTGGAACAAATGCCGACGCCCGCCGTTCTGCACTTATCCATGTAATGTTCAACGTATTTGGTACAGTACTCGCGCTCATCTTCTTCCATCCGTTCCTGCGCCTTGTTGTATTCCTTACACCTGGTCACGAAGCTTCAAATATGGCAATCCGCATTTCAATGCTTCATACAGTATTTAAAACTCTTTCTACAGTTGTACTTTTGCCACTGCAGGCTCCTCTTGTTAAGCTTTCTCAGCTTATGATTAAAGAAGATCCTTCAGACAAGCCAAAGGTATTCAAACTTGAATTCAACGAGCTTGCCGCAAAAGACAGTGTTGCAACTCATATTATCCAGGTAGAAAAAGCCATTGCCGATATGACCGACGAAGTAACCGATATGTTCGATAAAATCCAGATTGGCGTTACAAAACGAAATGCCGATTTTATTGAAAAATATCAGGAACGAATGTCCGAAACAGAAGACTACGTAGACCAGATGCATGAGCAGATTACTCACTTCCTTATAAAATGTGAAAGTCTTCAGCTTACCGAAAAACAGCTGAACCACGTTTCAAATATGATTCAGATTGTTGATGAACTTGAAAACATGAGCGACAGTTGTTACGGTGCAATCATGCTTATCTGCCGGTCTATTGAAAAGAAAATGGAATTTAAATCTGAAGATTTGGAAAAACTTTTGCCTTATATTGAGCTTGTACGCCAGTTCCTTCAGTTTATCCGCATAAATATCAACAAGCAGATTACTCCTGAAAAACTGGAGCTTGCACGCGAACTTGAAGACGGAATTGACGCCTTTAGAAAAGCACTTAAAAAGGTTGCACGTAAACGACTCGAAAGTGGTGCCGACGTTAAGGCCGAGCTTTTGTACATCGATATTGTTCGTGCCATTGAACACATCGGCGACAACTGCTTCAACATTTCAAGTGCTCTTGTAGGTTGATTATTCATTCCCTTTAATTGTATAATAGCGGCATGTCATATGAAGTAACAGCAACCCGACGCCGTCCTCAGCAGTTCGACGACCTTGTTGGTCAGGAATTTGTTGCAGCGACGCTCAAAAATTCTATAAAATCGGGAAAAATCGCACACGCATATTTATTTTCTGGTCCACGCGGCTGTGGAAAAACCTCAACTGCACGCATTTTAGCAAAGGCACTCAATTGTCAGAACGGACCTACAGATACTCCTTGCGGTACCTGCTCAAACTGTCAGGAAATCATTAAGGGTTCATCTCTTGATGTTATTGAAATTGATGGAGCTTCGAACAACTCTGTAGAAAACGTGCGTCAGATTAAAGACGAAATCCAGTTTCCTCCAAGCTCAAGCAAATACAAGATTTATATTATAGACGAAGTTCATATGCTTTCAACTTCGGCTTTTAACGCATTGCTTAAAACAATCGAAGAGCCGCCTGAGTATGTTGTATTTATTTTTGCAACAACAGAACTTCAGAAGGTTCCTGCTACAATTAAGTCTCGCTGCCAGCAGTACAACTTCCGCCTTGTTGCAATTGATAAGGTAAAACAGTGCCTTGCCGATGCCGCAGCCGAACTTAATATTCAGGCCGATGACGAAGCCTTGTTCTGGATTGCCCGCGAATCAACCGGTTCTATGCGCGATGCCTACACACTTTTTGATCAGGTTGTAGCCTTCAGCGACGGGCACATTACTTACGAAAAAATCCGCGATAAGCTTGGTCTTGTTGGCGTTGACCGTTTGAACTCAGTTTTCGAAGCCTGTGCAGGTGGTAAAACAACAGAAGTTCTTGGCTTTATTGATGACTTTTTGCAGAACGGTATTTCTATTGAACAGCTTATTTCTAACAGTGCCGATTATATTCGAAGTCTTCTTCTTATTAAAAACGGAGTTACAAAAGAGTCGCTTCTTGGAAACAACGTTGAACGTTACAGTAAGCTTGTTTTAGAAAAATGGAACCCAATCCAGTTGGAACGCGCCCTTTCAATATTCCTCACTCTTTACCGCGATATACGCTATTCACTTTCTCCACGCTACGAAATTGAACTTACCTTCAGCCGTTTGTGCTGGCTTAGTGAATATGTTTCAAATGCCGAAGTTAAAAAGGCAATTGATGCCGCTAGAGGACTTTTGATGGGAGCAGGAGCCGGGGTCGGGGCAGGAACTGTAACACCAGCTGCAACACCAGAAGTAAATGATGTGCCAGCAGCTCCTGCAGAACAAGTTGAACCAGCCAAGTCTTCCCCTCTACCAGAAGGACTACCACGTTTCTCTGCTTTACAGGATCAGGACAACCAAACCCCTTTTCCTAGTGGCGGACCACTGCCGCCTGAACAATCAGTGGAACCGGCAGCTGGTTTTGAACCAATGGGGCCAATTGATTCCCCTGCTGATTATGACGACGGCTGGACAAATGTTCAGACTCCTCCAGATGAAAACTATGCTTACGAAGAACAGTTAGAATCGGAAAAGCTTCAGGCAGAGGAAGCTCAGGCTTCTTATGAAGAATCGCTTCAAAATAGTGAGGCTTCTGAAAAAGCACAGCCTCAGTTTGATGAGCATTTTACAACAGCCGATGGTCGTGATATGACAATTGCACAATTGCGTGGAAGTGTTGTTGCAGAGCTTTCTGTAAATGAAGGCTTTATTGCTTCTGCACTTGATCGTACAGATTTGTGGAAGGTGTCTGAAGGATGTGTAGAAACAACAATTGCTTCAAGTCTGGATCTTCAGATACTTCAGAAAAATGTTATGGCAATTACAGATCGTCTTTCAAAAATATGTGGAAGACAAATGGAGTTTATCGTAACGGAACAAAAGATTGAAGCACAGACCGGACAGACAGAGCAAAAAGAAATCCCGGTACAAGTGCAGGTTCTTGTAAACGCATTTAAAGGAACCGTTGTTACAGGAGGTACAAATGAATCCATTTGATTTATTAAAAAATACACAGGCAATTAAAGAGCAGTCAGAAAAGCTTCAAAAGGAACTGGAAGATATTCGTGCTCAAGGTTCAAGTGGCGGTCGCATGGTAACAGTAACCCTCAACGGTAAGTTTCAGATGACAGATATAAAACTTGATCCAATCTGTGTAGACAATCGTGATGTAAAAATGCTTGAAGATTTGATTGTTTCTGCGCACAAAAATGCCGTAGATAACGTTCAGGAAATGATAAAAGAAAAATCATCTTCACTCCTGGGTGGTCTTGATTTAGGACAGTTTGGACTATAATGAACGCATTTGACGAACTAACATCTGATTTTTCGCGCTTGCCAGGTATTGGTAAAAAAAGTGCAGTTCGTATGGTAAACTGGCTTTTGACACAGGATGATTCTTATGTACGCCGTTTTTCGCAGAATCTTGGAGTTCTTAAAGAGCGCATAAAACCCTGTTCAGTGTGCGGAATGTGGACAGAACAAGACCCATGCCCAATCTGTTCCGATTTCCAGCGTGATAAATCGCTTCTTTGTGTAGTTGAACAAAGTCAGGATGTTGGAACAATAGAAGCCTACGGGGAATACAAAGGTTTTTATCATGTGCTTGGTGGACTTATAAAACCTTTGGAAGGAATCGGACCGGCACAACTTTCAATCCCTCAGCTTCTTGAAAGAATAAAAAAAGATACACCGGCCGAAATAATCATAGCAACAAATCCAACAGTAGAAGGCGACACAACTGCTTTATATATAAACAAGATTATAATGGAACAAAGTTTTGCCGCTGCGGTAAAAGTGACCAGACTTGCTACGGGTATCCCTGTGGGCGGCGACCTTGAATACATAGATAAACGTACATTATCTTTGAGTTTCCGCGGACGTTCACAGATATAAGCTATGTTTTTCTTGTATAATCAATTTTTATGATTTATAATTAAATATCGCAGAAAGTCAAGTTTTTTCAAAATCGTTACATTATTTATGGGAGACTCTTTATGAAAAAGATTTTTTCGTTATTTATTCTGATTTTGAGCTTTGCACTTGTATCATGCGGAGTAAATGATTTATCTCATGAAAAGGCAAGCGTTGATTTTACAATTCCTGTATCCGATATTCTTGTGCTAAAAAATTCAGCAGCAAGGGATATTTCAGACGAGCCCGATTCCGATGGACGAAACGAAATTATTAAATTTGTTGTTCAGCTTGTAAATGAAAACGGCTACTGTAATACACAAATAAGAACTGTTGATCTTACAAATCTGGCAGACCAGCTTTCGTTTTCCTTCAATAATATTGAACCTGGAACTTATAAAATCATAGCAGATATGTTTGTTGGTGATATTCAGATAGAGTGGATTAGTACTGGAGAAAAAACAATTAATGTTGTTGCGGGAAGAGAAAACCCTGTGATTCTTCCTGTTAAATCTGTATATGGAAATTATTCTGGTTATACTTATCCTGAATACTTTGATATAGAATTTTCTTATGAAAAAGCCGGTCAGACTGTAACTCAAAAGGCAAGCGTTTCTGATTTTTTTGGTGATTATGAACAAGATTCTGAGACTGGTGAATGGGAATTTGTAGAAGCAAAATATGAAGTTGTAAATGTCAGGGATATGCCAAGCTTTAGAGACAGAACGGACGAAACAGATGTCTGGCATGCTTTTAAAAGTCTTGATTATGTTTTAAATGAAAACTTCCATTTTATATACGGATATTCTGTTAAAGCAGTAAAGGAAGAATCTGTTTATGATGAAACTACAGGTGAATATGATTCAGAAAAAATAGAATTCCTGTTTGAAGATGGATGCATCAATATTCTCGACAAACTAAAAGAAACAACAGATCATATGTTTCTTGAAATATCGCAGACAGCAAACGATGATTCTGTTGTATTCAGATTGGTACCGGGAGAATTAAGAATTCCAGGATGCCCGGTTATGGAAGAGAAGGAGCCTGAAGAAAATCAGGAGGAAAATCCAGAAGAAGATCCTGAAGAAAATCAGGGCGGAAATACTTCTGAAGAAGTAGATCCAGAAGAAAATCATGGTGGAAACACTTCTGAGGAAGTAGAACCAGAAGAAACTGTTTTTGTTGAAGAACAATCTGGTGAAATTATTATTAATGAAAGCAAACTTTCTTTTGAGCCATGGAATGTTTCAGAAACACAATCTTCAGTTCGATATATGACTACAGTTCCTCTTTCATCAATTCTTGAAGGCAAACATCTTTCAGACGGCGATACTGTTGTGTTTGTACTTACAACCGGTGGAGAGAATACTTCAGATATTTTCAGTCAGTATGGGGTTTCACAATTCTATTATCAGCTGCAGGAAGACAATTGGAAAACAACATATGAAGAGGATGATGAAGGATTATTTGCTAATAACAACTGTATAAATTTTGATGTCCGACCAAACGGAGATTATACTTTTGTAATGCCTTTAAATTTAATTCAAGATGCAGAGGATTATAGAAATCTCCAGATGTTCTTTGATTGTCCTAAAGGTACAGATGATGAAGAGCTTGAACTGAATTGTTCCGTAAAATATTCAATCTTCCCTGCAGTACAAAAAGCATTTGTGTTTGGAGTAGGAAAGAACTGGAGCAAATCAAAAGATTCTGATCCAGAATATCGTTATGAAATTAATAATCAATTAAGGAGTATTAATGGAGAGCCTCTAGATTTGGGAGAGGGAGATACAGTTAAAGTTTATCTTCAAGGAAAAATCAGAACATATAAAAACGATGCGTTTGAACGAATAGATGATAATACATTGTTTACCGCTGAATTGTATGATAATGCTTATTATGAGGGTAGTTCTTTCCATGCTCTTAGTATAGATAAACTTGATGGAGATATTCCAAATAGCGCAAATGTAAAGCAATTGGCTATGGGAAGAGATGGGGGACTTGCTGCTTATGGTCAATTCGTCTTTAGCCCTATAGCAGAGCCTTATAAACCAAAGAAGGACGAAAATTTTAAAAATGATTTCCGTTTCCAGTGTTATACACTGTGTGAAAATCCCGAGGTCCTTCTTGTTGTAACAGATTATTATTTTACAAATCAAGTAACAAAAAAATCTAACTAACCCTGCTTTTCCATAAGCATTTCAGCATCGGCCTTTCCCTGGCGTAATTCAAGACTTGTAAAAGTTGTTTCGCCGGCGAAAGGCTCTTTTTTTTGCGTGGCAGCACCCGAAGTTTTTGCAGCCCCTTTCTTTTTAAGTGTCTGCTGCACTGCCCACGACGAGGACCTGTTCATTAAGGAATAATATTCTTTGTCGTCCATAAAATTAGTATATTAAAATCACAGAGTTTGTGCTATAATAAAAAAAATCTTAGTGGTCGCAAGGGGCCTTCCTTAGGAGGAAATACATATATGGATTTAATGAAACTGCAGAACGGAAGTGATGTTCGTGGAGTTGCTATAGAAGGCGTAGAGGGAGAGAACGTTAATCTTACCCCCGATATTGCATCAAAAATTGGGTGTGCTTTTGTAAGTTGGCTTAGCTCAAAGAAAAAGAAAGCTACCGCAGAACTTGTAATTGGTGTAGGTCGTGACTCTCGTGTTTCTGGACCGGCACTTGCAGATGGACTGATTGCAGGAATGCTTAGTACTGGGGCGAAGGTTGTAAACTGCAATATGGCAACAACTCCTGCAATGTTCATGTCTATTGTTTTTGATCAGACTAAATATGATGGCTCTGCTATGATTACTGCAAGTCATCTCCCATATAACCGCAACGGAATTAAATTTTTTGATGCTGATGGAGGCCTTGAGCACGAAGATATTACAGCTATTCTCGAAATTGCTTCTAAGCTTCCAGAAGGATATATAGCAAATACTGTAAATAATGCTCTTGTAAAAGTTGTTCCAACCTTTGATTTGCTTGGCGTTTATGGTGAGTATCTGAAAAATAAAATTGCTTCTGCTCTTTCAGGATTAGGCAAGGGAGACAAGCCTTTGAGCGGGCTCCACATTGTAGTAGATAGTGGTAACGGTGCCAGCGGATTTTTTGTAGACAAGATTTTGCAACCGCTTGGAGCAGATACAACAGGAAGCCAGTTCCTTGAACCGGATGGAATGTTCCCTAATCATATTCCGAACCCGGAAAATAAAGCTGCTATGGAAGCAATCCGTACTGCAGTTTTGAACAACAAGGCTGACCTTGGTTTGATTTTTGATACAGACGTTGACCGAATGAGTGCAGTTTTAAGTGATGGCAGTGAAGTAAACCGCGACTCCATTATTGCTATGATAGCTGCAATTCTGGCACCGGAGTATCCTGGTTCGACAATTATTACCGACAGTGTAACAAGCGACCGACTTACATATTTCTTGCAGGATGTTCTTGGTCTTAAGCATTTGTGCTATATGCGCGGTTACAAAAATGTTATCAACAAACAGAAGGAATTGAATGCGAATGGTGTGGTTGCTCCGCTTGCTATGGAAACTAGTGGTCACGGTGCGCTCAAGGACAACTACTTTTTGGACGACGGGGCATTCCTTGCAGTAAAGCTTGTAATTGCTCTTGCACAGGCAGCGGCTACTGGTAAAAAACTCGATAGCTTAATAGAAAAACTTCCACCACTTGTAGAAGAAGGCGAGTACCGCTTTAAGATTGCAGGCGATGATTTTAAGGCTTACGGACAGGGTGTTCTTGACGAATTTAAAAAGCGCGCTACTGCTGCAGGATATGAAATGCCGCAGTCTTATGAAGGTGTGCGCCTTTCTTTCAAGGGCCAGGATGTTCAGGGCTGGATGTTGCTTCGTTTGAGTCTGCACGACCCTGTAATGCCACTTAATATTGAAGGTGGCCGCAAAGGAGATTTGCCAAAACTTGTAGCAATTGCCCGCAAGTTGACAGAAGGTTTTGATAGATTAGACAGGTCTTGCTTATGAACGAAAAAATCGCCCAACTTCAAAAAATAATCGACCATTCCAGTAACATCGTCTTTTTTGGTGGTGCCGGTGTTTCCACAGAATCAGGAATCCCGGATTTTCGCAGTGTGGACGGTCTCTACAACCAGCAGTGGAAATATCCGCCGGAAACAATTATAAGTCATTCATTTTATTTACACGACCCTGTAGAGTTTTACCGATTCTATCGTGCCAAACTTCTTCCAACAGGCTTTGAACCAAATGCCGCCCACTACAAGCTTGCAGAACTTGAAGCCGCTGGTAAGCTCAAGGCTGTTGTTACTCAGAATATTGATGGCCTTCATCAAAAAGCTGGCAGCAAGATTGTTTATGAGCTTCATGGAAGTACTCTGCGTAATTATTGTACCGGTTGCGGCGAGTTTTATGACGACAAATTTATTGCAGACAGCGAAAATGCTCCGGATAAGCTACCTCATTGTACAAAATGCGGAGCTCTTGTAAAACCGGACGTTGTTCTTTACGAAGAAGGTCTTGATGACGAAGTAATTAGTGGTGCAGTTCATGCTATTGCTGCCGCAGACACTCTTATTATTGGGGGTACCTCGCTGGTTGTTTATCCTGCTGCTTCTTTTGTTGATTATTTCCATGGTAAAAACCTTGTACTTTTGAATAAATCCGAAACCAGCAAAGATTCATACGCCGACCTTGTTATTCATGAACCGATTGGTCAGGTGTTGTCGCAAATTAAGGTGTAATTTTATACCAAAAAAATCTATTTTTATACAAAAATTTTGCGTGCATTTTTTTTATAATCTGTTATAATATAGTTTAGTAAATCGTTTAACCTAATGGAGCAAAAATCCCTGGGTTTGGAGGACTTTTTTATGGATTATGTTGTTGTAAACTGCAATCGCGACGGAAAACAGATTAGCCGCGACATTTATGGGCACTTTAGCGAGCATCTTGGACGCTGTATATATGGTGGTTTTTGGGTTGGTAAGGATTCTAAGATTCCTAATATCAACGGTTACCGCAAGGATGTTGTAGAGGCATTCCGCGAAATTGATATTCCTAACCTGCGCTGGCCGGGTGGATGTTTTGCTGATGAATACCACTGGCGCGATGGCATTGGTCCTTATGAAACCCGTAAAAAAATGATTAATACTCACTGGGGCGGTGTAGTAGAAGATAACAGCTTTGGTACCCACGAGTTTTTTGGTTTGTGCGAGGCCCTTGGTTGTAAACCTTATGTAAACGGAAATGTTGGTTCCGGTACTGTTCAGGAAATGTCTGAATGGGTTGAATATATTACTTTTGGCGGCGAATCTCCTATGAGTAAACTGCGTGAGGCTAATGGCCACAAGGCTCCATGGAAGCTTCCTCTTTTTTGTGTTGGTAACGAAAACTGGGGTTGTGGTGGAAATATGCGCCCTGAATATTATGCCGACCTTTACCGCCGTTACCAGACTTATGTTCGCCAGTACGGTCCTGACAAGATTTTTAAGATTGCCTGTGGTCCTAATGCGGGGGATTTTAACTGGACTGATGTTGTAATGAAAAATGCTGCTCAATTTATGGATGGCTTGTCTTTGCATTATTACACAGTTGAACCTGGCTGGAATGAACGTACCCCTGCTGCCGAGTTTGATGACAAGCGTTGGTACCTGTGTTTGAATAAGGCCAGCTGGATGAAGCATCTTGTAGAAACCCACGGCAAAATTATGGATAAGTATGACCCTGAAAAGCGCGTTGCTCTTGTAGTAGACGAATGGGGAACCTGGCATGCTGTTGAAAAGGGAACAAACCCTGGCTTCTTGTATCAGCAGAATACTGTTCGCGATGCTCTGGCTGCAGGTATTACTTTGAATATCTTTAATAATCACTGCGACCGTGTCCGCATTGCAAATATTGCTCAGGCTGTAAATGTTCTTCAGTCTCCTGTTTTGACCGAAGGCGCCAAGATGATTAAAACTCCAACCTGGTATGTTTTCCACATGTACAAGAGCCATATGGATGCTATGCATCTTGAAAGCTTTGTTTCTACAGAAACTGTTGGAATTGACGATGCTGTTGTTGACGCTGTTACTGCTTCTGCTTCACACAAGAAGGGAGATTATACTGTTACATTGACCAATGCCGATTTGAACAAGGCCCGCACTGTTACTGTAAAGCTTGATGGACTTAAGACAGTTAGTGGAGCAGAAGGTGTAGTTCTTGCCGGAAAGCTTATGAACAGCATGAACACCTTTGATAATCCAAATGAAGTTACCGAAAAGAAGTGCAAGGTAGAAATTAAAGATAATGAAGTTGTTGTAAAAATGCCTGCAAGAAGCGTTGTAACTTTGAGGATTAAAAAATAAGTGACAGACCCTTGCCCAGTCTGTGAATCAAAGAAAGAATTAGCCTCAATGGAAATGACCCCGGAGCTTGTTGCCGAAATGGCGGCCTCCGAACCCATCGCCGATTTTTGTGGAGATGCAGAGTTGGGGCGTCGTCTTTCTATTTGCGGGGCATGTCCCAGACTTTTGAATGAAATGACCTGCGCCGAGTGTGGCTGCTTTGTGCAGTTCAGGGCAAGGCATGCTACTGCTCATTGTGCATTGGAGAAGTGGTAGTTGGGGTACTAGAGACAAAACTCGGGGTCCCTGAGGCTCTCGAAGGGTCCTGCCATTACAATCTCTGTGGCAATCCAGTTATTGAATTCCTAAAAAAATCATCATAGTTTCCATTTCATCTCTTTTTTCATAAATTCTTCTAAATTATTGAAAAATTTGCAGATTTTTTAAACTTTTTTCCAGAATTCTTGTAAGAAGTCTCATTTTTTTTTAATACTATATATGTAAAAAGTTTTATTTACACGCGGTGGCTACTGGGGTGCCTTGTATGCGTGTAAAGCAATCACCATGATGAAGGGTCAGACACGCATAATAGATATCGTGTTTCAAAATGCGTGTTTAGGCAAACGCCTTGGTAATTTCAGAAACACGCGGAAGAGGAGGAGAATACAAAATCGCGTGTAAAGACAACATTAAGGATGCAGTCTAAAACACGCGGATTAAAAGTTGTGTTGTATTTCGCGTGTATAGGAATCTGAAATGTGATATGCCAGACACGCGAAGAAAGAGGGGCAAGTTGTTTTGCGTGTAAAGGCCTTTGTTTGTTTGGAGGTCCTGACACGCGGACTAATGAGAGTGGGGCATTTTGCGTGTTCATGCTGCATGAAAGTGGTTTGTCAAACATGCGAAAGATGAGGTGAATACAAAATCGCGTGTAGGGATCCCATTTAAGAGCAAGGTAATACACGCGAAACTGTGTATGAGGTGCACTTCGCGTGTATTGGATAAAAAAACGGAGTATTTATGGAACAACTAAAACAAAAACAGGCAGATTTTTCTAGTCTGGCAAAAAAACTTCAGGATTTTATAAAAACTGCACCAAAAGAAAGACTCAGAATCAGAAAAAAAGGCAATAATTATCAGTATTATATAGAAAAGAACAAAAAGCGCACATATATCCCCAAAAAGAATCTTGAAACTGCCAGAAAACTTGCCCAGCGAGACTATTATCAAAAACTGCTTCCGGGGCTTCTGAAAAATCTAAAAGCTATGAATCAGTTTTTCAAAGATTACAGCCCTGACAATCTGGAACAAAGCTTCAGTAATCTTCCTGCAGCACGCAAACAGCTGGTGACTCCCATATTCCTTGACAACGAAACCTACGCCCAACAATGGCAGGCAAAAACTATGAGCGAAAAAAAGATGCCCCAGATGGAAGCTTCCTTACTCTGAAAAACGAAGCAGTTCGTTCAAAATCAGAAATCATAATTGCAAATCTTTTGCATGATAAAAAAGTTCCATATCATTATGAATATCCACTCAAACTGTCTAATGGAGTAATAATTCACCCAGACTTTTTCTGCCTCAACAAACGCACCCGCCAGGAGTTCTACTGGGAACACTGCGGTAAAATGGATGATTTAGAATACACTGTTAACCTGACCCAAAGATTGTCAGAATATTCCAAATGTGGAATTATACCAGGGAAAAACCTCATTCTAACAATGGAAACTGGACGATCTCCTTTAGAAACAAAAAATGTCGAACGCGTGATAGAAACCTTTTTGAAATAATGGAGAACAAAAACACAGTTTTTCACTTACATATTTTTTTAGTGTATTTTTATAAATACTGTTGTATAATGTTAGTAAACGAAAATTTTATAAAAAAGGTGAATCAAACAATGAAAAAAACAAAATGGGTGATTGCACTTCTTTGTGCGACTCTTGTTTTAGCTTCATGTAAAGGTAATCTGGAGCCAGCACCTGATAACAATACAAACACAAGTACAAGTACCAACAATCCTTCTGAAGGAGGAAGTAGTGATAGCAGTGGTGGATCAGGTACTGTAGTTACTTCATACAAAGCCGGCGACACAGCACTTGCTAAAATTAAGATTGGTACAACAGAGTATGACAAAACTGCCGAAGTTTATGTAACAGGAAAGAATGGAGCAACAATTACTGGTGCTGACCCAAGTTTTGTTGATTCTGGAGCTGATGATTATTATAAAGGTGTATTCCGAACAGGAAGAACTGTAACACTCAGCCCTTACATAATGAGTAAGTATCAGGTAACACAGGAATTGTACGAAGCAGTAATGACAAACCAGACAATTGAAGAAGCTGCTCTTACAGCAGCTCCATTTTCTTGTACAGAAACAGGAAGTTATCCTTTAGCATCTGATGAAACACAAAAGTATCGTCCTGCCGAAAACGTAACCTGGTATGATGCTGTATATTTTTGTAATGCGCTTACAGAAAAGACAATGACAGCAGCAGACAAGGTTTACACAATTACAGATATAACTGTTTCAAGCGGTCACATTACAGCTGCCACTGTAGAAGCAGATATTACAAAAAAAGGTTACCGCTTACCAACCGAAGCAGAATGGGAATATGCAGCAAGAGGCGGAGACCCGACAAAGCCTGCCTGGAATTATTTATTCAGCGGAGCTGCCACAGGAAAAGTTTCTACTGCTGACGACGCTGAAAATGCAACATATTCTTCTTCAACAAATACAGGTTTGGATACTGTAGGCTGGTATGGGTATAACATACAAAATGATGGTGTAACAGCAGATTCAACTCCATCAAGCGGAAATGCAGGCTATGGAACACACCAGGTAGGGTTAAAGACTGCAAATGCCCTTGGTATTTTTGACATGAGCGGCAACGTAGGGGAATGGTGCTATGACTGGTATAATAGTAGTGCAACAGCAGGAGATAATGGCAATTCTTCAGCAACAAATCCTAATGGCCCTGCGTCGGGCTCTAACCGCGTGAATCGTGGTGGCAGCTGGCGCCACCTCGCCACCGCGTGCTCTGTTGCCGGCCGGCACGGCCACTCCCCGGACTACCGCTTCAGCGCCATTGGCTTCCGCGTGGTTCGCTCCGCTCAGTAACCCCCTTAGCCAAAAGAAAATACATTTGGAACGCAAGGGAGCAGGCGGTAGCCAGCGACCGGCAGTTTCAAATGTTTAAGTCCGCGCGAAAGCGCGGATTTTTTTGTTTAAAAAAAGATACTTTTATATTATACTTTTAGTAGACGGAAATTCCTTTAATCGGAGAAATGGCCCTGCGTCGAGCTCTAACCGCGTAAACCGTGGTGGCAGCTGGAACAACAACGCCAACAACTGCAACAACAACCTTGGCTTCCGCGTGGTTCGCTCCGCTCAGCAATGTTGTATGTCATTGTCGGGCTTGACCCGACAATCTATTTTTCCCATTCAACCTGAACGCTTCTTTCATCCTTATTAGGAATCCTCTGGTAAATAATGCAGTCTGCACGGTGAATTGAAACCCCCTTGCTTCTTGTGACATAACCCATAATTAAATCCGGGTAGTGAGGGCGGCAGCACTGTGCAATATTGTAGAGGACATTTTTCTCACCCTGAACAAGAACTTTCTTGTCGGGGTAAGACACAACCTGTGGCTGAATGCCTCGTTTTGGGCGACGTTTTTTTTGTGGTTCACCTGGGGCTGCAGAACCAGCGGTACCACCAGCACCAACTGTGCCTCCTGTTCCAGTACCTGTGCCTGCTCCTGTTACAGTTCCATTAACCCTTTCACTAAACGTTGGGTCATTTGTCATGAGCCAGCTGTGGATTTTCTGGTGAGCCTTGGTTGTCTTTACAATCTTTAGTTGAGCCTCTGTCGGGTGAGCCTGAGGGTTTGTGATAATTTCTATAATCTGAGTATTCTGAAGCGGGCGGTTCAACGGAATGATTTTTCCATCTGCCTTAGCGCCTACTATTTTTTCACCAATATCAGAATGAATTGCATAAGCAAAGTCTATGGCAGTTGCACCGGCACGAAGTCTCTTAACATCGCCTTTTGGTGTGAATACATAAATCTCATCACCAAGAAGCTCGTCCTTGAGTTCAGAAAAACTCTTGTCATCAGACAGCGAAGCCTGCTTCAACGCCTGCAGCCTGTTCATAATATCAAGCTTGTCTTCTTCAACTAAATCCTTGTTTGAGCCTTTCTTGTACAACCAGTGAGATGCAACTCCGTGTTCCGCCATGTTATGCATGTCTACAGTGCGAATCTGAATTTCCAAAGGCTTGCCGCCACAGATTACTGTTGTATGCAGCGACTGGTATCCGTTTGATTTTGGCATGGCAATGTAATCTTTGAAACGTCCGTCCAGCGGTTTCCAAAGGCTGTGAACAATTCCAACAAGTGAATAACATTCTGCCGGAGTCTGACACAAAATACGAAGTGCAAGCAGGTCGTACAATTCGCGGGCTTCTTTATTGCGTTTACGCATTTTCTGATAAATCGAATAATAGTGTTTTGCGCGGCTTTGGATTGTTACATTAATTCCAACTTTCTGTGTTGCTTTTAAAATTGCCTGAGTTGCCTTACTAAGATATTCTGCCTGTTCCTGCGAAGACTGACTTACGATATTTTTTATCTGCAGGTAGGCATCGGGATTTGTATATTTAAGGCTCAAATCTTCAAACTCATTTTTTTCTTTTTGCATTCCCATGCGTTCTGCAAGCGGGGCCCAGACTGCAATTGCTGCTTCGGCAATGACCTTCTGATACTCGCGACGGATGTTGTTGATGTTTCGCATTCGGTCCAAACGGTCTGCAAGAGAAATAAAAATGATTCGAACATCATCAGACATTGCAAAAAACATTTTTCTGATTGCGTCTGACTGATGAAGCGTTTTTGTATTAATTGGAATATTGAGGATTTTGTTTGTTGTATCTGTTATGTTTGCAACTGTGTCGCCAAAAAGAGAGCGCACCTGCTCCGTCGTAACTCCATATTGATTAATAGAATGAAGCAGTGCCGAAATGATTGTAGGACAGTCAAGTTTATTCTGGCAAAGGATTTGCGCAACCCTAAGCGGATGAACATAATAAGGCTCGCCGTTTGCCCGAGTGATTTCTTTTGTATTTTGTACCAGCAGATCCCATGCCTTGGAAATTTCTGATTTTTCTTCCGGGGCAAGATAATCATTTGCTGCAAAAAAATCCTGCAGCAGGGTTTGAGAATCTTGGGATGTAAACAAAACTTCATTACTCATAACAGTGTCATTGTCGGGCTTGACCCGACAATCTCATCTCCACAACTCTCATTTGCCCTTCAAGGTCGCGGTGGATTTCTGTGGCAAAACCCGCCGTTTGTGCAAAATCTGCTGTAGTCTGGGCGTTGTATTCGCCTGTTTCCATTAGAATTGTACCGTTTTGTGCAAGATGTTTGCAAGATTGTGTAATGAGTTTTTTGATGAGAGAAGTGCCGTCGACATCACCATCCAATGCCAGTCTTGGTTCATTTCTTCCATCTTTCAAAAGCTCGTCCACCATGCTGCTCGGTACATACGGTGGATTTGTCAAAATAAAATCAAATTCCCCGTCAACCTTTTCAAACAAATCAGACTGAATAAAAGTTATTTTTTGTAAAATCTCACTATCTGGTAAAAGGGCAGCGGCGTTCTTTTTTGCAATGGCAAGGGCAGGCTCGCTTATATCAACCATAGTCATTTGCGGCAGATTTTCAACAGGCAGTTTTTCCAGAGCATAAAGCGTTTTTATTACAGAAAGCCCAATGCAACCCGAACCTGTACACATATCTAAAATCCTGAGCGGGCGGGCGGCCTCTATTATCAATTCCATCGCTCTTTCAACAAGTACTTCAGTATCAGGTTTAGGAATCAAAACATCAGGCGTAACAAAAAAATCATATCCGTAAAATTCCTTGACTCCAGTGATGTAGGCAACGGGAAGCCCGGTTTTTCTCAAACTAATGGCATTATTCAGCCAATCAAGTTTATCATCCGGAATATGGTTTTCTGCAAAAAGCAGTAGCTGAGTTTTGTCGTATTTGAGGGCATGAGACAACAACACCTGAACATCAAGCTCAGGCGAGAGGGAGATACCCTGCAATTCTTTAATGGCGAGGTTCTTGAAATTACGTATTGTAATAGTATTCATTCAAATAACAGATTCCCGGGTCAAGCCCGGGAATGACAGATGGGGCTATGCGTTGCTCTCCAACGTTGTTACATCCGCTGCAAGCTGCTCTTCCTTGGCATAAACATTCAGAGCATCAAGCATATCATCCATTTCACCCATCATAAAAGAAGGCAGGTTGTGAGCACTATAGTTTATGCGGTGGTCTGTAACGCGGTCCTGCGGAAAGTTGTAGGTGCGGATTTTTTCGGAACGGGCACCAGATCCAACCATACTGCTGCGAGCAGCGGCGCGTTCTTCCTGCTTTTTGCTTTCTTCAAGGTCAAACAAACGGGCACGCAAAACACGGAAAGCCTTTTCCTTATTTTTAATCTGACTCTTTTCATCCTGCTGAATTACAACAAGTCCGGTTGGAATATGAGTAAGACGAACTGCAGAGTCTGTAGTATTTACACACTGACCACCAGGACCACCGGCACGCATAACATCAATGCGAACATCACCCGGTTTAATTTCAATTTCTGTTTCTTCTGCTTCGGGCAAAACGGCAACTGTAGCGGTAGAAGTCTGCAAACGTCCCTGACTTTCTGTCTGAGGAACACGCTGTACACGATGAACTCCCGACTCCCAACGCAATGTTCCATAAACAAATTTTCCCGAAATAGATGTAACAATCTTGTTGAACCCGCCAACTTCAGTTTCCTGAGCTTCCATTGTTTCTGTTTTCCAGCCTTTGCGGTCTGCAAGGTGAGTGTACATTTCCCAAAGATCGCGTACAAAGAGCGAAGCTTCATCTCCACCAGCGGCAGAACGAATTTCAAGAATAATATTTTTTTCATCAAGCGGATCAGGCGGAACAAGCTTTAGTTTAATTTCTTCTTCGAGCTTTGGCTGACGTTCTTCAAGTTCCTTAAGCTCTTCGCGTGCCATTTCGCGCATTTCGGCGTCGTCTTCGTTAGTAATAATTTCTTTTGCATCCTGAATGCCGTTCAGAACCTTCTTGTATTCATCATAAAGCGCGCAAACCTCAGTCAAATATCCATGTTCGCGCATAGTATCCTTGTATTTCTTTGCATCTTTTACAAGGTTAGGGTCCATTACAAGCTCGCCCACTTCCTTAAATCGTTTTTCGCATTCATCCAGTTTCTTGATTAAATCCATAATAGGAAGATAATATCATTTTTCTTGCGAATTTTCAAATATGTTGTACAATATTATAGGAATATTATGGGCTTTTTGTCTGCAAATTCCTTGGGCTTGCAGGTGCGAAAAAACGGATAATATGCCGATAATATAATGTAAAAGTCTTTTTTGTAAATGTTGAGGGAAAACGTATGAAAAAAAACAGTCTTCTTGGTCTAATTCTAGGATTGGGTCTTATTGCCTTTGGTGCTGCCGTATCAATTACTTCTTGTGAAGTAGGTCTTGGTTCCGCAGTTGATGTTCTTTCTCCGGAGCTCACAATTCAGTCTCCGGCAACAGGAAACATTATTCGCGATGTGTTTGCTGTTTCGGGCGTTTATGAGGATGATGGAAAGATTGATCACATCAAAATCACTTTACGACCAACCAGTGATGATGGTAAGGCCGAGACTCACGAATATAGAGCCGAAGTCTTTGAAGAAACCAATACCTGGCGATGTGTTATTGATCCGTTCAGTGAAACAAAGCCTGTTTTAGACGGTTCATACGAAGCAACAATTGAAATTGCCGATACCGCAAAACACGTAACCACAAAATCCCGACAGTTTACAATAGATAATACCCCTCCAGTAGTAGTTTTACAAAAACCATCCTCAGACGATTTAGCAGAAGACAATTTAATACAATCATACGGACAATACCTCACATTTGAAGGACAAGCTGCAGATGACAATGATGTAGAGCGGCTTGTAGTAAAATTTTACAGTAAAGACGACCCAACGACAGTTCTTTGGGAAAAAGAAATCAGAAATATCCCTCCAACAATTTCTCTTGACGTAGCAAAATTCCTTGATGAAAGCGACGATACTTATTCAAAAATATATGGTGATGAAAAAGATGGTGAAAAATTCTACTATTTTACTATTACCGCATATGATGGTTCTCAAAGATATCCTATAGATGCAGAGCAGACAGCTCAAGATAAATGGGGAAATCCGGAAGAATCATATATTCTTTGGACAGATTGGGAAGAACTTCTTTCAGAATATCAGAAATCAACAGGTTCAAGTCTTAAAATTCCAGATCTGTACCATATAAAGAGTGGAACTTATACCGCATCGGGCACAGGCAGAGCAGCCGCTTCAGCAGAAAAAAGTGCAGGTGATTTATGGAATAAAGTAAAAGAAAAAGCCATTAAATGTGGAAGTTTCAAGCTTAATCCGGAAAACAGTCCTACCTATTCAATTTCGGGGCTTTCTCTTGGCGAAGTTAGTAATGTAGAAAATGATGGATCTCTTACAGTTCAGCTTTCAAAAGGTTTGGACGGTATTTCTCTTAGTTTAAAAACATTAAAAGTATATCTTTTGGAATGCGATGTTCGCGGAAATGCTGTTGAAGGTGCAGGAAGAATTTATCCAAAAACATCTAAATACGAAAATAAAGGCGACGGACAATTCCAGACAAAAATTTCAAAGGATGATGCAGCAGATAAAGACGGAAAAACTGTAAAGTTAGTTTACGGTAAGTATTATATAGTAGGGGTTGAAGGAGAAGATACTTCTGGAAATAAGCTTGTTCCTTCTATTGATCCATCTCTCGTTGGAAAACAGTATATCATCCATTTTAAAGCAAAGAACGTAGCTCCGGAACTTGAAATTTCAAATCCTGTGGGAACAATTTCATATTTGAAAAAAGCTACAACGCTTGAAATTGCAGGTTCAACTGTTGTTCCAGACGGATATCCAACAATTACAATTACATGCAAAAAAGATGCAGAAGCAGTAAAGACTATCTGGACATATACAGTAACAGATGAAGACAGAGATGAAGAAAACTGTTCAGATATGCAGATTGCCTACAAATTTACACATTTAATAGACAAAGAAACTGCAGAGCAATTTGGTTTTGATCAGGAAAACAGCGGTCAGTATGTTTTTGAAATTACATCTGACCTTGATAATATGCCAACCTCTCGTTCAAAGACAGTAATATATGATGTTGACGGACCAACAATCAATATTGACAGCATGCTTCCAACAGCCGAAAAGTATAAGGGCACAGAGGATGGTGCAAAAGAAACCGGCGACTACCTTAATAGTCTTGTAGATATGAAGGTTGCCATTGTCGATGCTTATGACAATGTTTACACAGAAGTTCCAAAATCTGGTGAAACAGACAGACGTCCATATTTTATTATAGTAGATGCCCAGACCGGAACTCCAATTGAATTCCGTGCAGTAAGTGGCAGTGGCGATATTACTAAGGTTAAAAAAGAAATAAAGCATTACATTACAACTCCCGCTAAACAGACATTTACAATTAATACAAATGATATTGCCAGCGGTGATGAATCTCTTAAGGTAAAAGTAAAAATATTTGCCGAAGACCGTGGTGGAAACCTTGGAGTAGATGCTGCCGATACATCAAAATCATATTTTGAACGCGAATATACAGTAGATCAAACAACAGATTTACCTGTAATTTTGCCATACAGCTCAGATTCACTTTCTTTAATTTATGAAACAAAAGAAAGCCTTGAAGCATATCTTAAAAACGTAACAACAGATGCAAGTGCAAAAAAATGTATTCTTACAACAGAAAGTGCACTTCAATTAACTCTTGCCGATGATGATGGAATTGCAAAGAGCGTATTCAAAATCGGTTCAAAGAATGAAGACACAGATTTTAGTCAGGTTGCAGGAAAAGAACAACTTTATAACGACAAACCTACAAAATCTACATTCAGCTATACACTTCCTTCTATTTCTGGAAAATTCAAATGCTATATTGCAGTAACAGATAAGGAAGAAAACACAACAGAAAAGACATTCTGGATTGTTGTAACAGGACCGGCTCCTATTATTACAATAGAAAAAACAGTTCCAGATAATAAAATAATTACTCTTTCTCAAGGAGCAAAAACAGAAAGTGCTCCAACACAATTGAGCGTAACTGTAAATATCGATTCTGGTTATGAAAGATTCTTAGTAACAAGAAAAGAAGAAGGTTGTGCTCCGGTAACAGTATACGAGCTTGAAGACAGTGCCTGGGAAACAATGGGGCTTGCCTTTACCGACACCTTCTCTCCTTCAAATGCACGTACTGCAAACAAGGTAACTTACACAGTAACAGACGAAAATGGAGGAACAGCAACAAAACAGGTTTCATATTCTGTAGACAGCACTCTTCCTGTAATCGATCCAGATTCTATTAGTGTCCCAAATAAAGAAAATAATGCATCAGAACAAGCTTCGTATCGTTTTACAGCAACGGCTTCTGATGATACCCCACAGGGAGTACAGATTCCAGAAACTTCAAGTAAGGTTTCGAAGATTCAATATACTTTTGATGCTGCTAAAACAGAATCAAGAATTAAAACAATAGCAGGTGTTTCTTCGCTTAATGAAACTGTTCTTTTTGCAGATAATGATTATTCTTATGCATTTGCCTCAGAAGGTACAAAGAAAATTTACATTCGCGCAATTGATGATGTAGGAAATATCGGCGATTGGGTAGAAAAAGAGTTTATGTATGATAAGGCTCCGCCAGCTGTACTTATTTCTTCTTACAAGCGTGATTCAGATACTTCTGATATTTTGTTCTCTGAAAATTCGGCAAGCAAATCATTTGAAACAGGTACCCAATTTGTTTTGAAAGGTACAGCTTCTGATTCAAATGGAATTAAGACTTTCGAAATCTGGCAGCGAAAAGATGGTGGAACTTATGATGATGAGCTTGGAATCCTTCTTTCTGATAATGCTCTTACTTCAAACGGAACCTGGACAATTACAGGACTTCCAAGAAGTGAAAGTAATATTGAACAGATAGATGTAGATTCCGGAACATATATTTATACTGTTCGTGCAGTCGATAATTCTGAATTCGGAACAGATAGTGCAAAAACAACAACTACTTCATTAACTGTAAAAATAGATAAAACAAAGCCTGCTCTTACAATTACTCTTGAACAGGGTGATACTTCAGATTCAACTGCTTATGGTGAAAACTCATTAAAGGGAACCGCATATACATTCCGTGGAACAGCAAAAGATGATCCTGTAAATCAGGGCGATTTCTCTAGTGGTTTTGATACGCTTTATTATGCATTTACAAATACAGAAACAGAACCAGAATCATACTCGCTTTCTATAATGCCAAGTACAGACAGCTGGAGCATTCCAATGAACCTTGCAACCGGTTCTGGTACAGATACCGACGATACTTTGTATGAAGGTAAAAAATATCTTTGGGTAAAAGGTGTAGATAAAGCCGGAAATGAATCAGATGTAAGACATGTTGCCTTCATGGTTGACCAGAATGCACCTGATGTTGAATATAAAGTTTATAAAAATAATGATACAACGAATGAAATTCAAGCAGCAGAAGATGGAATTGTTTACATTACAGATTCTGATGCAACAGGATATACTTTAAAAGGAACTGTTACAGATGTAAATGGAATTAAAGCTGTTTTGCTTGATGGAGCATTTGCAACACTTACTGGAAGTGTCTGGAGTAAAACCGTAAATGAACAGGGACAGATAAATCACGCAATAATTGCTTATGATGGTTCTGGAAAAGGTTCCGATTACGGAAAAGCAACAGTAAAAACTCAGACAGTTATTTTTGATACAACTGCGCCTGTAATGGCTGTAACCGGTTTTGATGCAGCATCAGATTTAAAAACAAAATGGATTTCGGGAACAGGCGATACTTATATAAATGGTACGGCAGGCGATATTGGAGCCGGACTTAAAGAAATTAAAATCCGAATTGATGGCGACCAGAACAGCGAAGATGGATATACAACACTTGCTCTTTCTTCAAACTGGAGTTATAAATTTACAATTCCAGATGATTTTACAGAAAACAAGAATGAAGACGATGATTATCATACAGTTTACATAATTGCAGAAGATAAAGCAGGAAACAAATTCTCCAGAGAATACTATTTCCGTTATGATGTTAATCCTCCGGTAATCAAAAATCTTATTGTTAAGAATGCTACAACAGGCGCATACACAAAGTCTATTACTGATGTAACAGCAAGCGGTTTGGCTTTTGATGGTGTACAGACTAAGTACCGTCCTGTAGAATTGACAATTTCTGCTGCAGATTCAACTGGAGCAGCTGCAGATATCGGCGGAACAAACAAGGTAATAACTGTAAACACTACATCAACACAAGACAGTAATTTCGGTAAATTCTCACAGGCAGTTGCGACAAAGACACTTGGTGACGGAGAATATACATTTACATTAAAGGCAACCGACTACGCAAAAAATACCGTACAGGAACAGGTAACAATAACAGTAGATAATACACTTCCTGAAGTTAATACAACAAGTCTCGGAAACTGGAACTCTACAAAATCTGGGGCAACAATAACAGCAACCTTTACGGAAATAAATCCGGAAGCAGCTTATTATTACATAGACGACAGGAGTAATCCATCTCTTACTCAAACTGCGGTACCAGATGCCGACTGGGTAAGCATGAATATTAACGGTAACACTGCAACCAAGGCATGTTCATTCAGCGACGGAAAGGGCAAGGTATACATCAAGGTAGTAGACAAGGCCGGAAACGTAGGCTACGGAACAGCCCTTGACTACGAGGTAGATACAAAAGCCCCTGATGTATGTACGCTGCAAACAGTAAATGGTGCAGCCTTAAGCGGTTCAAAGCTCATAAACGGAAACAGCGATGTTGTATTTACATTAAAGGCAACAGACTACAACGATAACCGTAACTCAAGCGGAAATGCTATAGGCGCTGACGCTACAAGAGTTTCTTCTGTAAAACTTACAAAGATTGGTGATGACACATACACAGGCGATGCAATTGTAAGCGGAACAGCAACACTTTCAGGCGGTGTAAAGACAGGAGTATGGACAATCACAATTCCAAAGGCCAAGTTCTCTGGAAAGACATCCGGTTCATTCCCTGTAACTGTGACCGTAACAGATACAAAGAACAACAGCAAGAACTTCCAGCTGTTCACACTTGATATTGACCAGGTACCGCCAACTTTGAACAGTTATGCACTTTCTTCTTCTTATGATGCGGGTGTAGTAAGCGGTGTTCAGACCTTCTATATGAATAATACAAAAGTTCCATTCACTCTTACAGGTGTTGCAAAGGATGACCGAGAAATTGAAACTGTAACACTTACTATCAAGAGTTCTTCTGGAACGGTACTTAAGACATTGACTTCAAGCGATTCTGCCTGGACATTTACAAGTGCAACATCAACAGGAGCCTGGACAACAACTTGGGCTGGCTGGACAAACTATGTAACTGTAGAACTTTCTGTAAAAGATAAGGCTCAGAACGTAGTTGCATCTCCAACAACCTTTAAGATTATCTTTGATACAACTGCACCTGCTGCTCTTCATAAAACTGACGATTCTGGAAAGGATATTTACTTCCGTATAGGTGATCAGGATAATGATGATATAACTCCAAGCGATTCATTATGGAATGACGACCTTGATAAAGATGTAGGTGGTAAATACAAGTCTGGAACCTTTGGAAACAAAGAAACAATTAAGATTCGTGGTAATTTTGATGAATCGGGTAGTGGGCTTGCAATGATTTATTATCAGTTGTATTCAACAGAACCAACTACAGCACAGATTAATTCTTTTGTTGCAAATCCTTCTGGTAACGCCGATGGTTACTTTGCTCCAAAATCTGCAAGCGAGACAACACGTCGTGTATTCTACAATGGAACAATTAGTGGCATAACAGCTGATGGTTCTGTAACTGTAACAGACGAAAATGATGAAGAAAAAACAAAGTACTATAAAACAATCACCTCAACATATCTCACAACACTTTCCGGCTTCAAAGAAGGACACAACTATCTTGTTCTTGTTGCCGTAGATAACGTTGGAAATGCCGCTGTAGATAATATTGGTGGTAATTATTACACAATCAACGTAGATACTCAGGCACCAGAAACAGCCGATATTGCAGATAAATATACAGACGGTAAATCTGACCTTACACTTGCATTTACTGTAACAGATAATCCTACAGGTACAAATGCAGTACAGGCAGGTATAAAATCTGTAAAAGTTAAGATGAATGGTGTTGCAGCAGAAAAAACTGCAACTCTTGATGAGACAACAAGCAGCGAAACATATGGTAAATATCTGGCTACAATTCCTGTTTCAGAACTCCCTGCCAGCGGAACTTATTCAGTTTCTGTAACAGCCAAAGATGCTGCCGGTACAGGAAACTCAGACACAAGAGTTGTTGGTTCTGTAATTGTAGATAAGACACCTCCTTCTGTTCGTGTAACTTCAACAGCTGGCTTTGTAAAGGATTCAATTGCAAACGCAAGCGTATATGTAAGCGATGCAAACGGATTAAAGAAGAATGCAAACAATAAAGAAATTGTAACTTACAATGTTTATCTTTCTACCGATACCAGCTACGCAACTTCAAAAGCAAACGGAACAGTTGAAGTTGGTTCAAACAGCGAAGCAAAAGTTTCTTCAATTGCAACAACTAATACTTCAACTTTCGAAAATGGAAAATCTTACATTGTCCGCTTTACTGTAGAAGACATTGTAGGCAATAAGAGTTATGCAAACACCGAACCTTATACAATTGACCGTACAGGTCCTGTACTTAATGATTCAAGTTCTGGTGTAGGCGGTACTAATACCGAATCAGCTGTAGAAAATACAAACAAGTGGTTCGATGCAGAAACTCTTACTATTGCCGGTAATTATACAGATAAGGCTGGTTCCGAAACTGGTAGTGGTGTAACAACAATTAATTACACACTTACACCAGCAAGTGGTTCGGCAATATCAGGCAGCTGGTCAACTGCCGACGGCAGTTACTCTGCAAATCTTGCAGGCTTTAAGCATGGACCAAACACTCTTGCATTAACTGCTGTTGATGCAATGGGTAATACAAGTGCTGCTACAACATATTCTGTAAAAGTAGATACTTCAAAGCCAACCGTAACATCTGATCATTCATCAACATTATATTCAGATGGAAGTGCAGCACTAACTATTAATGCAACTGTAACAGACACAGGTTCCGGAATTCAGAGTGTAGTTCTTTCAAGAGAAGGAACAAACACAACTGTTAATATGACAAAGGGAACTGGAAATGCATATTCTGCAAATGCACTCAGCCTTATTTCCGGATTGACTAGCGGAACTGTAACAATTACAGCAACTGCAACAGATAATGCCGGTAATGAAACAAAAGTTGCTATTGCAAACGTAATGGTAGATAAGGTTGGTCCAGAGTTGGTAATCAATACACCGGCCGCAGATGCAAGGACAAGCAATACAATAACATTAAGCGGATCAGTAAGTGACGGAACAGGCTCTGGCGTAAGAACATCAGAGAAAGTAACACTGTATTATACTAAGAGTTCAACAGCTGGTGCAAAGAAACCAGGTACAGATACATCAAGTGCAATTGGAACAAATGCAG
>JAFZWX010000227.1 GCA_017617145.1 Treponema sp. | reverse complement strand
CAATATTTTCTATTATTTAGGAAATATGCTCATTACAGTTTATGGATTCTCAAGCATTCTGATTCCGACTTTCCTTTTGATTTCGGGTCTTTACTGCTTTGCTTCAATCTGGACGGCGCAAAAAACAATGCGTCTTATTACTGCTATCCTGCCGTTTTTTACGTGCGTTGTTACAGAAAGAATCTGTCGTGGCGCGCTTAGTAGTGGTACCGATGGAACTTCTGGAATTATAAAAGCAATTATTGCCGGTGTTACAGGCCTTATGCTTGTGATTATTGAAATTCTTGGCGCCGGTGTAATTGCAGAATCTGTTAACCGTAAGATTTTTTATAAAGGCAAAGAACCTCCAAAATATTCAGAAGATGATTTTGATGACGATTCTGAAGATACAATTGAGTTTGTTGATGAAACTGAGGATACTGAAGAAGATTTTGACGAAGACGAAGCTGAGGATTCTGATGATGAACCGGCTGATGATTCTGAAAAAGAAGACACTCAGTTTAAGTACAAAAAAATTGGTGCTAAGAAAACTGTTTTTGACAAAGCTCTTGATAAACTCAAAAAGAAAAAGAAGGATGAATCTTTTGAAGCCCTTATGGAATCTGCAGAAGAATTGTACGAAGCAGATATTCCAAGTGTAGACGATTATGATAAACTTGGAAACAACACTTCAAAAACACAGACTACAGAAACACCTTCCTCTGAACCAGCTCCTGCTCCTATTGAAACTAACTCAGAAAAAAATGCCGCTCAACTACATATGGAAAAAACCTTTGCAGGACATTTCCCTTCTGAACCAATGCCTGCCTTTGAAGCTCCAGAAGAACCAGAAGAAGAACCTAAAAATCCAGCTTCAATAATTTCTAAAGAAGAATATGACGCTTTACTTTCTGAAGATGCCCCGGAAAATCATCAGGTTGAAGAACTTGTATGGGATAATGTACCTCCAGCTCCAGCAGAGCTTCCTTCCGATTATGTCGAAGATTTTGATGAAAACGATCCGTCGCTTTCTTTTTCACCAGATGAACTTGAAGAAAAATCATTTTCCGAAGAACTCCCTGATATTTCAAAAGAACCTGCTGTTTCACAAACTTCAACTTCTCCATACGATTCAGCAAAGTACATTAATTCTGTTGTAACAAACAAATCGCTTCCGTATGCTATTTCCCTTAATGATGAAGAAGGCGCAACTGACGAACAGAAAAAATCAGACGAAAATAATCCTTACGCTGCAGCACAAAATATAAACTCAAAATATCCAAGGAAAATTTCTCTTTCAGGAGCCGCCGGTGATACTGAAAAAAAATCCGAAGCTCCTCAAGAACTTGATCCTGATTTCTTTGACGTTGACCCTAACAACATGCCGGTAGATGAAGATTTGTCTGAAGATATTGAACCGGTTCCTGAAGAAATGGAAGTTGACAATACTGTCTTCAAGCAAATTGCAAAACAGGAAAAAAGTATAAACTTCTCTAATGTTTCAAATGCAGCCGAAAATGTTTTCTCTGATATGGAAGACGATATCCGTCGCGATGCCGATGCAGATTCTGATTTTGAGGATGGCGCAACAACAGACACAAATGATGAAATCACTGATTTTGCAGATTTTACAAAAGACGAAAATTATGATATCAGCGACGACGAACTTTTTGATGTAGACGAAACCTTTGAAGAAGAAACTTCTGAAGAGAAAGTTGTCGATGACGATGACACTGATGAAGACGACGCACCTGCTGGAGAAAACCTCGAAGACGATGATGAAACTTCTCCAGAATTAAATCCAAACGCCGGTCATGCAAACAATCTTACTGCCGATGAACTTACAGATTTCTTCAACGCACAGCAGGAAGAAAACACACCGCAGCATAAAGTTATTGAAGGCCCAGCTCCAAAATCGCACAAGGCTACAAAAAAAGGTCCTTATGTAATTCCGTCAAATCTTCTTACAGCATATAAAGATGACCAGTACTGGATTATTGATGACGAAACAAAACAGGCTTCTATAAACCTCAAGCAGACTTTGGCAGAATTCAACATTGATGCAGACATCATTGGAATTAAAAAAGGTCCGGTTGTAACAATGTTCGAAATCCTTCCAGCCCCTGGTGTAAAGCTCAGTAAGATTGTAGCACTTCAGGATAACATTGCACTTAGTCTTGCTGCACAGTCAGTTCGTATTGTTGCGCCAATTCCTGGAAAGCAGGCTGTTGGTATTGAAGTTCCAAACAAACGCCGCAGTGTCGTAGGCTTCCGCGAAATTATCGAAATGGATTTACCAGAATGGAACAAGATGAAAGTTCCAGTAATTTTGGGAAAAGATATTCTTGGAAAAGCCCAGCTCGTTGACCTTGTAAAAACTCCGCATATGCTCATTGCCGGTGCAACAGGTTCCGGAAAATCCGTTTGTGTAAACTCGCTCATTTTGTCCATCCTTTACAAGCGCTCATTCAAAGACGTAAAGATGATTCTTGTTGACCCTAAAGTTGTTGAGCTTAAGCTTTATAATAATATTCCGCATTTGCTTACACCGGTTATCACTGAGCCAAAGAAAGCAATCCAGGCCTTGCAGTATTGTTTGTGCGAAATGGAACGCCGCTATGCCCTGCTCGACGGACTTGGTGTTCGCGATATTTCAAGCTACAACGAACGAATTAAGGAACGCAACATCGCTACAGAAAAGCTTCCTTACATCGTAGTAATTATTGATGAGTTTGCAGACCTTATGGCAACAAGCGGAAAGGAACTTGAAAATATAGTTGCCCGTCTTACAGCCATGAGCCGTGCCGTTGGTATTCACCTTGTACTTGCAACCCAGCGACCTTCTACAAATGTAATCACCGGTTTGATTAAAGCAAACATCCCAAGCCGAATTGCCTTTATGGTTGCTTCGCGCATCGACTCTCAGATTATCATTGATGGTGTTGGTGCCGAAAAACTTCTTGGCCGTGGTGATATGCTTTATGCATCTGCCGTTGACCCAGCCCCAATTCGTATTCAGGGAACCTACCTTGACGACAACGAAGTAGAAAAGGTTGTTGATTACGTTAAGCAATACGGCGAGCCAGAATACATAGATGACCAGATTTTCGTAGAAGATGAAGAAGACGAAGAAGGCAACGTAGACCTTTTTGGAAACAACATGGACGAAGATCCTTTATATGATCAGGCCCTGGAAATTGTTGTTCAGTCCGGAAAAGCCAGTGCCAGCTACATCCAGCGTCGTCTGAAAATTGGTTACAACCGTGCCGCCCGCCTCGTAGAAGAAATGGAAGAGCGAGGAATTGTAGGCCCAGCCAACGGAAGCAAGCCAAGGGAGATTATTCATATACCAAGCTAGGAGACAGGAGGGGAAAGCCTTCCCCTCGCTGCAACCCGCTTCGCGGTTTTCCGCTACCCCTTCTAACGGGGGACACCCCCGTAACGCCCCCGCAAGTTGCGGCCTTACACACCCCTAAAACCTCGTATACTTTTCATCGCACAGCTGTTCGTAAAGAGGAGTTCTCTTTTTATATAATTCTTCAATTCTATTATTCTGGCTCAACGGCCTGTTAGAAGTGTCCTGTTTTAAAAGGAACTCAAGCGGGCGTTCAATGTAAATAACTTTGGAATTGGCGCGCAAATAGAACCAGTTTTCTTTGCGGGTCACTATACCGCCGCCGGTTGCAATTACTAAGCCAGATTGCGGAAGGATTTTTTTTGCAATTTGTGTTTCCATTTTGCGGAACTCGTCTTCACCTTTCTGGGTGATGCACTGGGCTGGGTTGATGCCGTATTCTTCTTTGAAGGCATCGTCCAAGTCTATGAACTTGCGGTTTTGTTCTTTGGCGAGTTTTTTACCAAGAGTTGTTTTGCCGCTGCCTGGCATACCGATTAGGGTGATGTTGAGCATTTGGTTTTGGAGTTTTTCGATTACAGTGTTGATTTCTTCTTGTTGTGGCTCGTCCATCTGCGGTCCCTGAGCTTGTCGAAGGGCCTTCTTAAAAATCTCACTCGCCTTATAAGCCTGTGCTACCAGCATACTCAATCCACCGGCTGTTTTAAGCCCTAGCTCCTGTGCCTGCTGTAAAAACTTTGTGCGCGACGGATTGTAAACTATATCTGCGGCGGCTTCAAGATTTTTGAAATGTGAGAGGTCAACCGGCGAGTTATCAATTTCGGGGAACATTCCAACTGGTGTTGTGTTTATAATAATTTGTGTGTCTGCTGCAACCTTGTAAACATTTTCATAATTAATTTGTCCTGTGCGGGAACAAAAGTTTATACTGCCTGCTCCCATTTGTTTGAGGGCATAGTTCACTGCAGCGCTCGCTCCGCCAGTTCCAAGAATCAGGCAGTTTTTACCAGCAACATCAATCCCTGCATTTGTGAGCATAAAGGTAAAACCAAACACATCTGTGTTGTCGCCGCTAAAACCTCCGCCAGGAAGAGCAACAACCGTATTCACAGCACCAATTTCTTTTGCAGCAGGAGAAAGTTCTTTGCAAAAGCTGGCTGCCAATTTTTTATACGGAATTGTTACATTAAAACCGTCCAGATTTTCGGCACCTTCAAAAATTGCATGCACTTGGTCTTCTGTACGTTCAAGGACTGTGTATTCGTAATCCGCAAATTCCTTATGTATTTGAGGTGAGTATGTGTGAGGTAAACTTTTTCCTAAAACGCCAAATTTCATCTTATGCTACCTACAACTTATTTTGAAAATCCCTAGATGCTTCAAACAATTTTTTATAAATATCCTTTATGTAAGGCTTTGTACGCTCGTCTGTTTTTTCGTAAATGGATTCAAGTTTTTGTGCTTCGCGTGAAGTGTCCAAAACAGGCTTTCCTTCCTGCTTTTTTAATAACCCAATTTTTTCTGCTACTTCCATTCGTTTTGCAAGAGCTGCAAGAAGCTGTTCATCGGCCTGGTCTATTTGTGTGCGAAGAGAAGCAAGATCTTCTTGATCTAACCGCGGTCCCTGTGCTTCGACAGGCTCAGCAACCGCTGATTTCAGGGTCGTATTAGAAAGCATTTCATCCGCCAGAGCCAGCGCAGCCACTGCTTCATACACTGGCACTGCTCTTGGAACAATGCATGGGTCGTGACGGCCGCCTACTGTTATCGTTGTGTTTTCTTTTGTTTCAAGATTTACGGTTGCCTGTTCTTTAGAAATTGTTGGGGTTGGTTTTACGGCTACATCAAAAACAATTGGAGCTACGGTTCCGCCAACACTTATGCCGCCAAGAATGCCGCCGCAGCGGTTGGTCTGCAATTTTAGTTGCGGCCCTTCGAAGTTGAAACAATCATTATTCGTTGACCCTGTTAATTCTGCTGCCTCAAATCCATTTCCAAATTCGACGCCTTTACAGGCTGGAACAGCAAAACAAAGCTCAGCGATTCTGGCTTCTATGCCTTCAAAAATCGGGCCGCCAATTCCGCCTGGCATGCCTTGAATTACAACTTCAATTGTTCCGCCAACAGAGTCTCCCTTTTCTCTTGCCTGGGCAATTTTTTCTTTCATCTGTTCGCCGGCTTTGTCATCAATTACCGGGAATTCTTTTTTTGAAACTTCTTCAAGCTTATTTAAAAAATCATCTTCGTTTGTGCGGTTATCAAAATTGTAGACATCATCCTTTACACCGGCAATTGATTTTATATGCGCAAAAATTTTTATGCTTTTTTCTTCAAGAAATGATTTTGCTAAAAAACCTGCAATGCACAAAGGAGCTGTAAGTCTTCCCGAAAAAGCACCTCCGCCGGAAGATTTAAAATCCTCACTATATTTAAGTCGTGCCGTAAAATCTGCGTGACCTGGACGTGGAGTTATAAGAAGATTACTGTAGTCATGTGGTTTGATATTTGTGTTATCAATATGCGCTTTGAATAAACCTTTTTGAAGTACATCAACAACAACAGCGTCTTCTTCCTTGCGTGGAGTAGACCAGGCATTCTGACCAGGGGCGCGTCGCTTCATAAATGCGGAAAGGGCTGTGGTGTCCAGTTTGTCGTAGTCCAGACCTTCAAGGCAAACACCAATGCTTGGGCTGTGAGATTCGCCGTAGATTCCGAGTTTTATTTTGTTGCCGGTAAACCAATTATAGTTTTGCATTTTCAATTATCTCCCACAATCCCGGGAAGGATTTATTTACGCATTCTTTATTATCTATCAAAACCGGGCGGCCTGTCCATGCGGCTACAAGGGCTGCTGTCATTGCAATGCGGTGGTCGCTAAAGGTTTTTATTTCTATTGCTTCGTCTGATTTTTTGTTCTGGAAATTCTGATTTTGAATTATGAGTATGCTGTCCTTTTCAACTGCGCTAACCCCAACAGCGGCCAAGGCTTGAATTATTGCCTCTACCCTGTCGCATTCCTTAAAATGAAGTCGGCTGATATTTTTGATTTTTGTTTCTTTTGTAAACGCAGCAGCAACAATTGCGATGTAAGGAACAATGTCGGGATAATCGGTGGCATCAAGCTCTAGTGTTGCAGGAGCTTCAGAATGCTCTGATTTTAAAGAAACTGTATCGTCGTTCCAGATTGCGTGTATTCCAAGCTGCTCTAAAATTTCCAAAATGATTTTGTCTTTTTGGGCGGAGGATTTGTTCAAGCCGTGTAAGATGATCTGGCTGTTTGGGGTAAGGGCTCCAAGACACAACAGGAAGGCTGCGCTGGACCAGTCGCCTTCATTTGGTATTCCATTTTCTTCAACAACACGTTTTGTTAATTCAACATACCCCTTTGATTCAAGCTCGCCCTTAAGCTCTACAGAAAATCCCGGCAAAACAATCTGTGCCATCAAAAGTCCCGAAATATATTGCGATGAAACATTTCCTTCAATTTCGAAACATCCAGGAGTAAGCACACCGCTAACTGTAACTGTTCCGGCTGCCCTATCAACTACAACATCTACCCCGCGTTTTGCAAGACATACAATAAGCTGTTCAAGCGGGCGTTCAATCAAGCGGCCTTTGGGTAAAAACACGAGCTTCTTTTTTTGTGCAAGACCCATATAATTCAAAAATGCCGCACCCACACTGATCATAAAACGTAGTGTTGAACCACTTTCGTTGCAAGGCATGTAAATTATTTCTTCATCATTTTGAGAGCCTTCGTACAAGGCTTTAAGACAGGCACGGGTTGCAAGAATATCATCATTATCTGTCTGCTCAGGCTCCCAAAAAAATGCCTTTGTTTTATTAAGTTGTCCGTCCAATACCGCGCGCAAAAACTGAACAATCAGATTTCTGTGCACAACGGACTTTGAAGGAGGAACTGTAAAATCTAACTTAAGGCTGGGAATTTCTATTTTGTAATTCATAGATAATTTTTGAACTCCTGCAAATCCATTGTGCGAAGTTCGCCTGAACCGATTTTTGCAACATACGCAATCGTTATATTTCCACCGCGTTTTTTCTTGTCGTTCATTACTCCCTGAATTATCTGGTCGGCAGAAATGTCGTCATCGCAAGGCAAGTCGTACAATTTCAAAAGCGACACAAGGTCATCATGAATATCACTCTTTCGGCATATTCTTTCCATTCCCTTGGCGACAGCAAATCCGTGCGAAACTTTAAAGTTACTGCGGGCTTCGATTACATGACCAATTGTATGACCAAAGTTCAAAAGCTGACGTAAGCCGTTATCGTGTTCGTCCTGGCTGACAATGTCGGCTTTTATTTGAACACATCTTGCAACAACACTTTCCAGCTCGGGCGAACTTTTGCTCACCTTATGCTGCAATTTTTCAAAAAGATTTTTATCGCAGATAAACGCATACTTAATTACCTCTGCCATTCCTTCCATAAACAAAACATCACTTAGACTTGCAAGCAACGAAGTATCAATAATTACAAGAGAAGGCTGCCAGAAAGCACCAACAAGATTTTTTCCCTGAGGTAAATCAACACCGGTCTTTCCGCCAACAGAAGCATCAACCTGTGCAAGCAGCGAAGTTGGAATCTGAAAAACTTTTATTCCACGCAAAAAAATGGAAGCAGCAAAACCTGCAATGTCTGTGGTAACTCCACCGCCCAAGGCAACAAGAGCATCGGTTCGGGTAAAGGCGTTTTGTGCAAGCTGACCCAAAATCTGACCAACTGTTTCAAGATTTTTACTTTGCTCGCCTGCTGCAAAAACAAAACTGAAAACTTCAAAACCGGCAGACTGCAAAACATCTCGTAATTTTTCCAAGTACAAAGGAGCAACGTTTGAATCGCTTACCACGAATAATTTTTGAATGCGGGAATCCACCCCTCGGATAAGTTCACCGCTCTGACTAAGTAAGCCACTTCCTACGAGAACGTTATATTGATTTTTTACTTTTACTGTTATTCGTTCCATAAATACAATTCTTTTTAATTCGGGATTGTCGGGTCAAGCCCGACAATGACAAACTTTGTTTTTCTCAGCAAAACACTTTGTCATTCCCGGGCTTGACCCGGGAATCTCTTTTACCCATCAAGCTCTGCTTTGCGCTGACTACCTTCTTCAAGCAGTTTCTGCAATTTTTCCTGGTCATCATCAACCATAGCTTTTTTATATTTTGTCAGTTCTTTTATCAAACTGTCAATTTCATTTACAAGATTATCCTTGTTTTCCATAAAAAGTTCGGCCCACATTGGTGCGTTGAGCCAGGCAACTCGGGTAAGATCTTTGTAGCTGCCGGCAGAAAAACCGTGGTGTTCATTTGCCGTTGGACTTTTTACATAAGCGTTTGAAACAACATGTGCCATCTGCGAAGTAAAGGCAATCATCTTGTCGTGCTTGTCGGCGTGCGAAAGCATAAAGCTTCCAAACTCTGCAGGAGCCATTGCTTCTTTTACACGGTCAATCAGCTTCATGTCATCAAAAGTCGGAGGTACAATTACAAGCGGAGCGCCCTTAAAAAGCGATGCTCTTGAATGCTTGAGTCCCGAATATTTATTTCCTGCCATAGGGTGTGTTCCAACAAAAATAAAATCACTCTTTGCAGCAATCTTAAAACATTCTTTGCACACAACACGCTTAATTCCACCGGTATCCATTATAAGCGTATTCTTTGCAAAATTGGCCGCATTGGCTTTTACATAATCAATTGTTCCCTGCGGATAAATACAAATCAAAACAACACCGCAGCTCTTAAGATTTTCAGAAGTTAGCTCACCATCAACAAAGCCTGCAATTTTTCCCATCAAAATGGCAGACGAATCTTTGTCATAAGCAAGTACCTTGTGACCGGCTTCTTTAAAAGCCTTTGCAAACGAAGCACCAATAAGTCCAAGACCAACAACGCCAACAGTTTTCATTTTTGCATCACTCACTTAAATCACCTCGCGAATCTTCATTACACGTTTTGCAACATCATCAAACTGTTCAGGGGTAAGAGACTGAGCTCCATCGCACAAAGCCTTCTGCGGATTGTTATGAACTTCAATCATAATTCCGTCAGCACCACAGGCAGCAGCGGCCATTGCCATAGGCTTAACCATGCGGGCAATTCCAGTTGCATGAGAAGGGTCAACAATAATAGGAAGATGTGTAAGTTCATGAAGCATAGGAACCGCAGACAGATCCAGCGTATTACGGGTATAAGTTTCGTAAGTTCGGATTCCGCGTTCACACAAAATAACGTTTTCGTTTCCGCCGGCCATGATGTATTCGGCACTCATCAAAAATTCTTTCATTGTGTTGGCAAGTCCGCGCTTAAGAAGGATTGGTTTGTTAAGCTTACCTAACTCCTTGAGCAGCTCAAAGTTCTGCATGTTGCGTGCGCCAACCTGAATTAAATCTACATTTTCAAAAAGAGGAATATGGGCAGGGCTCATGATTTCTGTAACAATCGGCATGCCTGTTGCCTTCTTTGCCTCAAGCAGCAATTCCAGACCTTCTGCTTTAAGTCCCTGAAAATCATACGGACTTGTTCTAGGTTTGAATGCACCGCCACGAAGCAGCTTTGCACCACTTGCCTTAACAGCCTGCGCAACTTCAATAATCTGATCACGACTTTCTACAGAACAAGGACCTGCAATAAAAGCAAAGTTTCCGCCGCCAATTTTTACACCGCTGACATCAACAATAGTATCTTCAGGGTGAAACTTTCTGTTTGCCTTTTTAAACGGCTCAGTAATGCGTGTAACTGATTCAATAATATCCAAACCCTTAAGCAGGTCAATATCAATCTTTGTAGTATCACCAATCAAACCTACAATGGTTTTATAATCACCTTCCGAAAGATGAACCTTGAGTCCCTGCTCCTTGAACCATTCAATAAGATTGTCAATCTGCTCGTGAGTTGCACCTGCTTTTAATACTGCTATCATAATTCCTCCAAGGGCGCCACGCCCAAAAAAAAACCGCGCGGAAGTAATCCGTGCGGTTGTTCTATTCAATGTTTAGTAACATTTATTGCACAAATTACTTACTGCCCTTGCGTGAAGCATAATAAGAGTAATAATAATATGCGCTGTAATAAAAGTTACCTTTCAATTTGTTCTCCAAAAGATAAAATTAATTTAATGAGTTAGAGCAAGTTTGTCAAGACACACTTCTTTTGACCAACGGCAGGAATCCGAAAAATCAGAATTACGGGCGGCCACTTTTATAATGATTCTAGTCCCCGACATTTTATCTGTATAAATAAGTTGAGTCTTACTAGCGGCCACAGTTTTACGTGTTTTGAAAACTACACCTGGCATATATGTTTCATAACCTTCGATATCTATATCATAATAAGTGGCTTCGGCAACTGCATCCCACGAAATAGTTATGGCAGATTCATCTTCGTTAAACACAGCTTGTATATTGTTAGGACGTGCTAACTGCCCCTGTGGCGGAATATCTTCAAGCGTAGTAAAATTTGTTTTTGCATATTCACTTATAACATATTTTTGTGAATCATTTTCCGGCATCGCTGCAACCTGCACAGTATATTCCTGTGAATAATAAAGGTCATTAAGTTGTATAGAAGTTGAAATAGTTATTTCATTTTGCCAAACCTCTTCATTTTTTCTCTGCCACATTACATCATAATAAACAGCGTTTTTTACAGCAGACCAGGAAACAACAGCACTATCCGAAGTTACTGAAGACACCTCGAGTTCTTGAGGAGTATCCAATCTGCTTGCAAAACCAGGAATAAAATCACAGCTAAGAAAAAAGAGTGAAACAATTGCTATCGAAAAAGAATAAAGCTTTTTATATAAACCAATTTTCCTGTTCATCTTTTACTCCACGCAAATTGAAAAACCACAGCGGTTTGCATTTACAATTCTCAATAGATAAGTAGTTCCGGAAATAAAAACATCCAGCTTATTTTTTTCCATTGCATAATTACTTAAAGATAAGCCTGAATCTACGATAGTTCCATCCTCAAGAAAAACTGATAATGAAATTTCATCAAGATAATCATAATCGGAAAACAACAGCAAACATTTTTGTGGAGTGCATTTAAACCACAGCGAATCTGAATCAGAATACAAATACTCAGTAACGCCGTTTTCAAGAACCAAGGCTTTATCCATTGTAAGGTTATCTGCCGCCGGAACTGTTCCAGAAGCCTTTGCCGAAAATAAACTGCATTGGTCTCCGTTTACAGCTTTAATCATAAATGTGTATTCAGACTTGTTATAAAGATGTTCCTGTGTAAAAGAAGTCTGTGATGTTGTTCCAGCTTTTTTAAACTCTTCGTTGAAATGAATCCAAAAACTATTTGTATACCAAACTTCATAACCAGCTGCCCCTTCCACAGCATCCCACGATATTGTAAGTGCATTATGCTTTTTGTCTGACGGTTCAACTTTAACATTTTTTGGATAAACAAGTTGAACTTTTGAATCTGCAGCAGTTGTAATCGATTTTTTTTCGGAATGTTCTGTAGAACTTTTTCGATTAAAAACATCATTCCAACTGGCGCTCGCAGTTACAACATATGTATATTCAGTTCCGCTTTCGCAGGTATTATCTGTCAGGTAGAATTTACTGTCATCTTTAGAACAAATCTCATCTGTTTCGCGCCATTCAAAATATCTTGTATCTGTAACAGAATCACGAATCATTGTCCTCTCAATAGAATAAGCTTGGGCATTGTCAGATGGAGTCCACGAAATAATAATTTCTGTTTGAGGAGATGTTTCCGACAACGCAAGTGTTACTATTGGTTTTGTAAGTTTTGGTTCAGGTTCCGATTTACAAGAAGTAATTAAAATTGTTTCTAAAAAAAATGTAATGATTAAAAATCCTGTAAAAAAGATTTTTGTTTTTTTCATTCCCCTACCACCTGCATAATTTCTTTTTCAAACAGAGTCGGTTTCCATAATTCCTTTTCCACGAAGGTAAGATACCAGTTTCCGTTTGAATCCTGTTCCATTACCGGCATAAAAAGAGCATCAGGATTTGTTGCAGCAAACCATAGACGCAAGTAACAAAAACGTCCGTCGCCACCACCTATATATTCACTTTTACGACAAAGAGGACTTGTAAGGGAAAAATCACGCAGATGTGTCGTTGTGTCTCCTGCTGCTTCGTTAGCTTCGACTAACATACAGTAAAGTTTGTATGCCTTAAGAAGCGCCTCTTCATCCTCTTCAATATCAGAAGTCATGGGGCAGGCATATTCTAAAAACTGGCGGCGCAAAAGCGAAATTCGTTCCGTCTCTCTTTCGTTTATCTGATGCTGAAGCGTCTTTAATGGAGATTCAACTTTAAGCTCTTCAACAGCCTGAGTGTCTGCTGCAAACCTTGCAAACTTTTCGGAAAAATCAGCCAACGCTTGACTTACAGATTTTGTGTCTGCGCCTGAATCCGACATATACATGCCTCCACTTCCTCTTTTGGAATTGAACAGAAAATATCAACAATATATTTATCAAGCTGGCTTCCGGCAACATCCTTTATAATTGCAATTGCCTCTTCATAGGATTTACCAGGCTTATAAGAACGCGCCATTGTAATTGCAGAATAAGTATCGGCAACAGAAATAATCCGTGCGGCAAGAGGAATCTCTTCTTTAGGTATAGTATAATAACCACGACCGTCCATGCGCTCATGATGATACAAAATCCAGTTGCGCAGCTTATCAAAAGAATGAAGAGGTTTCAGAATCTTCACAGAAATCTCCGGGTGTGTACGCATAACCTTCCATTCATCGTCATCAAGCTTACCGGGTTTATTCAAAATAACTTCGGGAATTCCAAGCTTACCAACATCATGAAAAAGCGCGGCATACTTAAGATTTTCACTTCCAATTCCCTTGTGCAGAGGCTGCGGTAAATACTTATACATAAGCATCGACAATTCCTGAACATGAAGACTGTGTCCGTTTAAGTTAGGGTCTCGCGCTTCAACAACACCAATCAAGGTTTTAGAAATTGCAAAGGCAGAGGCGCGGATTCCTTTTGTAAGCGTGTAAATCCAGAGCAAAACTGTAGTAACAAAACAAGCACCCGCAAAAAGAAGAATACCAACCCAAACAGATTTTAATTTTGCAAAGAAAATAATCAGATAAACAACACAAAAAAGGCAGACCATTCCAAAAATTAAAAAGTCAAGAAAACGGTTTCTATGTTTTTTATCTTCAACGAAATTTCGTTTGTAAAGCATGAACCTTACGTCAATAATGAGATTGCAAATCTGAAAAATAAAGCCTAATAATATGAGCGTCTGACCAAGAATAAACATTCCTAAATTCTAACCGTCAATTTCAAAAAAGTCAAATTCTCCAGGCGTCATGCGAACATGAAATTCACTTACCATTTCTTTTGTACGGAAATCCAAAGGATGTGTACTCATGACTGGCAGTGGGAAATTTTTCCAAGGAGAAGATTTTTCGGAATCTGGAATGCGTTTAAGAACCTTGTGTTCGCCTTTTATATAAATTGTAAATTCAACAGGCTTGCAGCCGTCCCAGGTGTAGCAATACAAACCAAAGGTTTTGTTGTCGTAAGTAAAAAGGCTCACCCCGGCTGGCGCGTCAATCCAAAGCCCGCTAACCGCAAGCTCCTTTCGGATTGCAGTAAGAACAGGAGGGGGCAGCTCATAAATCCTGCTTGGCATATCTGGCAACACAAGAGTTGTCAGTCTTCCCTTTCCGTAAGTATCATAACACAAAATGCTTTCGTGATATTCACCATGGCCCGCATTCATAATAGACCAGGTTGCATTGTTGCGGTGTTCAAGCAGCGGGAATGTAATGGCCACCTTAGAAGAAACATATTCTTTTCCAAAACCAATTGCAGAAGGACTCTGAAACTCATCTGCAGTTAGAACACGGTCATTATAACTAACACTCGTTAGTTGACTAATCTCGGGGTATCGCTTCAAAGCCCCAGTCATAAAACCGCTCGTCACAACAGCATGTCCCCCGCCACCAACAAAGACAGTAAGCTTTTTCACAATCTCAGAGTCCTTGAGGGCTGCCGCAGTAAGAAGAACTTTGCAGGCTTCAGAAGGAAACTCGCACACCGGCTCCATAGGCACACCCGCCATTCCAAGATAATCCTCTACATGATCTTCACCCTGAGAATTAAAAGGAATATAAACCTTAAGTCCCACAGGCTCGCCCACCTTGTCCAAAATTGCATCAAGCCTCTCGTACATAAAACCAAGCGGAGTAGCACGTTTGTCACCAGCCAACGAAGGCCAGCAGAACATCATCATTTCTTTAGGTTTAGAAAAAGCAGTAAGATATGCCTGCTCCAGGTAAGTATCAATTCTGTCGCAGTCATAAGGATCAAACCAGCCGCCGCCGTTCCTGCCGGGAGCTACGCTTTCCATATAACGCATAAGCGAATAACTCAAATATCGCGGAAGATGCTGGTCCTGCAAAGCTCCGTGACGAGTTTCTGTACCTGTGTAAATCGCATCAAAAATCTCGCGCTGCTGGCCAGGATTATACCCAGTTTCCTGATAGCTTTCCCTCCAGTTAGGATACTTAATAATCACACGCACCTTAGGATTCACCTTTTTAGCCGGCCCGATTATCAAGTCGCGCGAAACCTCCATCATTTTTGCAAGCCGGAATTCCTCCCACGAACGCTCCCCCTTTTCACGCACACAATCCTCGCACATACATTGAGTAAAGAAAAAATCATCGATTATAAATTCATCAAAGTTAGCCGCCGTATATTCCGAAACCTTTTTTGTAAGCTCGCGCATAGGCTCGTTGCAGTAACACATAGTATTAAAAAGCCGCTGCCGTTTTTTGTCGCTTTCATTCTGGTCGGGGCAAACAGTAGTAATCCCACCCGAAACTTCTATGCTGTATTCCTTCATCACGCGTTTTATAAGGTCCAGCTGCTCCTGTTTAGAAAACTCGTCGCGAAAAGCCTCAAGGTAAATCTTATCAACGCCAACATACTTCTGAAAAAACTCCGCCTCTTTGCGAAGCTGCTCTTCGGTCACATGATTCACCCATCCAGTCACACAATACAAAACAGTTTTAAAATTCTTATAATGCATAGAAATCTCCAAACACAAAATCTTGTATATTCAAATTATAACACGGAAACAACCTTCTTGGAAAAATATTTATTGTATAAATCTATAGTTAATTTGAACTTTATCATTTATACTATACCCATGGAGCTCGAAGACTTACAAAAGGAACTGAATCCCGAACAGCTTGAAGCAGTGACCTCAACCGAAGGCTACATCCGTGTAATTGCGGGGGCTGGTTCCGGAAAAACACGCGCGCTCACTTACCGCTTTGCCTACCTTGTAAACGAAATTGGAATCATGCCTTCGCATATTCTTTGCGTTACTTTTACAAACAAGGCCGCTGCCGAAATGCGAAACAGAATTCGTAAGCTAACCGGCGACAACGACACAGGCTACATTTCTACCTTCCATGGTTTTTGCGTAAGCGTGCTTCAGGAAGATTCAAACGCCGTGAGCTACCCAAAAAGTTTTCTTGTGCTCGACAATTCCGACATCGACGCCATGCTGCAAATTATTTACGAAGAACGTGGCCTGACCCTGCGCCAGATGACTTTTTCAAACGCCCGCGACATGATAGAAATGCGAAAAATCTTCAAAGAGCCCCACTACTACGAAGACCTTATCCGCATGACGCTGGACGAAATACACCAGAAATATCTTGACTCCACCCGCGCAGACGATATCATTTTTTACGGCTACCTTTACCAGCAGAAAAAATGCTTTGGCCTTGATTACAACGACCTTCTAAAATTCGTGCTCTATATTTTTCAGACAAACGATGCGGTTCGTCAAAAGTGGCAGGAGCGCCTTGAATACATAATGATTGACGAGTTCCAGGATATTGATTTTATTCAGTACGAGCTCATGAAGGCGCTGTGTCCATATCACAATAATCTTTTTGTAGTTGGCGACCCCGATCAGACAATCTATACCTGGCGTGGTGCCGACATCCGCTACCTTCTTGATTTTGATAAAAACTTTCCTGTTTCAAAAACAATCGTTATGAACAAAAACTACCGAAGCACCCAGCCAATTCTTTCGGTGGCAAATAGTCTCATCAGCAAAAACAGGAATCGAATTAAGAAGGATTTAGTTTTAGGAGGGGGAAGTCTCCCCCTCGCTCGCACTTCGTCGCTCACTACCCCCTCTGCAGGGGACACCCCCGCAACGCCCCCGCGTCCCTGCTATTATCACGCCAAGGACGCCGAAGACGAAGCGCGCTACATTGTAAAAAAAATCCGTGCCCTTGCAGAAGATTTCAACATGGGCCAGATTGCAATTTTATACCGCGCCCATTACATTAGCCGCCCCATCGAAGATGTTTTCCAGCAGGAAAAAATTCCTTACACACTAAACTCAGGCGTTCCGTTTTTTGACCGTGCCGAAATTAAAGATTCCCTCAGCTATCTTAGAATGATAGCCTACAAGGACGACCTTTCGTTCCTGCGAATTGCAAATACACCAAAACGAAACATCGGTGAACGACGCATTAAATTTTTAAAGGAGTTAGCCGCAACTAACAAGTGTTCTCTTTACAACGCATTAAAACTTAGTGTAGGCGACGAGCTTTTTGCAAACACCAAAGCCCAGGATTTTATAGACCTCATCGAACACTTTGCAGGCACCTATTCCAAAATGCAGATTTCGGAATTATTCAGTCATGTAATGAACAAAAGCGGCTACGAGCTTGCCCTGCGCACAGAAGGAAGTCAGGAGCGCCTTGATAACCTTGCAGAGCTTAAGCAGTCAATTTATGAATACGAAACATCTTGTGGTGAAGAATGCACTCTTGAAAATTATTTAGCCCACGCCGCCCTTTACACAAATGCCGACGTAACAAGCTCCAAAAATGCCGTGCGTCTTATGACAATTCACACTGCAAAAGGACTTGAGTTCCCGGTTGTGTTTATTGTTGGCTTAAACGAAAACATGTTTCCAAGCAAAAAAATCGACTCACTAAAAGCCATGGAAGAAGAACGCCGTCTTGCTTTTGTTGCAATTACCCGCGCACAAAAAATGCTCTTCCTAACCGAAGCCGAAGGCTTTTCTCAAAACGCAGGCGGCCGCTTTCCGTCTCGCTTTATTTTTGACATAGACAAGCCGCTTCTTAATTACGAAGTAGAGCTTCCGGCCCAGCTTGTTTCAAAAGCCACAACCTTTATAAAAGAACTAAATACAGTCTTAGAAAAAAAATCAGAGCTTTCTGTTTTGCAGGAAGGTGACATAGTAGAACACAAAATCTTAGGCCGCGGAACAGTTGTTTCAATTGACCGTACCGCCGCCGTCTACACAATCAAATTCGAAAAAGTCGCCACCCCCCGCAAGATGAGCTTCAAAGCCCCTATAAAAAGGATTTCACAATGACAATTTCTACCATCTTTGAATTAATCGGTTACCTTGGTTCCCTTCTCGTAATTGTTTCAATGCTCATGACATCTGTCGTAAAACTAAGAATAATCAACACAATCGGCAGCGTGATTTTTGGCGTGTATGCACTTTTAATTCACTCCTACCCAACCGCAGTACTCCAGTTGTTTTTGATAATCATAAATGTAATAAACCTTTACAAACTCTTTTCTGTAAAAAAAGAATTCAACGTTGTTAAGCTTTGTGGCAACGATCTTTTTGCAAAGCACTTTCTTGAACAAAACGCCCAGGACATAAAAAAATATTTCCCGGATTTTTCAGAACCAGATCAGTCAGACACAATTTATCTTGTAAACAGTCACTCAACTTGCGCTGGAATCCTTATTGCAAAAACTGACAGCGCAAACCCGCAGGCCCTCTTAGTAAAATTAGACTACACAACCCCAGCTTACCGCGACACCAGCGTTGCAAAATTTTTATTTACATATCTTGAAGCACAGGGTCTACAATCGTTTAAAGTTGCCGCCGCAAACCTTGTACCCGCACACGAAAAATATCTTAAAAAAATGGACTTTGTAAAAACCAAAGACTTCTATGAAAAACACACAACACCATCAAATGGCGGAACAAAATGAACATTCTTTCAATAAGTAATCTTTCAAAAATCGGCCGCGAAAAACCTTTGTTCACAGGCGTTACCTTTGGAATACAGGAAGGCGAAAAAGCCGCTCTCATTGGACGCAACGGAACAGGAAAATCAACTCTGCTTAATACAATTGCAGGCGTGCTCCAGCCAGACGAAGGAACAGTAGTTATAAACAAAGAAGCCGGTGTAAGTTATCTTCCACAAAATCCAGCATTCAATAAAGAAGATACAATCCGTGAACACATTTTCAAAAGCAAATCGCCCAAGCTCGAAATAATCCGCGAATACGAAGAAGTGTGCGAACAGATGAATAGCGCACGCTACGAACAAATCCTTTTAAAAATGGACCAGCAGAACCTGTGGAACTACGAAGCACAAATCTCTTCAATTCTTGGAACTCTTGGTCTCAAAGACCTTTCCCGCAAAATGGGAGATCTCTCCGGCGGCATGGTAAAAAAAGTTGCGCTAGCACAGGTTCTTGTAGAAGACACAAAGCTGCTCCTGCTCGACGAACCGACAAACCACCTGGACATCACAACAATTTTCTGGCTGCAAAATTATCTTCACGACACAAAGCGTTCAGTTCTTATGGTAACCCACGACCGCTACTTTCTGGACGCAGTCTGCACAAACATCTACGAGCTTGCCCGAAACCGCCTTAAGCTTTACGAAGGCAATTACAGCCAGTATCTTGAAAAAAAAGAAACCGAAGCAGAAATTGAAGCAAATACAGAACGCAGAATAGAATCTGTTTTGCGCTTTGAACGCGACTGGCTCTTACGAGGTCCCTGCGCCCGCGGAACAAAAATCAAAGCTCGAATCCAGCGCGACGAACAGCTTATCAACCGCGAAAAGTTCTAGGCCGACAAAGGCTTTACCTTCGAAGTAAAAGGCAAACGCTTAGGCGGAAAAGTCCTTGAGCTTCACAACATCAGTAAAAGCTTTGACCAGCCTGTTATAAAAAACTTTTCATACGTTTTTACCAAAGGACAGAAAATCGGCGTATTCGGCGACAACGGTTCAGGTAAATCAACCTTCCTTAATCTCATAACAGGCAACCTTGCACCAGACACAGGCACAATCGATGTTGGTGTAAACACAAAGTTCGGCTACTATAACCAAAATCCAACTTTCCCAGATACAAATCAGACAGTTCTGGAATACATAAAAGAAACTGCCGAGCACATGACTTTGAATGACGGCAAAAAAGAAGTAAGTGCTTCGCGCTTTTTGGAAGAGTTTGGCTTTGAAGGAAAAATCCAGCATTCCCCGGTCAGTACTTTAAGCGGTGGCGAACGTAAGCGACTTTTCTTAGTGCGCCTTTTGTTAGAGAATCCTAACTTCCTTATTCTTGACGAACCAACAAACGACTTTGATATTTTTACAATGAACATCCTTGAGCAGTTCCTCATGCAATACGAAGGCTGCCTGCTGCTGGTAAGTCATGACCGCTACTTCATGGACAAAACTGTGGATTCCCTTTTTATCATGGAAGACGACGGCTCAATCAGCGGCTTTGTAGGTAAATGCAGTGAGTACATAGAACTGCGCGAAGAAATGAAAAAGGAAGGGGGCGTTGCGGGGGAAACCCCCGCTAGAGAGGGTGGCGAGCAACAAAGTGCGAGCCAGGGGGAGACTTCCCCCTCACAAAAGAAAAAACTCTCATTCAGAGAGCAAAAAGAATTCGAACAGCTTAATCAGGAAATCCCTGCCCTTGAAGCAGAACAAAAATCGCTTGAAGAAAAAATGGCTTCTACAAATTACGAAGAATCCCGCAAGGCTGGAGAACGCTATTCGCAAATAGAAAAAATTCTTGAAGAAAAATATAGTCGCTGGGAAGAATTAGCAGAAAGAGCATAAACTGGAGATGAGCGGACTCGAACCGCCTGCCTACAGATTGCGAACCTGTTGCTCTACCAGGTGAGCTACATCCCCAAAAAATATTGAAAATAGTTTAATGCTTTTTATGGGCATAGTAAATATAATTTGGACATAACAAAAAAAGTGATATAAAATAATTATAAATTGTAATTAAGGAGATTTTTATGAATACTATTAATGATGTTTGTGATTTTATTAAAAAATGCGGAGTTTACTACCTTGCAACTGTAGAAAACGATCAGCCCCGAAACCGCCCTTTTGGAACTATCAATCTTTTTGAAGGCAAGCTTTATATCCAGACAGGAAAAGTTAAAGATGTTTCAAAACAAATCCAGAAAAATCCAAAGGTTGAAATCTGCTGCTTTGCAGGCGGCGAATGGTTGCGCTTGGCAGGAGAACTTGTTCGTGATGACCGAGTAGAAGCCAAAGAAGACATGCTCAACAACTACCCAGACTTGAAGAACATGTACTCTGCTACCGATGACAACACAGAAGTTTTGTATTTTAAAAATGCAACAGCAACTCTGTACAGTTTTGGTGGGGCACCACAGGTGGTGAAGTTTTAAGCGCTTTTTCCTAAAATTTTCTTAGCAAAAAGATCTGCTTTTATTTCTCGTTCATTCTCAACAGATTCAAAATCTATGAATCTTTGTTTTGCATCACCATTTATAAAATGCCCGATTTCATGAAATAAAGTAAACCAGAAACTATCAGGCCGTTTTTCACTAAGCGTCATGCAAATTATAGTTTTATTATCAGAATTTGTTTTTATAAACCCTTGGACTGGAGCACCCTTAAAAGTCGGAGCTATTATAAAAGCAATTCCACATAAAGAAAAATATTCCTGAAGTTTTTTGTTTATCTTATCTTGGGAAAGACGTTTTAGTTTTTTTATTTCCGGACAGATTTCTAATAGCTGTTTAATCTGTTCTTCTCGAGGTAATTCTTTTGTAGTTACTTTTTCCGAAAGCGACTCACAGATTCTTTGCCATGCAAATAAAACATAAGGATCATATTTTACATTTGTCTGAACTTTGAAAGCTCCAAAAGAAACAAGATATGATATTGCCGTAAGATTACTTACATTTAAATACTTTCTTAATTCAAGAATATTCTGTTCCTTTTGTTTTTCTTTAGAAATGAATTTTTTTTCTACGATGTAATCAAAAACATCTTTTAATCGATTGAAAATAGAAATCTCTTCTTTTGAAATTGAGTGCAATTCATCAAACTCAAGAAGCTGCCGGTCATACAAAGCTTGTAAACCAATCCAGAATTCTGCATCTATTCCTAAGGCATATTCTAGCTTTTTTGCAAAATTTACAGAGATATTTTTTTCCTCACTAAGGACTGTGCTAATATGCTTTGCTGAAACGCCTGTACGTAAGGCAAGCTCCTGCTGCGACATATTTCTTTCTTCAAGAACCTCTTTTAAAGTTTCACCAGGATGAATAATCATCTCACGCGATAAGCCACTCATTTTTGTCTCCATGATAATCAACTATTCCAATAATCATAACCTTTTCACATATTTTCAGCGCCTCTGCCGACAAATCTGGCGGAATCGGTTGAATTATTAGTCGTGTATTTTTGTCTAGATCCACACCATAATAAGTTGATAAATCTCCTGTCAAACTGTGTGGATTTCCTATATGAAAGTCCAGATACTTTTGAAATGTTTCTGCAGCTTTGAGCTGATCAATTCTCTTTGCAACATTTTTTGTAAGTATTAAACCAATCTTTTTTTGAAGTAAATTTCTGGAATTAGGAATATCGTATAAGTCCGAGAAGTATTGCTGAATTGAAGAAGATAAATATTCTATTTCCATCAAATTACCTAATAGGTAATTTAATATGTGTTGGGAAATTTGTCAAGGGAATAATTACCTAATAGGTAATTATTCCCTTGTGTGCAAACTATCGCATCTGGGCGGTTTCGATGGTGTTGGTAGTTGAATCTTTTTTGACGATATAACCCAAAACAGCGTTAGCTGAACCATTGCCACCAACAATTCCATACGAGGTTGAATAGTAATTGTTTACATGATCCACAGATTGTACCTTTGTTATAGGTGTTGAGTTCTTTATAACTCCATTATCATCTTTCCAAACACCAACATTGATTTTGTTTCCGCTGTCTGATAAATCAATTTTGCTTGAAGTTGGAATAACAGAACATTCCCATTTTCCTGTAAACATATCATTGCTTGCACCGGCAGGATTTGCCTGTGTAGTATCAACCAGATAAGCAAGTTTTGGTCGTTTTGTTGATGAATTGTAGTAGCTGATTCTTGGAACTGCTTTTGCGTCTGTTCCGCTGCCATTCATTGCAACATCAATCATAAGATTGTCGCCAACTATACCACTTGAATCGACGATACAAGTTTGTACATTATTTGGTTCGTTATATTTGGCGATATATGCATAAATAAGATCACTATTTGTTGAGTCAAGACCCGCAATATGTATTCCACCTTTGGCATCTACTACCAGCTGACAATATTCTCCTGCTTGTGATAAATCACCAGTAAACAGGGTTGTTGATATCCAACCATCTGTATCACCATTTCCCCGTATTGTTGATGGTGTAGTATTATATGCGTAATGAAGTTGAAGATCATCTCCATACCAAACAATAACTAAAACATCATCTGTAGAAATACCACCTGTTGAATCTTTTGGAATAACACCCATTGAAAGATATTCCCCTGCAGTTGTTCCTTCAACAATAATTCCAAGATTTTCTACAGTACTGGCAGATGTTCCAAGATCCTTAAGTTTTAATTTTGTTCCATATGTATTTGTAAAATTACCAAAGAAACCTTTGCTCTTTTCTGGAACTGCCTGCACATAATAGGTACCCTCTTCCAATTTGTTAGAGGTGTCTGCGTTATATAATGGATATTCCTCTGATACATTTCCGTCTTCATCGGTAGAAAGAAGCGCGAATTTTTTTGCATTATAATCTAAATTATAAATAATATATTCTTTTTCACTTAAAAGAACCTTTTCTCCATCTTGTTCTTTATAAATCTTTACCCTATTACCATCTGTTAGATTCCAATAAATATTTTCACTTACAGAATAGAAATTCTGACCTGTTGTCTTAGATTTTGAAAAGGCAGTAAGTTGATAGAAAGTTGCTGGAGAATAGTTATTGGAATCAACATTTTCAAGTTTTTGTCCAATATTACCTGCCCTAAATCTAATTTGAGCAGTTAATACATCAAAATATGCAAGATAAACATTTGTATCTGCAGAGGTATTAATTTCACCATGGGCAGAAACTACTATTGAAGGAGATTTTATGCGTTTTGTTTCAAATACAGCTACATCCCCTTCTTTCAAACCATTTGTCTCTATACGAACCGCATTTTGATCATGTTTTGAACTCTTATGTCTTGCATAATCATCACCACCAGAATAACTACCGAGAGCCTTACCCCATCTGTCAGTCATAAAACTAAACCAATCTACTGTTTCGTTACTTCCAGAGTTAATATCCCCACCACTTGCAACTCCATAAGAATAACCATATTTATCATAGGTAAATCCAACAGAAGTAAATGGTTCAAGTTCACCATTCCAATAAGTATATGAATAATCACGTATTTTACTAAAAGCTTTTACTTTTTGACCATCCCATGCAGAAGCCGAAGTATCCCTTGCCGCCTCAACAGTCTTACCTGGCATACTGAAATAAGCTGCTGCATTCGCAAATGCAAATCCTAGCTGATCTGTAACAGGATTAATCTTCATAATTGCCTGTGCAATACTTCCTTTCTGACGCATTGGGTAAACTGCCGTAGGATCTATCTCCCAAATATCAATCTCAATATCATCAGTAAGTCGATTATTATTATCTCCATTAGGCTGACGGTTGTAGTAGTATGTTGTGAAAATATTTTTGTCGCCAGTTGGATTTGTTTCTAAGTCTACAGAACCAGTGTATGAACCGCGGGCTTCATTATTATTCTTGTTGTTCAGTGTTTCTACATCGTTTACTTTAAGGCTGATTTGGCCTGATGGTATTTCATCAGAAATCGGGAATGTTACAACCTTATAGGCTGCATAGTCACTACCGGAAGAATAATTTGCATTTGAAACAGAACCGTCTGCCGGCACTGCAAGAGCTTGTGATCCATAATTTGGAAGTTTATCTGCATTGCCTAAATTGAATCCGTATAAATATGCAGTTCCATCACTTGCAATCGGATAATGTCCAAGCGCTGTTCTGTTATATACAGACCAGTTGTTCTTTTTGAGCGATGCTAAAGATGTATAAACTTTTGCAATATATGGTACAACATCAATTCGGTAACTTGGGGTTTGATTTTCGCTGTCGTAAACTGGACGATCATTGCTCATTTCAACATTTCCATCTTCTCCAAGCTTATAGCCTGTCTGATTTTTAGCCAAAACAAAAGTAGTCGGAACATCAGATTGTTTTGCACCCTGGTAGTTGTAACCAGAACCACCATTTGCAATAGTTGCTTTACCACGATCTTCTGCCTTTATTTGTACCAGAACGTTTGTAGCAGCCGATGTTGTAATTCTTGATGTATCAATCTTTATCTTCCAGTGAACAAGGTTATATTCTTTATTGCCATCAATTTTAAGCTCTTCGGTAGCAGATATCAGTTCTACACCTTTTTCCACAAATTTTGGAACTGAAATAATCTGGCCTTTTGTTTCGGAATCATCTTCTCTGTCTCTTTGAGCAACAAGTCCAAAGTTTTCAAAACCACTAAGTCCTGGGAAGTTAAGATAAAGCTTTTCTACCGCAACATTATCTTGTGCAAAACCTTCAAGGTAAATTGCTCCCGAAACCTTAGGATCAAGGTCAAATTCTTGTCCGTCTGTTCCGTCATAATCAAAGCCTGTTTCTGGTAAATCTTTTTCAAGTTCAATGTGTCCAAAAGCAATTCCGTCTTTATAAACAACGCTGCTGTTGTTTTTGTCGCCTATAGGAATAGAATCCCAGTAGAACGGTTTTATACCAGCAGTTGGAGGTGTTTCATCGCGTAATTCAACATTAACTTTAAGAAGAAGTTCTGCTTTGTTACTGTCTGTTCCTGGAGTTGTTCCTTCTGTTTTATCCCAGATAGTAAAGCCCAGAACAGTATTTCCATCTGAGGAAATATCTTTTAATAAAGTTAAGGTATCAATAGAAATTGTTGTTGCACTTTCAGCTCGAATATCGTCATTACCACTATGTGTGTTGTTAAGACTATTTGCAGTTGTACTCTTGTTGGTTCCGTTCACAGAATAAGTCCAGCTTAAACCATTGTTACCACCAACAACTTCTGGAATAACCTTTATTGCACCCTTTACAGTCATTACGGAATTCTTTGTGTTATCTATTGCAGTAATATCTGTTCCATTATTTGGAAGAGCAAGTTTTGAAATTTTTACTCCGTTTGCAGCCTGACCGTTTACTGTAATGTTTGGTTTTTTGTTTAAACCTTCAACTGCATAAATACCGCTATATCCTGTTCTTAATTCTGAACCTTCAACATCGCCATTGCCATTTGTATCTGTTCCAAACTTTACACCTGCAATACGAGGCGCATTGTTTGCAACTATTGCATTGTATGTTTTATAAGTTTTGTTTCCAGCCTGATCATAAGCAACAAAATGAAGCTGAATTGTTCCATCCTTTATATTCTTTGAGTTGATTGAAACTGTCCATTCACCGCTAGATTCTTTGTAGCTTTCAACCATTTCATCACCATCATCATTTGTGATTCCATGAGTTGTATCTCCAAAGTATGTTGTAATACCAAGCTCAGAAACTGTGTTATCAATAACCTGTGCCAGAATAAAATCAACATCTACTGTTCCATTATCAATCTTCGAATCGATTGTAATTATTTTTTTACCGTTAGCACCAGCAGTAATAGATTTTATTGTGTAAATAACATCGTTAATACGGCAAAGTCCACCAGTACGTGCAAAGGCTGGAACACTAGCTTCTGGAACTTCAATTTCGATTCCATTCTTTGCTGTACAATTTGCTGCAGTTTGCCAATACAAGTTTTCGTCATTTGAAAGAGAACTCTGTTCATAACAGTTATCGGTTCCCGAACCTTGGGCTTTCATTACATCGGTTACATAATTAGTACTGTTCAAAGTTCTTGTTACATAGAACGCTATTCTCTTAAAGCCACTCTGTTCTCCAAGTTCTTTGAGAGTTCCTTTTATTTCACAAACACCATCAGATTGAACGAGGGTATTTGTTTCATCTTCTTCTAATTCATCGTCTGATTTTAAAGTTGTACATTCAAAATCTGGAGGAATATTATCATAATAAAATTTTATATCCATCTGACTTGTTTTTTCACCACCAGATTCTTTTGTAACAAGCCTAATATTTGGACCATAAACAGTTTCGGAATCAATAGCTTTTCCAACTGGAATGTTTAATTTCCAACCTTTATATGGTGTTGTTTTTACCTGATAATACTGAGTATCAAGATTTACATCATTAAGTTTTACATAAGCAATTCCACTTTCATCTTCTACAGAACCAGTAAGCCACCATTTACCTTGAATCCACATTCCTGGTGTATAAAGTTGACTTGCTATAACAGTTCCTGTTCCGTCATCATTATCTGAATACTGTACCAGAGTCAAAGGTTCATTATTTCCAAAAGTTGGAGAATCCGGATCAAGCGTAAACCAGTTTATTACAGGTTCACTTATTTTATTTGATTTACTTATAGCATATGCTCGTACAGCAATATCTCTGTTTCCTTCTGTATTAAATTCAGAGGCAGCATTCAAAATAACATTCCAGCTTTGCTTTGAACCGCCTGCAACAATTCCCCTTGCGACAACTGTATTTTCAGAATTCTTTATATCTTCAACAGAGTACTCAATTGTTTTACCTGCTGTAGTTGCTGTAGTAATAAGAGTTTGTAAAGAAGTTTCCCACTCACTGGCGAACTCATTATTTGTTATATCATAATCCGGATTTTCATGGTCGTAATTAGGATCTATCTGAACATAAATTTTATCTACTTCGTTTGTTGCAATCGAAGTAGAACCTGTTATTGTAATTACACCTCCAACCTTTGATTCTTTTGTTGGATATGTAATTGAAACTATTGGTTTGTCTCCTTGAGTCAAAATTGTAAGAGGAAGCTTTACAGAATTTTCTTTTCCTGAGTTTCCAAGCTTGTCTACTGCATACAACCACAAACAAATATCTTTTTGTGATGCATTAGTTGTTGTTCCTGCTCCATAAAGAGACTCTACATAGTTGTTGAACAAATCTGTATAATAAACATCTTCAGAAGTGTCTTGACCACCATTAAAGATTGCTGTCCACGAAAGCGCGCTTTTCTTTGTAATATCTTTATATGCAGAAGCACCTGTTTGCGCCGGTTCTACAGATTCCCCGGTTGTAACTGCAAGATAAATATTTGACACTTCGCTTGAATCGCTTGTTCGTCCACGTACAGTAACATTTGTTTGAGCAACACCTGCAGTTCCATAAATTTCTGCATTTGCAGAAGGACTGTCTATAAATACTTGAGGAGCTTCCTTGTCAATTTTAATATCAAAGTTTCTTGAAGTATTATGACTTGCATTATCTGTTGCTTTAATTTCAAGCTTATATTCATTTGTATCAGAAACTTCAGAAATATCTTTTTTGAACAAAGCAAGTAATCCTTTATCGCTGGTATTTATTTTGTAAACAGGCGGATTAAGTGCACTTTCACCTAATGTTGCAAATATTTCTAATATTCCGTTTTCATCCTTTGCTTTTACAAAAATCCAAACGTAGTTGCTTTCAGGACCACCTATTATTGTTTTTATTCCTGTAAGATCTTTCCATGTTTGTTTTGCAGAATCTGTAAGTTCATCAAGCAGTTTTCCTTGTGCATCTGTTTTTATAAGTCCAAGCAAACCTTCTGCATTTGCAACTGGTGCCGAATCTTCGTTTGTTGTTATGTAATAAGCAAGAGGAATTTTAGGATCACCCAAATCTATTTTTGAATAAAGAACAGAATAATATTTTCCTTCTGTTGCACCAAATTCTGTTGTTTTATACGCAAGCTTTGGAGCCGTTGTTACTGCAGCATTTGAAGTAAGAGTTGAAGTAAATACAGTGTCATTGGCATCTGTTACCTTAAAGTAAATTGTCTGTTCACCATCTTTGTCTGAAGGAAGTGGATAAGATAAACCGTTTTCTGGTGTGTAATATTTATTGTGTTTTGAGTCTTCACTTTTCCAATTTGTTCCGTCAAAAGAAATTTCAACAGCTTTTACTTCGCCATCGTCATCTGTAACAGAGGCATACAAATCCTGTTTTGTTATCCAGATTCTATTGGTGCTTGTCATACGAGAAATATCGAGGTTAGAGAATTTTATAACAGGACGATCGGAGTTCTGATCAATAGTAAAACTGCGAACCACAGCATCTGTTGCAACATTACCGGCTTCATCAGTTGCGGTCAAAGAGAAGCTCCAGTTTTGAGCCGCGTTTGTATTGTTCCAGGTTACAGAATTAGTATCTATTGTTACTTCCCATTCTTTTTCGGTTTCATCAAAAATCAGGGTATTTGAATTATTATCTTTTTCATATGTAAAGGTATTTGTTTTAATATTTTCCCCTGTATCATAAGTTGCGGTTAATGAAATTGAAGCAACAGTATTCTTTTCTGTGATTTTACCTTTTATTGTTACTTCTTTGTTTATTTTTGCATTTGCAACTGGTGTTGTAAATGATGGAACCGGAGCTGTTTTGTCTATATCCATAGTTCCAATAAGAGTTTCTTCCGAAATATTTCCGGCAGTATCTTTTACACTAACAGTTACAGAAGGAGCTCCTGAAACATTATCAAAGGCTGTAGTTCCAAGTTGAATTTCAACAGGATATTTTGTATTTTCTTCCGTGCCTTCTTTCGTTCCTAAAACAAACAGACTTTTTGTTGGATCTGCATTTTCAAGAGTTACCGCTTTTGTCAATGCAATTGTTTTTGTTCCAAGTTTAAGAGTAAATTCTGTAGCTTCGTTTGTAATTCCACTTTCGGCTTCTTTAATGTAGAAATCAAACTTTTGTATTTTACTTCCATTTGTTAAATATGTAGCGTCAAATTCGTTTGTTTTCTTTTCAAGTACAGGTTTATTATTATCAAGCTGCACTGTATATTCTTTTTGTTCCGATTCATTGCCTAACGCATCAATTGCCCAAATGTAAAGGGTATTAGTACCAGGATTAAATCCAGAAATATTTGTATTATAGTTACCGTCGGTTGTAGAAACTGAAGTTTCGTCTCCTGAACTTCCTATTTTATATTTAATTGTTGTTACTCCACAGCCGGTATCTGTAAAGGCTCCAGAAACATTCAAGGTTGTATCTTTGAACCACGCTGTATTTACAAGAGCGTTTTCTTTTCCACCAACTGTTCCAGTGCTGAAAACCGGTACTTCATTATCAAAGCTTATATTAATTTTTGAAGTTCCAACATTACCCGCTTTATCTGTTACGGTTACTGTGGCCTCTGCTTCAGCTGCATCTGTCCAACTGCTTAAGTCTATATCAGTAAATATCCATTGACTAGGGGAGCCGGAATTTTTTCTTGAGACAGTTGTTGTTGTATTATCCTTAGTTATTGTAAGAACAACAGAATCCAAACCAATATTATCTGTAGCAACACCTGTAATTTTGAATTTTCTGTCTGCCTGTTTTACATAATAATTATTATTCTTAAGATAAGCGTCTTTTGTAACATCTTCATCCTGTTCATTCTTTGTGATTTCGAAAAGTTTGATATTACTTGGAACAGGCGATTCTTTATCAATTGTGATATCTGAAATTTTGATTTCTTCTGTTGGTCTGTCTGTTCTGTTCGTTCCTATTACAGAAAGTTTTTTGCTTTCATTTGGAGTAAGCACAGCTTTCCAAGATTTTATAGAGTTTTTGTCTGTGATATCTTCATAAGAATTAAATTTTTCAGTTGAATTTTCATCTGCATTTTCTATTTCTAATATTGTTTCTTTATTTTCTATAGTTTCTGTTGAATATTTTACAGTTATATTTTCTGAAATCTCAGAATCGCCAAGCTTGAAAGTAAGCTCTTTTACACCTGTTTGATCATCTTTATAATTTCCATAAACTGTAATTTGAGTATTAGATTTAAGATAAAGTGTATTTTCTATAGCTTTCAGAGTCTCTGTTGTTGCAGTTCCTTTTGAATAATATAGTACCAATAAATCTGGCGCAGTTGTATCAATATGAACTGTAATTTCATTTTCATCTTCGTCTGAAGAATTTCCTGCAACATCAGTTGCTTTTATTTTAAATCTTTGTTCTCCGTTAGAAGCAAAATTTATTGTTCCCTTATATTCATCTGCAAATGATAAAGGAGTCCAATCTCCGGTTCCAACCTTATACTCTACTTTTGAAAGACCAGAATCTCCAAAATCAGAAGCTTCTACTTCAATAGGAAGACTTGTAGATGTATGCCAGATAACATCATCTATTTCTGTTTCGTGCGTTTGATCAACAGAAATATTGTCTATCACAGGATTTTGTGTATCAACAACAACGCTTCGAGTAAGCTGTTTTTCTTTACCCGAAATATCGTAGGCTATAATTGTGAATTCTTTTGTTCCATCAGGAATATGATTTATACCTGTATTTGATCCAACAACAAATTCTGCACTCCAGTTCGTCTTATTTTCACCAGGGTCTTCTGTTGCTTTTGTTAATTCAATAAATGAATTATCATCTGTCGATTTCCAGACTGTATTTCCACACCAGATTTCTATTCTGTCAAGCTCATTAGAATCCCAGGCTTTTCCTTTAAATTTGAATGTTGTTTTTGTTGTTATTCCTCTTGTTCCGATTTTGTTTTCTTCCAATACCGGATTTGCTTTATCATAATAGAACGGTCTATATACTGCTGTTTTACGACCACCGTAAGTTTTTGTTCCCTTTTGAATTGTTTTTTCGGTCGCTATTACTTTTAGTGTTAATGCTCCTTCTTTGGTTCCAAGAGGCATGTTTGTTGCAGTGTCTTTGATGTACCACTGTTCTCCCTTTATTTCAACAGGGAAATTTTCTGATGTTACATTCTTTTCACCAGACTGAACCGTTGTGGCTTCTGTTTCATTTGTTTCAGTAATAGTTCCTTTGTAAAGAACATATTCAATTTTATCAATTCCATAACCGTTGTCGCTTACAGTTCCTTTTATTGACTTATTTGAATCTGCAACCGGTTCATTTTCTACAGGAGCAGAAACAGTAAGGTCAGGAGCTTTGGTATCATAGTATAAAATATAAGTTTTTTGTGTTGTCTTTCCTGCAATATCTGTTGCAGTTATCTTTACTTCAACTGGTGCATCTGATTTTAATTTTCCGTCAGTCGTTCCTGTTTTAATCTTATATGACCAGTTTTCACCATCTATAGTTGCAGCTTCTGCTTCCTGTTTATCTACTTCAATCATTACAGCATTGCTTTCTGCAAGACCATTTGTATCTTGTACAGTTCCACTGATTGTATATCCACCTTCTTCTGTTTCTGTAGCTTCTTCAATTTCGGTAGATAAAGGATTTTCTCCACTTTCTGAAAGATCTGAAACTGTTAAAGTTGGATTAGCCCTATCAACAGGGAATGCTCTACGAGCAATAGTTTCTGTTTCTGTTTCATTTCCAGATTTATCTTGCGCTTTTGCATAAAGATACCAGTTACCTTCACACAATGAAGTTATTTTTCCATTTGTATATACAGGGTTCTTTCCTGCTACAAGACCCATTTCTATATATCTGTCACCATCTGTAAAGCTTTCTTCAATCCATTCGGAATCTGCAGGTTTTTCAGAATTAGTTGTGAATGCATAGAAAAGCTTTGCAACACCTACGCCACTATCACCTGCATAAATTTTAAAAGAATATGTCGACTCAGAAAGAGAGTTTTCTGGTTTTGTTATATCCTCCCCAGGTTTATTTATAGATACCACAGGACCTGTTGTATCAAGTTGTACTTTTATAACAATTTCATCTGCTTTGTTTCCGGCTTTATCTTCAACATTGATTTTATATGTTGCAACACCATCATTGATTTTGTAATCAGCAACCCCTTCTACATATACTACCGGCCTTATTGTAAACTTACGAGGATTATTATCATCTGGTGTAATTATAAAGGTTTGTTCTTCTGCGTTGTTTGTCGCCGTAATTGTAAATAAATCTTTTATACCATCTTCGTTCTTATCATAATTAGAATCAAAATTCAAATCATCTACGCTAACAATTAGAGAATAAACGCCTTTTGCATAATAAGTTTTGCCCGAAACAAGTGTTTCAATTTCATTTACTTCTGAATCGGTTAAATCAAAGTGTTCTTCGCCTGCTTCGCCTGAGCAAGAAGATTTTACTGTAACAACAGGAGCTGTGTTATCAATATAAACAAGCGGACTTTCTGTTTCGACAGCAAAATTTCCGGCTGTATCTTCTGCAGTTACCTTTATTTTGTAAGCAGCGGCTGCAAGTTCATATACCTGCCATGACCATTTGCCACCATCTGAACTGTTAGGAGTTATTGCTGCTTCATCTTTTTTAACAGGTTCACCAGTTTCTGGTACACTCCAGAGTTCTGCTTTTGCCTGCTTTATTTCACTTGTAATATCTGTAATAGTTCCTTCAAACTTATAACTTCCTGCCTGAATAAAAGCACCCGATGCTGATTCAGGTTTAGTTATTACAATTACAGGAGGAACGTTATCTCTTGTTATTCTTTTTGTTACAGAAGCCGAACTATTTCCAGCCTTGTCTTTTACTGTAATTTCAAATTCATAAGTTCCGTCTGTTGTAATAATTGAATTAAATGGTATTGTTACAGTGCTTGCCCAAACAGAGCCTGCCCCTGAAGGTTCTGAAACAGTTACGTCTAAAGTTGGTTCTATGGCTGTTCCATTTTGTTTTACAATTACATCTGGTTTTACAGGATTTTCATCCTTGATATTTACTGTAAGAATTACATCTTCGCCTTGAGTCGTTTCCGGACCAGCAACAGATTGAATCACCGGCAATTCATTATCTATGTTAAAATTATAAACAGTCTCTTCTGATTTATTACCTGCTTTATCTGTTGCCCAAATAGTAATAGAATTTGCGCCCTTTACAAAATCAGAAATATTTATGTTGTAGGTTCCGTCTGTTGTTGAAAGGTCATTTTCATTTCCTTCGCCAATTTTATAACTGATTGTAGTTGTTCCGCTTCCAAGAAAATCTGTATATTCTCCAAACACTTTTAGTGTTGTTGTTTTGAACCAATGTTCATTAACATTTGCAGCTGTCTTCTGATCTCCAATTCCCGATTTTTCATCATTCATTTCTGGCTTTTTTCTATCAACAGTAATACTTAAGGTTTCGGAATATCCTGTGTTTCCAGAACCTGCTTTATCTGTTGCGGTTACCATAAAAAACAATGGAGTATTTTCGGCGTCTTGTGTTATTGTCTTTGCATCAAGATTATATGTCCAGTTTTCTGCTGTTGTAATGTCAGCAAGCTTTTCCCAATCATTCAAAAGATTTGTCTTGTAGAAAAGCTCCATTTGTTTTGTAGTATCAAGACCTGCTCCATTTCCATCACTTACTGTTCCAGAAAGAGTAATATCTGTTCCTGTAATTGTATTTGATGACGGAGAAGTAATTCTTACAACAGGGGCATCTTTATCAACCAGAATATTTGCTACAGGCATTGAAGTTTCATACCCGGCATTATCAGTAACCTTTGCAGAAATAATTGCTGTTCCTTTTTTTGAAAGAAGAGGTCTTACATCAACAGTCCAGTTTCTTAAAGTTAAATCTTCCTCCGTTCCATTTCCTGTTAATGAAGCAGCATTGAGTGTTACTTTTTCATTGTTCTGATCACTTGTAAATACAATGTTCTTTAATCCCGAAGAACCATTTATAACATTTGATTTATCTGAAACAGTTCCCGAAATTTCAACTTTTACATCCGGATTTTCTTCTCCGGTTTCTTTCTTTTTAGTTACATTTGTATAAACAGTTCCTTCCTGCTTTGAAGGAATATTTGGCGCAGTAATATCAACATTCAAAGAATAACAAGGATATATTGCTGTAACAGCCGGATTTTCTGGTGTAGGAACTTCTGCATAATCAACACTTGTATTTCCAACATTATCTTCGGCTACAAGAACAAGATAGTTTCTTCCTTCGCTAAATCCTTTAATTGTTGTTTTGAAATTTGTTGTAATACTTTTTCTAAACTGAACATAACCTTTTGAAGTAATAACATAATTATTTGTAAGTGTTCCGCCACCAATTCTGTCTATTGTATTTTGCTCATTTGCCGGTGTATTTTGTGGTTTAATGTTATACTCTACAAATCTTTCTTCATTTTCAGACAAAGGAGAAAATGTTTCTGTTTTATTTGCAATTACATAATCTTTAAGAACTTCAAGAGATTTAAAGAAAATCTTTCCATCATCATTACCTGTTCCAACAACAGGCGTTGTTTCAGGTGCTTTTACCGAATCAATTATTACTTCTTGATTATTAAATACCTTATAATAAAATTTCTTTATTCCCGAACCATTTTCGTTATCTGGATAATTTCCGCGAATCTGCATTGTTAAGGCACTTCCATAAGTACCGTTGGAATACTTTCCACCAACATCACTATCGCCCCTATCATTTGCATAATCTCCAATTCGGAATACTAAATCTTTTTGAGAATCATCTATCTGATGTTCTGCAGCCGGAGCAATTACATCAAAAATAACATCAAGTGTTTCTTTGCTCTGATTTCCAGATTTATCTTGTAAAGTTATTTCAATTGTTGCCCCGTCACCTGTCCAAGACCTTAAATCAATATTTTTAAAAACCCATTTTCCTGTAGAAGCATTGCTTGTATCTGTTATGGTTTTAGATTCATCGGTTTTATTCGTAATTTTAAGATCTGCTTTTTCTACACCAACATTGTCTGTTGCTATTCCAGAAAGAGTAAATGTTTTTCCTAAGTTATTTATAAAATAAGAGCTTTCGTTTGAATAAACATCTTTAACTATTTCTTTTCCTTGAGCATCTACAGTTACTTCACTAAATTTTATGTTAGCTGCTAAAGGATTTTCTCCATCATACCAGATAGATTTTTGATAATCTGTAACGACTTCACCAGCACCAGCTGCCCTTATAATAAGAGAAATAGGACTTTCATCTGTATTAAACTTTAATTCTTCTGCTGTAAACGAACCTTCGAATACAACTGCATTATCTTCTGTTTCTCTTTCTGGAAAAACAGGAATATCAACAAGCTTTGTTTTTCCGTTCCAAACAGAAACACTCGGATTTCCTTCTTCGACCTTTACAGTTCCTTTAAAAGTTAAACCGTCGCCTTCTTTATTAAACAAAGTATTATCTGCCGGTTCTTCAACTTTTAATTCTGGCGCACTTCCACCTGTAGTTAAATGAAATCCATATCCGTTTGGCTCATAAGGTTCAATAGGATTTTCTTCATTGTCTTTTCCGCTTACACGAATTACATAATTTCCATATTCTATTGGAATTGCTATTATACCGTTTGTTCCTTCTGCATCAGGATTTGCGTTTATATTCTTTGCTATTGGAATTGTGAAAACATATGCACCACTTGTTGTTTTGTGAGTTTCTTTTCCTCCAACGCTGTAATAAGTTTTTTTGTCTGCACCACTTCCGGTTTCATTTGATTTTGAATAAAGCTTTATTCTGTTTTCTTCTTTATCTTCTTCAAGCGGTTCACCTTTTTCGTCGCAAGCCAAAAGATATACATAAAAATCATCGTTATCTACAAGTTCAATATTATCGCTTCCCATAAAAACAGAAATTTCAAGAGTTTGAGCACCGTTTATTACAAAATATCCGTTTTCTGCTTTTTCAAAATCTCGACCTGTCTTTGTAAGCGCTTTAAGTCCACTAACAGTAAAATAAGGACTGTTCTGCGGATTCATCTTAAAAACAGTTTTATTTTGCTTTAAATTACTGTCATCGTTTTCGAGTTTTGCTTTTACTGTTTCTGCATCAATTGAACGGGAAGAATTTTTAAGTTCATAAGTTCCGTTCAGCACATTATAAATATCAATTGGAGCAAGTCCGTATCCACCGGCAGATTGAGATTTTGTAATTAATTCTGCAAGCTGCTTTGAAATAAAAAATGTTTTCGATGCATTTCCTTTTATTTTTCCATCTTTGCTTGTTTCTTGTTCTAATTCTTGTCCTTCATTTTCATAACAAGTTTCTGCTGTATCATAGACAGTTATTGTTGAATAAACTGTTTTGGAATCTTCCTTTGTTAAACTTCTGTAAATATCAAAATACTCTTGCGCTAAATCTGCATCCAGATTTGTATCAAATGCGGCAAGCTTTGCGTTATTTGAATTTACATCGGTTGGGGCAATCAAACCTGTTTCAATTGTAGTAAGCAAAGAATCTTCCTGACATGCTTCATCAGAATAAAAACTTATTTCTATCCATGTTTCTTTTGTTGAATCCGCTATACTTCCTTCAAGAAATAAACGCTGTCCATAAACAGACATTGTTTTATCACCAGGAACAGAATTTGGTTTTGAAAGTATAAGAACCGGTGGCGTATTATCAATTGTAAAAGAAACACTTTGCGAGGTTGTGTGATTTCCTTTATCTTTTATAAAAACAGTTGCCAGATAAGTTCCATCTATAATTCTTTTTTCTTCGTCTAAAGGATTTATTTCAACTTTCCAAGTACCCTTGTCTTTTTCTTCAAGGTTCTTTTCAATTGTTCCGTCTATTTTATATTCCTTTAAAGCTTCAGCAGACCTTACATTACCGTCTATAGGGTTTCCATCTGTTCGTTTTAAAATTACATAAAGGCTTTCGATTGTTCCATCATCACCCCAGGTTCCTTTGATGAAAAATTTATCTTTGATAACTTTATCAACTTCAGGACTGTCTATGGTAAGACTTGGTGGTTCAACATCTATAGCAGAACCTAATCCTATTTCACAAGAAATACATATACTTACGAGAACAAAAATAAATAAAAAAATCAAACTAAATGCCTTTGCATAAATACTGTTTTTCTTCATAAAAAACCTCGCTAACACTCTCTGGCACTTTTTTTAAAAAAAATATTTTTACCTTTTATTTTCGGCAAAAAAAGGCCATTTCTTGAGAAAACTAACATTTCTTGAGATTTACATTTAATTATAAAATAGACTTATGTTTATTATGACATTTTTTGAAATTTTGTCTATTTTACCATATTTCTTATGTTCTTTGCAAATTCTGTAAAGGCGGCACTATTTCTTTGGTAAACCGCAAGATAAAGGTCTGGCAAAGCTCCTCCTGGACAAGAAGCTGCCCAAAAGCGAACATCATCAGCTTGTCTATCATAAGCCTGAGCCCGTGAATGAACTGGAGCCAGTTTTGTAAGATTCGAAAGATCTTCCTGAGCATCCTCGGTAAAAAATTCAGCAATATAACGTTTGCAGTTTGAATTACCTGTTAAAAGCATACAAGAAATAGCAGGAGCAATTATTCCATATTCTGTTGTAGAAGAAACAGGCGGCATTACAAATGATTCAAATTTACTGATTGTTTCATAAGGAATATTTCGGTGATCTTTAAGAAATGTAAAGAATACTCCCACATGATTATCATGTGCAAAATATAATAAATCATTTTGCTGTCCATTAAACCATGCCGGATGTACAAAACCTTCCTTTGGCCAGGACTGCAGCATATTAAGTACAAAACGAAGAGTAACTTTTGCAGTTCCAAGCTCTTTGTCGAGTAATTCTTCAAATTCTGTTCCTGCTTTTAACTCTTCTATAAGATCATTATAAGCACTAACACCGCCATTTGCCTCAATAAGACTTCCAACAAAAGCTGTAAGAACTCTGTCATCAGCACCTGCACAGAAAAAAGGACTGAATACTTCATTTTTTGCCAGATTAAGATAATTCAAAAAAGTTGGAAAACTTGAAGGTACATTTTGAGTTGTATTTTCTACAACAGCTTTACTATAAGCCAGCTCGCAATGATCCAAAAGAATTGGTACACATTTTTTATTACGAAGACTTGAAGGTATTACTTCAAGAATTTTTGCCGGTATATCTTCGGAAGAAGCTTCAAGAGTATCTGTAATTTCACCCTTCCAGGTAAAAAGCATATCATATTTTTGTTTAAGAGCGCCAAGATCAATATTTCCCTCTGAAATAACATCGCATTTCAAAGTGATTTTTTCTTCAACAGGAATTTTATCCTGTAATATTTTTACGTATTCTTCAGAAAGTCCGTAAAATGCTACACGAACTGTTTTTTCTGCTTTTGATTTCTTTATAGTCGAAATTGTTGCCAGGGTTCCGCTAATAACACCACAAATACATAGAATAATTGTAATTACACACAATACTGTTTTATTAATTTTTTTATTGTTTGATTTTTTCTTATTTTTTGAGTTTTTCTTTGCCATAAATTAATTATCGGAATATTTCTCAGATTTTTCAACATTTTACAACCCGCAAAACCTATGGTATAATATTTTGTTATAAGTTAATAAAAAAAGGAGTTATTTTATGGAAAATGAAACAGCAGTTCAAGCAAAATCTCGTAACTCATTTACCGGTTCACTTGGTTTTGTACTTGCAGCGGCAGGAAGTGCAGTTGGTCTTGGAAACATCTGGCGCTTCCCTTATCTTGCAGCAAAAGATGGCGGAGGATTATTCCTAGTAGTTTATCTTGTGCTTGCACTCACCTTTGGTTTTACACTTTTGATTACAGAAATTGCAATTGGTCGTAAAACACAGGAAAGCCCTCTTACAGCTTACAAAAAAATCAACAGCAAATGGGGTTTTCTTGGAATATTCTCGTTTGTTGTTCCGTTCATCATCT
>JAFZWX010000226.1 GCA_017617145.1 Treponema sp. | reverse complement strand
ATTACAAACAACCCGAAATCCTAAACAATTAAAACCATTAGAGGGAAGATCTTCCCATCTTGCACTAACCTTGCAACAAAACCACTCACCATAGTCTCCTCCGCGGTTCACACGAAGTCTTCCTTCTTCAGGACCAGTCGGATTAGTTTGAGGAGTTTCAGGATATGGAAACCTAAAATTAAACCAATCCCAGCACCATTCGCGGACATTACCAGACATATCATAAATACCAAGTGCATTTGGTTTTTTTGCAGCAACTTTGTGAGTTTTATCCCAGCTGTTTTGACGAAAAATATTCATATAGTACCATGCAACCTCAGAAATGTTGTCGCTTCCAGAATACTTGTAAGGACTTTTATGCTTTCCACCTCTGGCCGCATATTCCCATTCTGCCTCTGTTGGTAAACGAAATCCATCTGCTTCCCAGTTACACTCTATGCAATCCCAGTTTGTGCCTAACCAGACCTTTTCCGGATCATGATATTCAAGACTTTCCCAGTCATCAGGATTTACGCTTCCGTTTAAGGAATAACAGGGAGTGCGTCCTTCCATCATACTCCATTTGTTACAAAATATTACGGCTTCGAACCAGGTTACACATTCAACAGGTTTGGACAGGCCTTTGTAATAAGCGTTGTTGTATTTAATCTTCACTGCATATTCAGGTTTAGGATGAGTCTTCCAGCCCATTGATCCGCCTGTGAAATATGATTCGTTATATCCCATGACAGCTTCAAAAAGTCCTTGAGTAACTTCTGTGCTGAGCATCTTAAAAGAATCCAATGTAACATCATGAAGCGGTTTTTCATAATCATAATTGAAGGGATCCAGAGGTTCGTCATCAATGCTGCCCATAGTAAAAGTTCCGCCTTCAACATAAACAAAGTTCACGCCCGAGGTAAGAGTTTTAGAAATCACAAGATCGCTGTCAGAATATTGAGGCTTTGTATCGCGTGCAATAACAAGGGAGAAGAAAATTAAAAATAAGATGAAAAAGATTCGTCTCTTCATGTTGATAACTCCTTATGTTTATATGATAAAAGGAAAAGTCTTTAAAGCCAAATTTATAATTATTTATCGGTCGAGAGATTAGATATTTCCGGGGAAGACAAATTCCAGATTTTCTTTTGCGATTTCGACGAGGTTGAGAATTGTGGCGACTGGTGTGGCATCGCGGTCGGTGAGTTTGAAGGCTGGGAAAAAGCGAGTGATGTGGAGCGGGATTTTTTTGTTGAGTCGTTTTTCGAGGGCGGCAACCCAGGCGGAAAGTTCGCGCGTTTCTTCTTCGCTGTCGTTTTCTTGGGGGATGATTAAAGTTGTGAGTTCAACGTGACAGGAGGTGGCGGCGGATTTGATGAAATCTTTTACCATCTGAAAATCACCGTCGAGGAAGTCGTGATAGAAGCGCGGGGTGAATGCTTTTAGGTCGATGTTCATGGCGTCGATGTAAGGCAAGATTTCGTTCAGGACTTTCTGTGTTGCAGTGCCGTTTGTTACGAGGACGTTGTGAAGGTCGGCTTCTTTTGAAAGCTTTGCTGTGTCGCGCACAAACTCGTAATCGATAAGAGGCTCGTTGTAGGTAAAGGCGAGTCCGAGGTTGCCGCTTGGGCTGTTGTGGAGGTCCAGCGCGGTTTTGACGATTTCTTCTGGCGCGTAGTAGTCGGCGTGGTCTTTATACTCGAAGGCTTTTTGCGACCAGGAAATGCTTGAGTTCTGACAGAAGGGGCAGCGCAGGTTACAGCCGTAAGAACCGAGTGATAAAATATTACTGCCCGGATGAAACATTTTGAGAGGTTTCTTTTCTATCGGGTCGAGAGTGATAGATGTGAGCCGGCCATAATTCGCGGCAACTATTTGTCCGTCGCGGCAGGTACGACCCCCACAAAAACCTGTTGAGTTTTCTTCTATTTTGCAGTAACGAAAGCATACATCACATACTGGCATAAAATCTCCATGCAACCTCGTCTAATAATGTCTCACAACTTCAAAGCGGAATAAATCAACTTTTTCGTCAGGAGCGATTCCACCCTTTCGTCTTGCAATGTCAATCTGCTGTTCTACGGTGTCTACGCCGTCTAAGTCCGGGAGCAAGAGCCCACGCTTGTAGCCGCTTTGTACGATTACGCCATATTTTTTTACATCAAGTTCTGCAGGTGATTTTATTGGCTCTGCGTCGCCTAAGACGTCTACGTTTATATCCAGATATTTTAATTCGTCTTCTGTGACCGGGTCAAAACGAGGATCTTTTGAAACTGCGCTTACTGCATTGTTTATTATTTCCTGAGCAAGATTTTTTTGAGTAGCAGCAATTGTGCCTATGCAGCCACGCAGGCCTCCAAACTTATGTATGGAAACAAAAGCCCCGGCTTGTCTGTTGAGCAGTTCGTCAGGCACCCAGTCGGGCAGCGGCATGATATCTCTGTTTGTTACAAAGTATTCTGCAGAAGCTCTGGCAAGCTTTACATATGCGTCGGAGTTCTGGCTTTTTACGGCGAGTTCGTCCTGCACCTGCTTGAGGCGTTGTTCCAGAAAATGCCTTCCTGCATCCGGGCCCTTTGGTATAAAAGAGCAGATTCCGTAGCCAACGCCTGTTACGTCCTCGTGTGAATATTGGGTGGCTTCTATGGCCTGCCCGTCGAGTGCACCTGCCATCATTACAAAGGATTTGTGTCCGCACTCTGCAGCTTTTTCGCAGAAGGTTTCATCAAAATCAAACAGTTCTCCAAAACGAGCGCCGGAGCAGACATCCATAATTCGCTTGTCATATTCCGGGCCTTCTTCTGCAAAACCGTATGGTCCGTAAGTTTGAAGCTTGTGTGAAAGGTCACCGCTGGCAACATAGACAACTCTGCGACCAAGCTCTTCAACCACATCCTTAATCATCACGCCCAATTCATAATGCTTCAAAAGGTCATAGCCCGAAAGACCTATTCGCACAAGTTTAAAATCCTTGTATTTTTTTGTGATAAACCAAAGCGGCACCATTGTACCGTGATCAAGCTCAGGTCGTTTTTCACCGAGCGTGCCTGCAGGAAAGTCAGAGGCTTCCGCCTTTTCAGCCAGAAGATTCACAAGCGCCTGGTCATATTCAATATCAAACTTAACCTGAGGCGCACCAAAATCAGCAAAGGAACCACGCGCCCCTTCCCCCGGTGAAATATGAAAATAATTAGAATACATTATGCTATGAGGACTGGAGATAATTATAGTCTCGGGCTTAAGGGCAGCAATTTCATCGGCAACCTTTTCATAAGAGGCAATCGTTTTTGCAACCTGTTTTTCACTACCCCGACCAACATCCGGCACAATCATCGGCGGATGCGGCACCATAAAAGAAGCTATAATCGGCATAAGCACTCCACATTATTCTTCAGCCATAATCCACTGACACATTCCGCAGCCATACATATCATTCGGGCGAGTAACAAATCCAAACTTTTTATAAAACTCTTCCTTGCCCTGCGCTGCCATCAGACTAACCATTTTTTTGTAGCCGGGCTTGAGCTGCCCTTTTATATAATCCATAATATTATTCATAAGTTGACGTCCAAGCCCCTGCCCCTGATAATCCGGCCGAACAATAACATCAGCAATATAAACAACATACCCAAAATCAGTAATCACTCGAGCCAGCGCAATCACCTTCCCCTCTTTCCTAAAAACACAAAGATACGCCGAATGCTTTATCCCTTCCACCGCCTGCTCCATCGGAAACTCCGACCACTCCACAAGCCTGCGCATCTCCATATATTCTTCCGGCGTAATATAATCAGTAACTTCGTATTCCATTCGTCGCCGCCTCCTCCAAAAAATCTTCGCAACGTCTTTTCTATCATAACATGATTTTGGAGATTTACAATGGATTATAATTGTCTTTATTTTAAATAATTATTATATTAAATATGTAAAGCTACCGCACAGAAGGTCATTTCCAACAACTTATCCCCATTTGTTAGTATGTGTGGTTATAATTCTCGGGGGCACAGCCCTTTCTAATATCTTTTATTTTTCTTTACCATAATTCAGGCCCGGGGTTGGACAGGCGCTGAAAACCTAAAAAACTCTTGAGGATGTGGTATGGAAAATGAAATTTCAATTCTAGAAGAAAACTCCATTCGTTCAAAGATTCATGTTATTCGCGGGCAGCAGGTTATGCTGGATTTTGATTTAGCTCAGATTTATGGATATGAAACGAAACGATTTAACGAACAAGTAAAAAATAATATAGAACGCTTTGATGAAGATTTTATGTTCCAATTATCAGAAACTGAGATACAAGAACTTTCAAGGTCGAAATTTTCGACCTTGAAGAGTGGACGTGGCAGTAATATAAAATATGCACCAAAGGCTTTTACCGAGCAGGGAATCTACATGTTAATGACCGTCCTCAAAGGTGACCTAGCCGTTGCCCAAAGTAAAATGCTGATAAGAACATTCAAAGAAATGAAACATTTTGTTCAGAATAATTCTCATATTTTTGTCGAACTTGATGATATAAAAAAGCATCTTTTGGAGTCAGATTTACACCACAAAGAAACTGATAAAAAAGTCCAAGAGCTCTTTTCTTTAATGGATAAATACAATATAAAAGAATCTCAAGGCATCTTCTTTCAAGGACAAATTTTCGATGCCTATGCAAAGTTCGAAAGCTTTCTGGCTGCCGCAAAGAAGGAAATCATACTAATAGACAATTATGTAGACTTGTCCATTCTTCAGCGCCTTGCAAGAAAGAAAAAAGGTGTTACTGTAACAATTTACACCGACCCCAAGACAAAACTAACAGCGCAGGATATTCACACATTCAACACCCAATACCCTACCCTTACTGTAAATCACACAACAAAAACTCACGACAGATTTTTGATTATTGATAACTCTACGATTTATCACATTGGAGCTTCGTTAAAAGATTTGGGTAAAAAGTGTTTTGGATTTAGTATACTGGATTCTAGTTTCATTCCGATGATTTTGGGGAATCTATAAAAGTATTCAATTATAATATGATAAGGGGAAAAGCGAGTTTTGTTATCCAATTATTTTCTATTGGAAACAAAACTCGATAGCGAAGCGTACCTTTCCCCTGGGTTCAGCCCGTGAACGGTCTTCACCGCACCCCTTTCTCCTAGGGCTCCGCCCTAAAACCCGAGAGGAATTTTCAAGGTCAAAAATTTTGACCTCAAGTTTACTAAACACTCAACCCTTGTGCCTGTGCTAAGTCTTTGTAATCCTGTGCACTAAGAACTGTACTAAAGAGACCTACGCTCTCACCTTCGTGTCGATCGATACCAGTATAAGAAAGACTTGAATCTTCATATCGTTTAAAGCTGTAAACTGCCTGATCCATTATGTTTGCATTAAACACATTAAGGCTTACTAACAATTCAAAATCCTTTACAGTTAATCCAGTTACTTTATAAAAGAGCTGAGGTTCAAGCTGTGTTATGACATCCTTTAATGAGTGTTCCCGATAATCACTTAGATACATAAAAACTGGAATGCGAGTTGCAAATTTTATGAGCTTTTCCTGTATCTGTTTCCTAAGACTCTTCATTTCTTTTTCTTCCTGACTTACTTCACGCTTTTCTTCTTGAGTCTGTTCTTTTTCCTGAGTTTTAGCATTCTTGATTTTCTCACTCTTATTAATAATTGTCTCTATTTCTTTGTTCAAACTGCGGAAACCTTCAATTTTCATCAGGGCATCCATTGCTTCCTGATTATCTTTAAGACGCAGTAAAGTTTCATTATCAACATTTACAAGAAGAGCACTTTCCCATCGTTTAGCAAGAAGCGTTGCTGTTGTTCCCGCCATTGCAATATCAAGAATCTCAGCAGCATTTACCTGAGTCATACTAGAACCGTCATAAGCAAGTACCGGTAAAAATTGAATGAATTTTGCAACTTTTACTTCCGGGCTGTTATCCTGACTTGTATCTCCCGTATCTACACTGAGATTTCTTGCATAATCAGAAATCTGTCTAAGCGCTCGATTCAGAGCAAAGTCAAAAACAAAGCATTCTTTTTTTACGATTTCTGTTTCGCCTTTTTCATTTAGAATTGTCCACGGAGACTGAACTCTAAAAGCCGACTGAAAATATGTTTCTGGTGAATTAAGGTTTCTCAACATGAAAATTCCAGACCAGGGTCTTATCGTTACACCTGTTGTAAGCTTTCCACAAGACAAAGTTATAGATTTTGTTTTAAGAGGATTACATTCTGTTCCACTTGTTCCATTTGCAATTCCTTTAAGAACAGGTGGGAGTGCACCAAGACCAATTCCAGCTTTAGTACCCGCACAAACAATTATTTTATATTCCTGATAAAACAGATTTTGTTTTTCTTCCAAAAGATTTTTCATTGCATAACAGGATGCAACATTTGGTAAAAACCATAATGTATGATTCAGAACTCCCATTAAAAGTGTGTCGCTAAAAGGCATAGGTGGACGTTCTGCCCCAAGCTTCAGGTCATCAACTGCAGTCTCGGTAAAAGAACCCCGAATCAAATTGAGCCATTTTTGAACATATTCTTTATGAACATACTGTGCCGACTCTACCTTATTGTTTTCTTTTAACTCTGCACGGAAGAATTCATTTAAATCAAACTCATCATATTCACCCCCCTTTGCAATTTCCTGAATTGAATCCGGAATCTTGTAAGTGAACATAATCATTTTTGGCAGCGCCGCATACGGATTTTCCACGGCTGCTGAACTATCCACGCGCGGTCCCTGAGCTTGTCGAAGGGCCCACTCTTCCTTTGCACGCTGTTCATCACTATATGTCCATGAAAAAATCTGTTCTTCAATAAATTCACCGCTGTTCAAAGCTCTAAATGGAGTTCCTGAAAGATAAAGATAATATCTTGTAGTTATAGGAAGCCAGGTTTCGTCAATGTTATTTCCTAAGTTGTCTGGTTCTGATTTTGAATCTATATCTTCTTCATCTTCGTTTTCAAAAAGATGTTTTGCATTGTCGCGCCATGCGCCAAAATGATATTCATCAAAAATGACTAAATCCCAGTTTGTTGTATGAACCCATTCATTCTTCTCTTTTATTCCACCGTTTTCATTTCGGCCAAGAAAATCCTGAAAGCTACCAAAACAAACAATTGGCTTATCTTTATCTGCTTTTTGATATTGTTCATCAATGCTCGCATCGCCCGTTTCCAAAGGGCGCGCAATAAACTGCCAGCCTCTAAAATCAACATGTCGTAATAAATCATCCCGCCATGCAGATTGAACTGCGGGTTTAAAAGTTAAAATCAGGATTTTTTTGAACTCCATTTTCTTTGCTAGTTGATAAGCAGCAAAGGTTTTACCAAAACGCATTTTTGCATTCCACAAAAATTTTGGAGATTTTATATATCCTTCTTCTGTTGTGCGCTCATAATAATCAGCAGTTTTATTTACAGCCTCTTCCTGCTCCTTGCGCATCTTAAAATCAAGCGAACGATTTTCTAATGCATCACTATGAATTCTTACAGAAATAATTGCATTTTTTATATCATCGACAGTACATCTAAACCATTCTATATCTTTACCATCAGATGTAGAAAGCCGAGGAAAACCACATCGTTCAAGTGCTTTAAAAACATCATGATCCATAAAAGACTCACCGTTTTCATCCAATGCACTTTCTACAAGTACAATTTGATATGGCTTTTCTCCTGGTTTTAAAGTTGGATATTGCTCTGCGACACGCTCTTCGGCTGTTCGAGTTGTAAAACCTACTTTAAGAATGTCAGGCATATTTTTATCGCGGTATGCATAAATGATTGGTCTGCCTTTTGGTTTTTCTGATATATAGTCTTTTGTTGATGCCATTATATTCTCCTTAAAGCAAGGTTATCTTTCAATGTTGCATATCCTTGAATCAATATAATCCCATTCCGCTTTTGAAATACCCCATTTTTTACAGAGTTCTTCATCAGTATAAATATGATCATATTTTTCAAGATTAGGAACAAAGCAAAATTTATTTCTTAGAACATCTTGTGATATAACTGTTTGCAATAAAAGAAATCTAGCTATCTTTGTAAATATATACGATTTATAAGATAAAACTTCTTTTTCTGTATCAAATGCTCCTAGAACAATAAAAGATTCTGTACAACATTCGCCTGGCTTTGCAATTTTTGTATTTCCCTCATAATAGAATCCAATTGGCTTAGTAAAATCTGTTTGCCCTGCAATAGGAGCTTTGGGTGCTATAAATTTCCATTTATCTAATAATTTATTTGAATCATCAACATCTTTTTCATCTGCAAATTTCTTTCCAATTTTTTGGATAAACCAACATGGTATTCCTTTCTCTCGAGGAACATAATTAGTTGGTAATCCAAAAGGTCTTTGTGGCGAAACAACCGATTCTAAAGTCATATCTCTACTTTGTATCGAAAAGATTTTTCGTATTATCGAAATTGATTTATTAAATCGAACAAAAGTTTTGTATTCATTTAATTTTCGTATTTCACAGTCTTTATTATTTTCTATTACATTTATGATTTCACAATCTGATTCGTGATCTCTATCCCATTTGAAATAACAAACTCCACCAGCAATATCAACCCCTGAAAAAACATCTGCAGAATTAGGATAATCTACAAGTTTAATCAAATGTCGATCATTCAACATTTTATTCCTAAAAGAATCTAATCCAAATCCTCCAGAAAACCATCTTGAAGGAATAATCATTATAAGAAATCTTGGATTTAGTTTTTTTGCTTGTTCAATAAAATGATGATATATAGGCTTTGCTTGCCTTCCAGCTCCCCCTGTTTCTAACTGATACGGCGGATTCCCAATAATTACATCAAACTTCATATTTTCTAATTCTCCTGGTATTGCGTTGTGAATAAACTGGTATGCGTGGCGTTCAAGTCCTTCTCTGACTTCATCACCATATTCTTTTTCGCTTGCACCACAGTGAAGACATTTCCCACCTATCCACAGATGTTTTGTTTTTGTATTGTTAAAGAAAATATTTCCCTGGGGATTATCAAATTGAGTTACTGAATATTTACAGTTAGGATATTTAGAACAATAAACACTACGACGACTCAAAAGACTTGTAAGTTCTGTTATGGCAATTCCGTAAAGCTGGGTTTTGAAAATATGGTCTATACGTTCCTGTAAATCAGGAATTTTGTCTTTTAAACCTTTTAAAAGACGCTTGGCAATTTCACGAAGAAAAACTCCACTCTTACAGGCCGGGTCCAAAAACTTTGCATCTGGATTACTAAAGATTTCTTGTGGCAATAAATCGAGCATTGCATTTGCAACACTTGGTGGAGTAAAAACTTCATCATTGCTAAGATTTGCAATACATGTTAGAACATCTGGGTTGTAGGCTTTTTCATAAAGGGAATCTATCATTAGCTTTCTCCTACTTTTCTATAATGGACGAGCGGGTAATCCTGAACGGGTGAAAAGATTTCTGCTTGATTTCCTGAATCTGAGACTAGCTTTGTTTTGTAGTTTTTATTTACAAGATCATTAAAGATAAAGTCGCGGCGTTTTAGCTTTGTACCTATGAGCGACCATTCACTAAAAATTATTGGAGTTGTTTTATCATTTTGATTTTCATCTACTTCTTTTAGACTTAAAGCATTACCTAAAAGAATGTTTCTTTCTAAAATAAAGCGAACAGACTTTTTAGTTTCTTCCTTTTGCTCTGTGGTTAATTTTTTGCAATATTGTTCATACTGTTTCTGCCAAATTTCAAATAGCCTGTTTCGACAGATAGCGGCATTGTCTGCCATTATGTCAACGCCATAAACAGAACTAACTGCAACAACAGAATATTTTTCCCAATCGTTTGGATTTTTTGCATAAGTACGCGAAACAACAGCAAGCTTTCGTTCAAGAATTTCTGCCAGAAAGTTCCCATCTCCGCACGCCGGCTCTAAGAAACGGCTGTCTATACGTTCTGTTTCATCTTTTACCAGATCGCACATGGCTTTTACTTCACGTTCGGCAGTAAAAACTTCGCCTCTTTCTGCAACTCGTTTGCGTGATTTGATTTGAGAAGATTTCTTTACAGATTGTGATTCTCTTACTTTACACTTACTATTTGTAGGCATTAATCATATTTTACATATTGTAAGTGTTAATGTAAATAAAAAACCTACAAAATGTAAGTATGACTGAAAAGGAACTACATGAAGCGTTTGCATCTAATATAAAACGCTATAGAGCAGGAAAATTCACACAAGAAACTCTTGCAGAAAAGATTGGAATTTCTTATCAAGCAATAAATGCTTTTGAAGGAAAGAGGCGTTTTCCCAGCCCTGATACCCTTGTCAAAATCGCCAATGCCTTAAATGTCGAAGTTTATCAGCTTTTCATCCCTCAAGATAAAACTCCTGTCGTAATAGAAGAAACCCCAGAAAATGAAAAAATCCGTGCACAGATGACTGACGAAATTGTTGAAGAAATCCGCAACGGAGTAAATAAGATGCTGGATAAAATAAAAAAAGAGAGTATTTAATCTTCTCCATTGTCTTTATCCCAAAAACCCATTATATTTAAATCGTAAAGCCACCGCACAGAAGGTCATATCCAACAATTATTAGCGTTTGTTAGTATGTGTGGTTATAATTCTCGGGGTCCCTGAGCTTGTCGAAGGGCTTAATAACATCTCTTTTATTTTCTTTACCATAATTCAGGCCCGGGGTTGGACAAGCGCTGAATCTCAAAAACTCCTGGAGGCTATGGTATGGAAAAAGAAATTTCAACCTTACAAATCGAAAACAAAATCTACACCATCCGTGGTGTTAAAGTCATGCTGGATATGGATTTAGCACAAATCTACGGATATACGACAAAAGCATTTAACCAGCAGGTTCGTAATAATATCGAAAAATTTGATGAGGATTTTAGATTCCAACTTACCAAAGATGAAGTTAATGAATTTCTAAGGTCAAATTTTTTGACCTTAGAACAAGGAAAATACTCCAAATACCTTCCCTATGCCTTTACTGAACAGGGAATCTATATGCTTATGACTGTTCTAAAAGGAGAACTTGCTACCCAGCAAAGCAAAGCTCTCATACGAATCTTCAAAAAAATGAAAGATTTTATTCTTGATAATCGTGCACTCCTTGATGGTACAGAACTTGCAAATCTTTCGATTCAGACTGTAAGAAACACGGACGACATAGCCCAAATAAAAGAAACGATGGTCTCTAAAGATTACCTTATGAGTATAATCAACGATTTTTCAGAATTGTCGGCTATACGCGAAGTTCTTGTTCTAAACGGCAAAGCAGTTGAGGCAGATACCGCTTATATAAAAATTTATCAGCAAGCAAAACAAACGATTTATGTAATTGATAATTATATAAACTTAAAAACTCTCACCTTGCTTTCATACGCAAAAACGGCTGTACAAATTATTGTTTTTTCCGACAACATTCACAAAGGACTGAATAGAACTGAACTCTCGGATTTCACAAAAGAGTATCCTAGTATTAAACTTTCATTTCAAAAGACCAACGGCATTTACCACGACCGTTATATTGTACTTGATTACAACACGCCTGATGAAAAAATCTATCATTGTGGAGCCTCGTCAAAAGACTCTGGCAATAAAATCAATACCATAACAAAAATTGAAGATACAAAAGTGTATCATAAGATTGTAGATGATTTGAAGAAGAATCCGATTTTAGTGGTGTAAAAAAAACATAACAAGAAGTCCGTGAAGTCGCATTTTGCGACTTCACGAAAAAACGCCAGCTCCATTGGAACTGGCGTTCATAAGAAAGATTGTCGGGTCAAGCTCGACAATGACATGTGGTGTGGCCCTTCGACAGGCTCAGGTACCGCAGTGCAATCCTCAGGGACCCCGGTGTCATTCCCCGGCTTGACCGGGGAATCTTTTATTTAATCAAACTGTGATATTCCTGAAGGCTCTTAACTCCACCTTCACCACCGTTACCATTCTTAACGCTTTCAATACCCTTAACAGCAGCCAGAGCTCCAGCGAGTGTTGTAATATAAGAAACCTTATACTTCAAACAAGCCTTGCGGATTGTCTTGCGGTCTTCGGCGTAGTTGCGTTTTGCTTTTGGTGTGTTGATTACAAGGCAAACTTCCTTGTTCATAATCAAGTCTACAACGTCTGGGCGGCCGGCACCGATTTTGTTTACAACTTCGCACTTGATTCCGTTGGCGTTGTAGAAGTCGGCGGTGCCTTGAGTTCCAACCAGGGTAAAGCCAAGGTCCTTCAAAGTTTTTCCGATTGTGAGAACTTCTTCTTTCTGGCTTTCTTTGTTGCTCAGAGAGATGAGAACCTTTTTGTTTTCCCAGGCAGCCGGAGCGTGTGGCAATTCAGAACCTGCGGCTTCCTCTGCTTTGTAGAAGGCCAGAGGGAAGGTATCTGCCAGACCAAGAACTTCACCTGTTGAACGCATTTCTGGTCCAAGGATTGGGTCAACTCCAGGGAAGCGGCTCCAAGGCAATACAGCCTCTTTTGCGCCGTAGTAAGGAATCTTCTTGTCTTTGAGGCCGAGTGATTCAAGTGATTCACCAAGCATCATGCGGGTTGCCAGACGAGCCATCTGTGTATCACAAACCTTTGATACAAGTGGAACTGTACGGCTTGCACGAGGGTTTGCTTCAATTACGTAAACCTTTCCGTCTTCGATTGCGTACTGCATGTTCATCAAACCGCAAACGTGCAAAGACTCTGCAATCTTCTTTGTATATTCTTTAATTGTTGCAAGATTATCAGCCGGAATCGAAACCGGAGGAATTACACAGGCAGAGTCTCCCGAGTGAATACCTGCAAGCTCAACGTGCTCCATAACAGCAGGAATGTAAACGTGGGTTGAGTCTGCAAGAGCGTCTGCTTCACATTCAAGAGCATTCTTAAGGAAGCGGTCGATGAGCAATGGGCGATCCGGTGTAACACCAACAGCCTTTTCAACGTATTCTTTCAAAGTAGCTTCATCATAAATTACTTCCATTCCGCGTCCACCAAGAACGAAAGAAGGACGAATCATGATAGGGTAGCCGATCTTATCAGCGCAGGCCTTAGCTTCTTCAAAGTTGATAGCCATTCCGCTTTCCGGCATTGGGATTTCAAGTTTTTCCATCATGTGGCGGAAGAGGTCGCGGTCTTCGGCAATGTCGATAGAGTCGATGCTTGTTCCCAAGATGTTAACTCCGTTTTCCTGAAGTTCGCGCGCAATATTAAGCGGAGTCTGTCCACCAAACTGAACGATAACTCCGAATGGCTTTTCCTTTTCGTAAATCTGAAGAACATCTTCTGTTGTAACCGGTTCAAAGTAAAGCTTATCAGAAGTATCATAGTCAGTAGAAACAGTTTCAGGGTTACAGTTTACGATGATTGTCTCGTAGCCCATTTCCTTAAGCTGCATAGCCGCATGACAGCAGCAGTAGTCAAACTCAATACCCTGACCAATTCTGTTTGGACCACCGCCAAGAATCATAATCTTTTTCTTGTTGTCGGTTGCAACCGATTTGTCCTCAGCATTATATGTAGAATAGTAGTAGTTAGCATTTTCAACACCGCTTACAGGAACAGAAAGCCAAGCTTCTTTAATTCCAAGTTCCTTGCGGCGGTTACGGATATCTTTTTCTGCAACCTTCAAAATCTTTGAGAGGTACTTGTCGCTGAAGCCGTCCTTCTTAGCCTGAATCAAAAGCTTGTCTTCAGGAACGCGTCCAGGGTTCTTAAGCATTTCCTCTTCAAGGTCAACAAGCTCTTTCATCTGCTCAAGGAAGTATTTTTTAACGTAAGTAATTTCATAAAGCTTATCAAGCGAAACACCCTTACGGATTGCCTCGTACAACTGGAAGTAGCGCTCGCTTGAAGCAGTCTTAAGCATTTCGCAAAGTTCATCAGCGCTCTTGCGGTTAAAGTCCTTGGCAAAACCAAGTCCCGAGCGGCCATTTTCCAAACCACGGATAGCCTTCTGGAAAGTCTCTTTGAAAGTCTTACCGATAGACATAACTTCACCAACAGCCTTCATAGAAGTACCAAGAGAATCTTCAACACCACGGAACTTTTCAAATGCCCAGCGTGCAAACTTCAATACAACATAGTCGCCGTCCGGAGCTCCACCCGGAGTATATTTTTCCAAAGTACCATCGCGCCAGTAAGGAATCTCATCAAGCGTCATACCAGAAGCCAATTTTGCAGAAATCAGCGCAATTGGGAAACCTGTAGCCTTAGAAGCCAAAGCCGACGAACGAGAAGTACGAGGGTTAATTTCAATAATAACAACACGACCGGTTTTTGGGTTATGTGCAAACTGAACGTTAGTACCACCAATAACACCAATCGACTCTACAATCTTAAATGCGTCGCGCTGGAGTCTTGCCTCAAGCTCCTTATCAATAGTCATAAACGGAGCAGAACAGAAAGAGTCACCGGTATGAACACCAACAGCATCAATGTTTTCAATAAAACAAATTGCAATCATCTGGTTCTTGGAATCGCGAACAACTTCAACTTCAAGCTCTTCCCAACCAAGAATAGACTCTTCAATCAAACACTGATGAGTCATAGAAAGATCCAGACCGTTGGCAACAATAGTGCGAAGCTCTTCAACATTGTAGCAGAATCCACCGCCCTGACCGCCCATAGTATAAGCAGGACGAACAACCAGAGGGAAGCCGATTTCTTCAGCAATCTTTTCAGCACCTTCTACAGTATGACAAATGCCGGAACGTGGAGTTTCAATTCCAAGACTCTTCATTGTCTCCTTAAAAATCTCACGGTCTTCACCACGCTCAATAGCATCAAGATTTACACCAATAACCTTTACACCATATTTATCAAGAACGCCGGCCTTATTAAGCTCACAAGCCATATTCAAACCAGTCTGTCCACCAAGGTTAGGAAGCAGCGCATCTGGACGTTCCTTTTCAATAATCTGCGAAAGACGCTCAACATTAAGCGGCTCAATATAAGTAGCATCTGCCATAACTGGGTCAGTCATAATAGTAGCAGGGTTTGAGTTTACCAAAACAATCTTGTATCCCTGTTCGCGCAAAGCCTTACAAGCCTGAGTTCCCGAATAGTCAAACTCGCAAGCCTGTCCAATAACAATCGGCCCCGAACCAATAATCAAAACCTTGTTGATGTCTGTTCTTTTCATATATTTTTACACTCCTATTAAAAATCTGTTTTATAATATTCGGACTTACACCGGACATACCATGTGTCATTCTCACTTCAACAATTGTCTGTCTTCAACAGTTTCCAGAACTTTCATCTGCTGAATTGCAATTTTATTCAGTTCTACAAGTCTTTCCTGCTGTTCAATTCCCTTCTGAATAAACACAGCATTCAGATTTTCCATATTACTCAGACAAATCAACTGATTTATCGTTGCATAATCACGGATATTTCCCTTCAAATCAGGATTTGCTTCTCTCCATTCTTTTGCAGTAATACCCAAAAGCGCAACATTTAAAACATCTGCCTTCTCTGCATAAACAAAAGATTTTTGCTGTGACGTAAGCTCCGGTGGAATCAGATTCTGCTTTATCGCATCTGTATGAATATGATAATTCAACTTAGAAAGCTCTCTCTTTACAGACCAACCGAGCTGCTTTTGTTCTTCATCTTTTAAGCGTTGAAATTCTTTGACAATATAAATCTTGAATTCAGGACTTATCCACATAGCAAATTCAAGAGCTATATCTTTATGTGCATAAGTGCCGCCGTAACGACCTGCTTTTGCCTGTAAACTGATGGCATTTGTCCGTTCAACAAATTCTTTTACACTTATTTTAAAGCTGTTCAATCCTGCCTGACTTTTAATTATGGCGAATTCGCCGTAATTAAAACCGGGATTGTATACTTGTTCCCAAATACCAATATATTCAAGCGTGTTTCGATTTCTAAGCCAATCCGTAACAAAAAAATCACCGTCTTTAGCTTTCAACATGTCGGTGAGACAAAAATAATCTTCATTGTTCACTTGAACAATTGCAATATCAGTATCTTTAACTGTTATCTTTGCCATAAAGATTACCTCCTCTCACATTTGTTTTTAACTCCAAATTCAGAGTAATTATAAAAAAAAGCGAAATCCTTAAAAAAGAATTTCGCCTTAGAAATCACAAAATAAAAATAGTATGAACAGATTTTTTTACCTTGAGAATAAAAATTTCTAAACAAACTTCAGTATTCATACTGAGATTGTATATTATCACAAAGTAAAAAAAGATTCTAGTATCTGCCTGATAATCCTGACTAATCCGCTTTGTAGATATGAAAGTATACGTCTCCTTCACCACTGCTTTCAGGATTATAAAGTGTTAATAATAAATAATATGTTCCTGAAGCGGACGGTGTATAATATCCATCATAAGCATTATCAGAACCATCAAACCTTTTTCTTATATTACCCTTGTCATTTACAGTCACAATATTTCCTTGAGAATCATACATATAAAACAATCCGTCTGTAAGTGAAAAACCATCCGGTATTTCACTGAAGAAACGCTTATAAGCACAGTTATCAAAAACTTCCAGATGATATTCTTTATCTGCTTCAAGTTCAAGCTTATAATATACAGCAGTTCTTCTATCAAGATAAGACTTGGTATAATCATTTTGATTTACACTTGACTGATTTCCGATTGCAGACGAATTGATTGGAATTGCATCTGAAGAAATAAACTCTGCTTTTATTCTGCAGCGTGTTCTTAAACATGAAACCTTTTCTACAAGATATATATCAGAATCCACAGGACCTAAGGAAACAAGCTTAACAGAAACTGTACCGTCTCCGTTATTATCAATTCGTTCAATATATACCTGTTCATTATTGTTTTCAATTTCAAATGCCAGCGAAAAATCAGAAGAACCTGTATATGAAGCATTCATTGTTTTAGATTCACCTATTTTCAAGGTCTCCTGAGTGTTTGCAAACTGAAGCGATGATATGGCTGTAACTGAATGAAGATAAACACCCGTTACCCCATCACTATATGTATCATAATTTTTTACTAACAAATAATATTTTCCTGATGTTTCCGGTCTAAGACACAATTTATCATTTATAGCGGAAACCAGTTTTGAACCAGTAGAATCATATAATACATACCAATATGATTGTTCCCAAGAAGAAAGATAATCAATCATATAATTAACATCTTTTGTCAAATTTAACTCATATAGTTTAGATTGAACATAACCTTCCGAATTTACAACTGTAAAATCACTGTCAGACGGAGATAAAGATGTTCCACAGGGAATCGACTCATAAGACGCTGTCGTATCTATATATACAGATACATTACAATTTCTTTCTATTCCAGAAACACCTTCTTTTATTCTAAAACTTCCATTTCCAGGTATAATTCCATAAACAGTTACGTAACCTGTACCGTCCTTATTTACCACACAAGTTGATGAAATACTATAATCAGTCATATTATCACTAGAACCGTATGGGACTGCAAAAAAATAAAATCCATAAGAATCAGTAGCATCTTCACTTGTATAGGTAAAAGGAACATTTACTGAATTACCGACTCCTACAGTTACATTTGTCAAATCTAATGTAAAATCAGAAATTGGTTTTCCATGATATAAATATAAACCAACATTTCCTCTATTTTCTATGTTGTATGGAATTATTTCAAGATAATATGTTCCTTTTTCTTCCGGACAGATAAACGAAAAAGCCTGATCATCTGTTTTTCCGTCTAGTTTTATAGAACCTTGCTGGTCTAAAACTTCTACAGCATTTCCTTCTGAATCACGCAATGTAAATACACAGTCACATCGTAAGCCTGTTTTTTGGGCACACGCATATCTCATCTGATTATTCATATCAGTATTAAGGATGATATATGTATCACCAGGATTATTTAATTCAATTTCATACACAAAAGATAATTTTTCGTCAGTCATTATCATAAACTGATAATCATCAAGATTATAACTGTAATAATCATGAAGTTTGAACCTTCCGTCAACTCCTTCCGGTAAAGGCCTTTCTTTTTCCTTTTTCTCTGCATTCTGCTTACAAGCTGTAAAAGAAGAACAGAAAAAAGTAAGTGCCATTAAAAAAACAAATAATCGTTTCATTTCTATAAACCTCTTTAATTAAGATATTAATGCTTATTATAT